>JBDLID010000021.1:0-30489 GCA_039715055.1 Thermodesulfobacteriota bacterium | reverse complement strand
GGGGCGGATGGAGACATCTCTTCCTATCAGCGCAGAACAGATGAGCTTGGTTTGACAGACAGGGTCCGCTTTGTCGGCCGCCGTCCGGTCTCCGACCTGCATCATTACCTCCGTCAGGCCGATATCCTGGTGTCGCCGCGCTCCAAAGGATTCAATACGCCGATGAAGATATACTCCTACCTCGATTCGGGCCGGGTTGTGCTGGCCACCCGCATGCAGACCCATACGCAAGTGCTTGACGATGAGATAGCATATCTGGTAGAAGCTACAGCCACCGATATGGCATCCGGACTGGTTGAACTTACCAGTAACCGGGAGCTGCGCACTACACTGGCCGACCATGCCAGGGAACGGGTTGCCCTTGAGTATACCCGGGAGGCTTTCGGCAGAAAGCTCAATGAATTTTATGATCGGCTGGAGAGTTCAATCCAGACCGAACCTGTAACATAAAGGATAAAGCATAGTGAAAGTTCTTGTCACCGGGGCGACCGGTTTTACTGGCAGCGTACTGGCTGAAAAACTGGTCCAGCAGGGGTGTGAGGTGCGGGCCTTTGTCCGCAATCGCTCCAAAATGACCATGGAGCACGCCGCAGACATTGAGGTTATTGAAGGCGACATCACTGACCGGGCCAAGATTAAAGAGGCGGTGGAAGGGGTTGAACGGGTTTATCATATTGCTGCCCTGTTTCGCCAGGCCGGTGTAGTGGATCAGGTCTACCGGGATGTCAACATCGGCGCGACACTTGATCTGCTTGAAGCATCTCAGGCGGCCGGGGTGAAGCGCTTTGTCCACTGCTCGACAGTGGGGGTGCACGGCCATATTGAAGAGGGGCCGGCGGATGAAGAGTACCGTTTTTCACCGGGCGACATCTACCAGCGAACCAAGCTTGAGGGTGAACAGAAGGCGCTCCAATACGGCAGGGACAACGATTTTGCGGTCTCCGTGGTGAGACCCGGACCCATCTACGGACCCGGTGATCTGCGTCTGCTCAAACTCTTTAAGCTCGCCTCAAAACGGGTAACCCCGATCCTTGGCGACGGCCGGATCTATTTCAACATGGTCTATGTGGAGGACCTGGCCGATGTCTTCATCCTGGCCGGGGAGAGGGAGGAGGCCATCGGTGAGGTGTTTTTAGGCGCCGGACCGGAAAACATCCGTCTCAACGAGATCGTCGACATCATTGCCCGGCTGCTTGACCGACCCACCACCAAGATTCATCTGCCGGCAGGCCCCTTTCAACTGGCCGGCACCATCTGTGAGAAGGTCTGCATCCCGTTTAATATCGAGCCGCCCATTTACCGGCGACGGGTCGACTTTTTCACCAAAAGCCGAACATTCACCATTGAGAAGGCCCGCAGGCTGCTGGGCTGGGAACCGAAGTTCGACTATGAGAAGGGGTTGGCGGCAACCGTTGACTGGTATAAACAACAGAACCTGATCTGATTCACAGCCTCCGGTGAACCCGGAGCGACAGGGAGATAAAAAAGGATATGAAGAAATTAACACTGATCGGCAGTTTTTCAGGAAGAAATGCAGGAGATGCGGCGATCCTTGGAAATCTGCTCGATGATTTTGCCGAGGTCCGGTCTGATATCGAGTTCCTGGTGCCGACCATCAAACCGGGTTATGTGAAAAAGCAGTTCAGCCATCACCGGGTCAAGGCCATGGGTATGATGCCCTGGCACGGGTCGCTCAAGGCCTTTGGTCTGGCCAATTACATCGGCATGACCCGTACCGACATGGTGCTGATCACCGACAACGCCCTGTTTGACCGAAAATTCTATAATCCGCTGATTAACACCCTGTGGAGTGTGGCACTTTTTTCACCGGCCTGTCGCAAAAAAAATATTCCCATTGTCTTCTATAACGCCAGTGTCGGTCCCATTGATACCGAGGTGGGCAAAGAGGCGCTGCAGAAGGTGCTTGATGCCACCGAGCTGGTGACGCTGCGCGACCAGCAGACCCAGGAGCTTTTTGAGGACCTGCAGCTCAAGTCGCCTGAGATTCATCTCAAGGCGGACTCGGCCATCAACACTGTGCCCTCACCTGAGAATCGTCTTGAGGAGATCATCCGCAAGGAAAATCTTTTCACCAACTCCACCGGCACCATCTCGTTTAACGTCAACGCCTATATCGACAACTGGTCGGACACCGGTAAGCTGACCCGCGAGGATTTCTGCCGGATCATTGCCGGCGCCATTGACCAGGTCATTGACGAGCTGGGGGTGGAGGTGCTGCTCACCGTCACCCAGGTGATGGATCTGACCATTACCCGTGAATGCATGCAGTATGTCAAGAATCAGGGTTCGGTGCGGATCATCACCAATGAAGAGTATGATTATCACGACATCGTCGGCATCCTTGCCAAGGTGGGCAGTCATATCGGGCTGCGCACCCACTCCCTGATCTTCTGTGCCGCGATCAACACGCCCATGGTCTCCATTAACTCCTATCCAAAAAATGCAGGCTTTATGCGTTCCATCGGTCAGGACGACTGGATGATCGAATTCGACGGCCTTAATCGTGACCATGTGGCTCAAACCATGATCCGCAGCTGGAATGAGCGGGAGCAGCGCAAGAGCCAGATGACGCCGATCACCGATGCGGAAAAAGCCAAGGCCAAGCAGTCGGTTCAACTGGTTGGTGAACTGCTCGATCGGTGAGTTTCAGGCGTTTTTTCAAGGCGGGTTCCAGGGTCATTGTCCTGCTCCTTGCTGCCGAATTGCTGTTGCAGGGCTACCATTATTTCTTCTTTTCGTCACTCTTTCTGAGCCGTGACTACCTGGAGGCAAAGGGAAAGCCTCAGGGGGGCGATTTTTCTTTCCGTCTCAACAAGGACGGCTTCAAGGATATTGATTTCTCTCAAAAAACCAGCGGCCGCTACCGGATTGTGGCCGTTGGTGATTCCTTTGCATTCAGCTCGGTACCGTATGAAAAGAGCTTTCTCACTCTGCTGGAGGAAAAACTCCAGCGGGGCGATGAGCAAGTCGAGCTGCTCAACATGGGGATCCCGTCCATTGGTCCGCAGGACTATCTCTCACTTCTCTACCGGGAAGGACTGAAGCAGAAGCCGGACATGGTCCTGCTCTCACTGTTTATCGGTGATGACTTTTCAGCCGCCGGCGGAAAAGAGTTGTGCGACTATTCCGCCCTCTGCTCCCTTGGTCAGCGGTTCATTGAGTTGACCAGAGATTATCCGGGCAGGACCTATCACGGTAATGTTAACTACTGTGATAATTGTCCGATCCTGCCGAAAAAGGTGTTTCTGGCTTATCTTGCGGAGCGGGCCTATCTCTTTGACAAGCGGGATGAGCGGTTTGGTGGCCAGCTTGAGAACCTCCTTTCAACTCTTAAAACAATCCGCGACCTCTGTGCAGCCGAGAATGTCCGCCTGGTTGTCCTGCTGCTTCCCTCGGTTATCCAGTTTGACCGGGAACTGGGCGATGAAATTCGTAAACGAAAAAATATTGATCAATCTGAGTGGGATCTGAGTCGACCCAATCGGAGTCTTGGTGCAGAACTTGAGCACCAGGAGATCACGTTCTTTGACCTCCTGCCCCCCCTTACTGACCAGCCCCATCCTCTCTATAAAGTAAATGATGTCCACTGGAATCTTAACGGCAATCAACAGGCGGCAGACATTGTCTCTGGTCGTCTTGCCGGATTGATCCATCCCCGCAGGTAAGCCTGATCGCCTTCCTCCGTCCGTAGTTCCCGCCAGTAAAAATCTCTAAATTTTTTTCCGTTTTGATTCGATGAGGAATCTATGGGGGATCTCTCGCTTACCATTGCAGGAAGGAGAGGGAGATCCGGTTCGATGGTTTGTCTCTGAGTATTTTCAACACTAGCGGCTTGGGAGGAGGAATGAAGATCAGTGATATTTCAATCAAATGGAAGGTGCTTGGCATTGCCATTATCGGACCGGTTTTCGTTGCCTCCATATTTGCCTGGCAGCGCATGGACGATATCCGTACCAGTGCTCATAAATCTATTATTGAGAAGAGCAAGGCTATTGTTCTCATGGCCGAGGCGACCCGAAATCAGATGGGACGAAAGTTGGAAATGGGGGTGCTTCACCCCCTTGAACAGCTGGACAGTGAGAAGGTTATGGAGGCTGTGCCGGTAATCACTGCTATGCAGAGCGCCGAAGCCAATGCCGAAAAGGCAGGGTACAGCTTCCGGGTTCCCGCCCAACAGCCAAGAAATTCCGGGAACAAACCAACTCCTGAGGAGCTTGAGGTACTCACAGAGCTTGATTCCGGCAAAATTGATGAGAAGACAGTCATCAGTGATGATGAAATTCGATATTACAAGACCATTGTCCTCACCAAGGATTGTATGATCTGCCATGGTGACCCCAAGGGCAGTCCGGACCCCACCGGCAGAAGCAAGGAGGGCTGGCGCGTTGGTGACCGGCACGGTGCCTTTGAGATTATCAGTTCTCTGGAGGAAACCAACCGTCATGTTGTCCAGGCCAAGATCTCTGTAATCGGCTGGACAGTCGGAATTTTACTAGGCATTTTTGGGGTGGTCTGGTTTCTGGTGAAGAAAAATGTCCTCAATCCCCTGCATGACTCCTCGGATCATATCAAGTCCATAGCCCAGGGAAATCTGAGACATTCTCTGAAGAGTACCAGTGGTGATGAGTTCGGGGCGATCGCAGACGACCTCCAGTCCATGACAGATCAGCTTCGTGATATGATACAGTCCATCTCAACAACCGCTGAGACCCTTTATAACTCTTCTGATTCACTGGGTGGAACGGCAAACGGGTTCAGCTCCGGGACAAGGCAGATGAGTGAACGTTCTGTCTCGGTTGCCGCTGCTGCTGAGGAGATGAGTGCCAACATGAACACCGTTGCCGCTGCAACAGAAGAGGCCTCAACCAATATCACTCTGGTTGCCACCGCCACCGAGGAGATGACATCGACCCTTGGTGAGATTGTCAAAAACACCGACACCGCCCGAATAATTACCGGTGAGGCTGTTGTTGAGGCCGGATCGGCCTCGGAAAAGATTGATGAGCTTGGAGTAGCCGCATCTGAGATCGGCAAGGTGACAGAGACCATCACTGAGATATCCGAGCAAACCAATCTCCTGGCATTAAACGCCACAATTGAGGCAGCCCGGGCCGGTGAAGCCGGTAAAGGGTTTGCTGTTGTTGCCAATGAGATCAAGGAGCTGGCCAAACAGACCGCTGAAGCCACTCAGGAGATCAAGAACCGTATCGCCGGCATCCAGAATTCGACCTCGGAAACCGTGGTGCAGATCCAGCAGATCACCAGAGTTATCAACGAGGTCAACGACATTGTCGCCACCATCGTTACCGCCGTTGATGAACAGGCAAACACCACCAGTGAAATTGCCGAAAATATTACCCATGCCTCCCTAGGTATCCAGGAGGTGACTGAAAATGTTTCGCAGAGCTCGGCTGTTTCCGAAGAGGTGGCACGGGATATCAGCGGTGTCAGTCAGGAGTCAACCGATATGGCGGGCCGCAGTGACGAGGTTCGGAGCAAGGCCGATGAGATGAAGGATCTGGCCGAAGAGTTACGACAGATGGTTCGTCGTTTTAAGATCTGAGTTTGCTACCAGGGGGAGCCGAGAACATGGCTGTAGAAAGTATCGGTTCCCCCGTCTTCCCTGCTTCCCTGTCGCTGTCCCCCATTTCCGAACAAACCACCGGGCAGCAGACTGCTTTACCCTTCAAGGCCGGTCAACTGTTCCATGCAGTGGTGGTGGAAAACCAGGCCAATCAGCAACTGCTACTCGATACCCCTTTTGGGCGTTTCAATGTCGCAACCGAGCTCAAACTTGTTAAGGGGCAGTCGCTTGAGGTTCGGGTGGCGTCACTTTCGCCGCAGCTTGAACTGGCTCTTTCCCAGGATCCTGTCCAATCCAAATTGAAAAGTCTGCTGCCTGCACTCGGGCGGTCATTGAGTCCCCTGCCTTTGGCACCACTGCTGGAGAAGACTGGTGTCGAACCGGGCGGGCAAACCCGGTTGCCCCTTTTGCCGCAATCTGTGCCTATGGCGTCTCCGCCTGTAACTGGTGGAGGGGGGCAGCTGCAGTCCGGTTTCGAATCTCTTACTGCCGCGAGTGATCGTTTGCTGGAAGCAGGATCGCCGGGGCGCCCGGTCAGGGCTGTAATGATCGAGCGGATCAGCGCTGACCGGGCGCTAATTGATATCGGCGGTAGAAGAGTTGAGGTGCGCGGAGATGTTGAGGCACGGCCCGGACAGACCGTAATTCTGCAACCGCAGTCCACCAAACGAGGTGTTGCGTTTGCGCTTGTCTCTCAGGAAACGGGCAAGCCAACCGGTCAGCTGCTTGTTCCTGTCGGGAAAGGGATTGAAACGGCCGGATTTCTCAAGGGGGTGGAGCAGCCTCTGACTCCTGCAACTGTTTCGACAGAGGCTGTTTTTTCAGCAGGGCAGCGGGCAACCATTGAGCGGCTGCTCTCGGCTCAGCCTGAGACAGCTTCAAAAAAAGAGTGGGCCGCCAGGTTGGCGTTAACGTTACGGACGGCTGGGATGGATATGGAGGCCCTTGTGGCCCGTGGAGATACTGCACGAGCCGGTGGTGGCTTGAAGGCAGCTCTTCTTGCAGCCTTTTCTTCGTCCACGGCCGGTGAAGAGCTGCAGCGCAGTGCTGGAAACCTGCTGTCCACCCTGGAGCTGTTTCAGGTGGCTCAGCTGAGGCTTGAAGGTGAGGCCCTGATCTTTCCACTGCCGTTTTCATTTCTGGAAAACGGTTTTCTGGTTGTGGATCATTTTCCCTCCGGGAGCAGTGATGATGATTCTGAAGAACAGTCCACCAGCCTGGCTCTCTATCTGAAAATGGATGAGCTGGGAGATGTGGAGGTCCATTACCTGCAAACCCGGCAGGGAGCCAGAATCCGGTTTCTTTTTGATTCGGATGAAAAAGCCGGGTTTGCTGCAGATTTTCAACAGGAGCTGGAGCAGTTTTTTGAAGAGACCAAGCTGTTGGGAATCAGTTTTTCGGGAGGGGCAACATCTCCTGAAACTGCACTCATGGAGAAAATGAAGATCGGCGACCACTCTGTCATCAGTACTGCGGCGTGAGCCGGGGCTGATTTTTTTACAGATCCTGCAAGGTGGTCTAAAGCTGCTTAAGGAGCTCCTGCTTCTTGGAACTGTACTCTTCGTCGGTGAGGAGTCCGTCGTCGTACATCTTTTTGAGCAGTTTCATTTTCTGCTCAATGGGCGCATCTTTGGAGGGTGATGTGGCGGGAGGAGCAGTTTGGATAGCAGGCTGCGCGGTGTCGACTTCTTTTTTTGATGCGGTCCTTACCGGCAGGGCGCGCAGGGTGATCGAGATCGCTTTTTCCAGGTAACCACAGCCGCCGCGGGAAGCATTACAGTAGGCAGCAGCACTGCCGCGGGTATCTGAGGCCCACAGGGAGCGGTCACTTATTTTGATGGGTAATGGCTTGTCGTCGCTGAAATAAATCTTGTGCCGCTTTTTTTCAGGGAGTTTTATCCCTGCCTCATACAGCTCCGCCAACTCTTCAACAGTGGGAAGCCTCCAGTCTCTGTATCCACCTCCATTGAAAGTCGCGCAGTAGTCGATGGCATCGTTCCAGTCGATATTTTCCTGGTTGTCGGCTGTGGCCCACATCAGGCCGGTCTCCTCATCCATGACCATTTTGTTTTGCAGGGTGTTGAAACGACTGTCGTCCAGATCGGCACAGCCGGTGAGCAGAAAAGGGATGAGGGTGACAATGAGGAGGAGATTATTTTTCATTGGTTCCACGATGAGAAAGGTGAGATGAATTATTTTCGTAACTGTTCAGATATTCATCAAATACTTACCAGGTCAGCTGCTGAAAGTCCCAGAAATTCAAGGGGAAGAAGATAAATCGCCCCTGTCATGGTCCTGTGCTGCGCATTGCCCGGCCAGCCAGCCGGTTGAAAACGCGGCCTGCAGGTTATAGCCACCGGTGTCGCCGTGCAGATCGAGAATTTCACCGGCCAGGTGGAGTCCGTCAACAAGCTTTGACTCCATGGTCTTCGGGTTGACTTCAGACAGGTCGACACCACCAGCGGTGACGATGGCTTCGGCCATGGGGCGATGGCCGGGGATGGGAATTTTAAAGTCCTTGAGCCACAGCCTGAGCCGTCTTCGCTGTTTGGATCTGATGGTGCCCGCCTGCTGATCAGCGTTGAGTTCCGTTTCTTTCAAACAGACCGGGATCAGTTTCGCGGGCAGCAATCCGCCAAGGACCGACTCAAGTGTCTCCCGGTGTCTTTTCTGAAAGTCTCGCAGCAGCCTGGCATCAAGCTTTTTTTCATCCAGGGCCGGCTTGAGATCCAGGGCCAGTTCGACCTGTCTGCCGTCTCTTAAAAGCTCTACCACCTGGCCGGACAGGGTCAGAACAACCGGGCCGGCAAGGCGGTTTTCAAAAAAAGCAATTTCACCAAACCACTTTCCCTTTTTTTTACCGTCCACCAGCAGGCCGACGTCGATATTACGCAGCTCCAGTCCTGCCAGGTCACGGCACAGCCCGAGATCGGTCAGCAGGGGAACCAGTGCAGGACGGATGGGGGTGATGGTGTGACCAAGCTGTCCGGCAAACCTGTATCCGTCACCGGTCGAGCCGGTTCTCGGATAGGAGGAGCCGCCGGTGGTGAGGATGAGTTTTTTACAGTGGTAGACTTGCCCGCTGCCCCTGACGCCTTTCACCCCGCTGGTGTCGGCCAGAATTTTATCAACCCGAACTCCGCAGTCAAGGCGTACCCCCATTTGGTTAAGCCATTTTTCAAAGGTTTCCAGGATGGCCACCGCCTTACCGTCCACAGGAAAGACCCGGCCGCCCCTCTCATGTGTCAGTTGCAACCCCTTATCATTGAAGAAACTGATCAGTTCTGCGGAGAAAAAACGGTTAAAGGCCTGGTGCAGGAATCGTCCCCTGGGGCCGAAGTGACCGATGAAATCTCTCAACTCGGCGTTGTTGGTCAGGTTACAGCGGCCTTTACCGGTAATACAAAGTTTTCTCGCCGGCCGTTTCATCTTCTCCAGAATCAGGACGTCGGCACCACATGCTGCAGCCTGTCCACCGGCCATCAGTCCGGCAGCACCTCCACCGACAACTATGACATCCCAGGTTTTCATGGCAGATCGTATCAGGCTAAAGTTTTAATTAGTAGAGCGTTGGCCCGGTACAGTTCAGGGGCAGCTCCGGAATCCTTGACAGAGATATGTCTTTTGAACGTCTTCTCCGCGGTGATTATCTCTCTGGCATAATATCATGTGTGGCCATGGCGTCAATGAAGTGATGCCCCTTCCGCTGGTCCCTGTAAAATATGAGACAGTTCCTGTGAGAAAATAACATGACAAGTTGGTCCAAGGCTGCTAGAAATGAACCAGTTGATAAGAACATGCCGTGCAATATCCAAACGAGTTAAGGAGCTACTCCCATGCTGGACCAATTCCGCAGTCTGACCCCCTTCCTGTTGATTCTCATTGCCGCAGCCTTTATCGAGGGCGGAATCATGGCCGATTATGCCGATGCCCGTTCCAGGGGAGGAGGGCGAAGTTTTCGGAGAACAGCCCCCAAACAACCTGTAACCCGCCAGGCCCCGGCCAAGACCACCACCCAGTCCACCAAACAGAAGTCCGGTTTCGGACGCGGCCTGATGGGTGGACTGCTCGGCGGCGCCCTGGGAGGGCTGCTGTTCGGCAGTCTCTTTGGCATGGGAGGAAACGGGTTCGGTATCCTGCCACTTTTGATTCTCGCCGGTCTCGGTTTCTACTTCTATCGCAGACTGTCCAAACCCCAGGCAGGCCCCGGCTACCAGCGACCGCCCGGGCCGCAGAACCAGGGGTTTGGCAGTGCGGGAGTGGGGGGCATGGGGACACCACCGCCACCACCGGCCATGGATCCGGTTGAAGAGGGACTGGCCATGATCCGTCAAGCCGATCCCGGTTTTGATGAAAAGTACTTTGTCGAGATAACCTCTGATGTTTTTTTCAAGATTCAGGCCGGATGGATGAGGCGGGAGATCGAGTCCTTCCGTCACCTCCTTGGTGAACAGCTGGCCTCGGAGTATGAAGACCATTTCGCCGAGCTCCGTCAACTTGGCCGCTTAAACAAGCTGGAGAATATCTCAATCCGCCAGGTGAAGATCATTGGTGCCGGTTCGACGGAAGGGGGGGAGGATTTTATCACCGTACTCTTTACCGCCAACCTGCTCGACTATACCGTTGATGAGCATTCCGGAGATCTGATCGAGGGGTCCATGACCGAGCCGGTCAAGTTTGCCGAGGAGTGGACCTGGGCCCGACCTGTCGGCACCGAGGACTGGAAGCTGGAAGGTATTGAAGTCATGGAAGGGTAGTGCTTTTTCATCCCAGTACCGGTTTATGATGACAGAGGTGAGGCAGGAGCGGCAGGGAGAGCTGTTGCTGGTCGCCTTTTCTTTTCTCGAAAGCTGGTTCCCTATCATCTCAGCCTTTGCCGTGGCCCTGGTGGGGGCGGTGTATTCATACGCCTTCACAGTGCTTATCGCCGCCGCGGTTTTTATGACCATCGTCTGTTGGCGGGGCAAGTTGCACGAGCTTTGCAAGCGGTCTGCCTGGCCTGATCTGCTGCTCACGTCCTTTTTTATCACCCTCATGTTCGGTCTGATTTTCATCGGTGTCAAGTATACCACTTCAGGCAATGTGGCGGTGATTATCATGATGCAGCTCTTTTTCTCCTTTCTCTACTTCAATGTTCTGGGCAGCGAAAAACTTTTTAATAAACAGGTCTATGGCGCTTTGGCCATGGGCTGCGGCGCGGTTGCCATCCTCTTTCCCGACGAACTGCTTTTCAACCGGGGGGATATACTGGTCCTTGCAGCGGCCGCTGTTGCGCCGCTGGCCAATTATTTTCAAAAAAGGGCGCGGACTAAGGTCAGCAGCGTCACCATCCTGGGATTCCGGTCCATGGCAGCCTTTCCGGTACTGCTGTTTATCGGCTATCTGTTTGAACCAACACCCACCCTCGCAGCGCTAAGAGGAGCGGCCGTTTTTCTGCTGATCAACGGCGTTCTGCTGATGGGGGTATCAAAGATCTTGTGGCTGGAAGCGATCCATCGTATCTCCATCACCAAGGCCTGTGCAATGTGCGCCTTTATCCCCCTTTTTACCATCGTCCTGGCTTTTTTTCTAAGGGACGAACTGGTGACACCGCTTGACGGAAGCGGAGCGGCGATGATCATGGCCGGGGCTTATCTGATTACCCGGCTGCCGCCGGGCAGTGCTGAGCAGCCGGTGCCGGGCTGAAAGAGTTGAGCCTGGTGGATTGTGCAGGCAAAATCGTTCAGGCAACAACGTAAATTATAGTTTTACTCAACAATGGAGACCAGTATGGAATACTCTTCAGAAGTAAAATCGATGTGTTCGATCGTTCAGGGGGCCACCCACGGTCCCGCGCCCATCCCCCAGGAAGGGCAGTGGACAAAGGCGAAAGAGATCACCGATATCAGCGGATTTACCCATGGGATCGGCTGGTGTGCCCCCCACCAGGGGGCCTGCAAGCTGACGCTCAACATCAAGGATGGGATCATTGAGGAAGCGCTGGTGGAGACCATCGGTTGTACCGGTATGACCCATTCTGCGGCCATGGCCTCCGAGATATTACCGGGCAGGACCATTTTAGAGGCGCTCAATACTGACCTTGTCTGTGATGCCATCAACACTGCCATGCGTGAGCTTTTTCAGCAGATTGCTTACGGCCGCAGCCAGTCCGCTTTCTCCGAAGGCGGCCTGCCGGTGGGGTCAGGAATGGAGGATCTTGGTAAAGGGCTGCGTTCGGTGACCGGTACAACTTATGGCACCAAGGCCAAGGGCCCTCGCTACCTGGAAGTGACCGAAGGCTATGTCCTTGAACTGGCCCTGGATACAGATGATGAAATCATCGGTTACAAGTATGTCCACCTGGGCAGGATGATGGATGCGATTCGCAAGGGTGAGGATGCTGACAGTGCCCTTGCCGGAGCCACGGGAACTTACGGTCGTTTTGATGACGGTATTAAATTCATTGATCCACGAGAGCAATAGGGAGGGTAACCATGGAACTTTTTGAAAGTTATGAGCGTCGAATCGACCAGATTACTCCGGTTTTGAATCAATATGGTCTGGACAGCCTTGAAGAGGCGGAAAAGGTCTGTAATGACTATGGCGTCAATGTGGCTGAGATCGTCAGAGAGGTACAGCCGATCTGTTTTGACAACGCCTGCTGGGCCTACACCCTGGGGGCGGCCATCGCCATTAAAAAAGGCCAGACCAGGGCAGTGGATATCGCCGCCACCCTGGGCGAGGGGCTGCAGGCCTTCTGCATCCCCGGCTCCGTTGCCGACAGCCGCCGGGTGGGTATCGGCCATGGTAACCTGGCGGCCATGCTGCTACGTGAAGAGACCGGCTGCTTTGCCTTTGTTGCCGGCCATGAATCTTTTGCCGCGGCAGAGGGCGCCATCGGAATCGCCAAATCCGCAAATCGCGTGAGAAAACAGCCGCTGCGGGTCATTCTCAACGGTCTTGGCAAGGATGCCGCCCTGATTATTTCCAGGATCAACGGCTTTACCTATGTCAAGACCAGCTATGATTACAGTTCATCGGAGCTGAGTGTGATTGAGGAGAAACGATACTCCGAGGGTGAGCGTGGTTCGGTTCGCTGTTTTGGTGCCGACGATGTCCGGGAAGGGGTGGCCATCAACCACCTGGAGAAGGTGGATGTCTCCATCACCGGCAACTCCACCAATCCCACCCGTTTCCAGCACCCAGTGGTGGGCACCTATAAGAAGGAGTGTCTGGAACAGGGCAGAAAATATTTTTCCGTGGCCTCGGGCGGCGGCACCGGCCGTACCCTGCACCCGGACAACATGGGGGCAGGTCCGGCCTCATACGGCATGACCGACACCATGGGGCGGATGCACTCCGATGCCCAGTTCGCAGGTTCTTCATCGGTACCTGCCCATGTGGAAATGATGGGCCTCATCGGTATGGGCAACAACCCCATGGTCGGCGCCTCGGTGGCCGTAGCGGTGGCTTTGGAGCAGGCTTCAAAGTGAGATGAACAGGAAAGAGGCAAAGCGGATTTTAAGCCAGACGCTCGGGCAGTTCAGATCCAGGTCGTACGCAGAGCTTGTGCAGATGATTAATGTTGAACCCGTTGTCGAAGATCGGATTGGCCCGGGCGGCAGAAAATATCAGATCGAGATCCAGATATTCTGGGATGATAAAACCGGTGGTGATATTCGGGTGATGGGTTCTGTTGATGACGGTGGGTTGAGGGCGTTTATTCCCCTGGCTGCTGATTTTATAAAAAGCCCGGCTGATGAGTTCATAGGGGAGTGACAGCCTGCCGGCTGAGCGGGCAATGGCCGAGTTGAGCGGCCATTATATGTAAATGAATAATACAAAAAAGGAGAATCAAACCATGGATAACAAGCTAGTTCTAATAATTCTTTCAATTTTCTTACCACCTTTGGCAGTATTCTTTAAGAAAGGTGCGGGAAAAGACTTAATAATTAATATTGTTTTATGCTTTCTTTTTTGGCTGCCAGCAGTAATACACTCACTATGGGTTGTAACCAAATAAGAAGTTATACTCGTCATCTAGACAACAGGATAATCTTAAAATACGGGGACATTTAAAATATAAAAGACGGGGACATAATACCATTTTAAATAGTTGACTCTGGAATAAATTGTATTTATGTCCCCGTAAAAAGCCACAACAGGGTGGTTTGATTCAAAGGTGTTGGCTGAAACGTTTTTAGAAGGGTGGACTGGACTCGAATTCCAACCATTTTTTGGTGACGGGGTGGTGAAAATCGAGCCGGGCGGCGTGCAGGCAGAGTTCACCGGGATTCCTGCCCGAGCCGTAAAGGCGGTCTCCAACGATGGGAGTCCCCAGGCCCAGATAGTGGGCGGCGTGGAGCCGCAGCTGGTGGGTTCTGCCGGTGAGCGGGGTGAACTGTATCCTGGTTCCGGCGTCCTCAACACCTAGCTCTTTAAAAAATGTTACGCCCGGTTTACCGTGGTGCGGATCAAGAATCTGGCAGGGACGGTTGTCGGGATCAAGGCGGAAGCGGAGCATGATCCGGCCGGAAGTCTTCTGCGGCCTGCCCTCGACCAGAGCGACATAGACCTTTTTCACTCTTTTTTCCTGAAAATCAATGGAAAGGCTCCGGTGGGCCTCTCTGGTCCGTGCCAGTACCATCAGGCCGGAGGTGTCCATGTCCAGCCGGTGGACAGCGGGTTGACGGATCGTATCGGTAAAGAGGCTCCTGATACGACCGGTGACGCAGTCCTGTTTGTCTTTTCCCCGTCCCGGCACAGACAGGAGGCCGCCTGGTTTGACAACGACGATGACGTGGGGGTCCAGATGGAGGAGTTTGAGTTCCTGATTCATTGAGAAGAGCCTGTTGGCCGGGGTTGCTCATCCAGGCCGCAGAGCATGTAGCCGAGAATAGGATGACATTTTTCCCGGCAGGGTTCGTAAAAGGCTCCGTGCTCTCTTGTCGCCGATCGATTTGCTCTGCCCCAGTAGAATTCAGTAAGGCTGACCGGTCGCAGCTTCTTTTTTGCCGCCAGGTTAAGCAGCTTGGGAGCGCAGCAGTCCCCGGTGCCGGAGGGGATGCCGCCCCGGCCGATAAAAACCTGTTTCAGAGGCAGCCGTTGTCCGCGGAAGTTGCAAAGGCTGTAGAGGTCATGGATCTCGCCCATCAACTGTCGTGAGAGCTGTCTGCGCCGGACCCGGAGGTGTTCTTTCTCCGGGTCACTGTCATCAAGACACTCCATCCGGGTTCCCAGCTCTTTTATTTCTTTTTCTTTCGGTACATTCAGTAGCTGGAATGACTCCACTCCAAAAAGCGGTGGAGCCCAGCCGTCAATGAGCCAGTGCCCGCCATACTGGCCGGAAAATGCCTTGAGGATAACCTGGCAGCCGTTTTGGGCAAGACACACCAGGATGCCGAACATCTTACCTCGCTCATCACCGAAAAGGGGTTTGGTCGACAGGGCGGAGGTCCTTTTTTCAACCGGCAGGGAGTAGTCAAGCTGTCTCTCCCGGTTAAGGGTGGCCTGGAGGTGTCTGGCATGATTTTTTGCTTCATCTGCCGGCAGCCCGTGGGAGGTGTTGCAAAAGGTGCAGTGGAACTCATTTTGAAACCCATTGGTTGGCAGGGGAACCACTGTTTGTTTCATTGTCCGTGACAGGTTGTTTTTCGAAGTCTAATAAAGATGGCAATGTTTCTCAATAGATGTCTTGACAGTGAACTTTGCAGTAACATAGAATAGTTAACATACTGTAGTTTTTATAGTGACAACAGTGTCCCCGGCTGGGGCAACTGTTGTTGAATTTTTGTAACTATTCAGCATAAAGCTGGATCCTCCCCTAAGCAGGGAGTTGTAACTATTCAGCAGCACCTGCAGTGTGGTCAGGCAGGCTGGTGAAGCGTACTGGTGCTACTCGAAGCGGCCTGATCGGCCACAATGGGGGTGCTGCTGAATAGTTACGGAATTTTTACCTTAACATTTCTGGTGAGCCTGTGGAACCTGTAGAACTGAAAGAAAATGTCTGGTGGGTTGCCAATCGTTCGGAGTCACTGCTTGAGGTCAACGTTTACCTGCTCACCTATCCCCACGATAAGGGGCAGACCAATGTCATGCTTGATCCTGGCCCGACAGAATTGCTGAATCATCTTCAGAAAAAGGTGCAGCCGATCATCGGCGGTCTCAACAAGCTCCACGCGCTGCTCATCAATCATCAGGATCCGGACGTGGCCCCCAACGCAGGATTTATCCAGAAGATGAATCCCAACTGCATGGTGGTGGCCTCAGAAGATACCTGGCGTCTGATTCGTTTCTTCGGCCTCAAGCAAAACCGTTTTAAACCTGTCGAGAGCTTTCCGACACGACGGGTCAGCATGCCCGGTGGTCAGCAGCTGGTTTTTGTACCGTCCCCCTTCTGTCATTTCCGTGGGGCAATCATGTACTATGATGTGACCTCGAGGATTCTTTTTTCAGGTGATCTTTTCGGCGGATTGTCCTATTCCCAGGACCTTTATGCCACCGAGGAGTCCTGGGAGGGGATTAAGACATTTCACCAGCTCTACATGCCGTCCCGTGAGGCATTGCAACTGGCGGTTTCTTTGATTCGTAACCTGAAACCAGCACCCGAGATGATCGCCCCTCAGCACGGTTCAATCATCAAGGGAGACCTGGTTCCGGATTTTATCGATCGGATGTACAACCTGCAGGTCGGTCTTGACCTGCTCAAGGAGCGCGAGCGGAAGGAAAATTTCATCGGAGCGGCAAATGAATTGCTCGAGGAGCTGGAAAAAGACGGCACCCTCGGCTCCGTGGCAGAGCGGATCAAGCGTTGGAATGAGGACAGCTCATTTACCAATATCATCGGTTTCAAGGACGGCCGGGTTGTTGAATTCAAGGCTGATCCGCCGACAGCGATGAAGAGCCTGATTGACCTCCTTCGTCAGGATGTGGGAACGGAAAAAGAGAGTCTGATCAGCCTGGTGGCTCTCAAGGCTCTTATCGGTAGAAATATTCCCATCGGTGATATTCTGCCGGCTGAGGAAGAAGAGGATCTGCCGGATTATTTTGAGTAACAGGTACGCAGATCTTCTTTTTGGATGGTTACCCGCCCTTTAATGTTATCAGACCGGCGGGTTTTCCCGGGAATGAACCGCCCGGTGTTCTAATTGGTGATAATTTTTATGGACCGAAAGAATATTCTCATTGTTGACAGGGACAAGGAGTTTCTTCGCTACCTGCGCGAGGAACTGCAACCCTATGATAATCTCTACCAGACAGCCTTTACCACCACCACGACCAAGGCTGAGACCATTCTCCAGAAGTTTCCGGTCAACCTGGTACTGGCCAATATCCACCTGGCCGGTGAAAGCGGCATTGATCTGTTGCTGACGATCCGCCGTCGTTTCAGTAATACCAGAGTGGTTCTGTATGGAGCGGAGTTTCCGGAGGAATTGAAACGGGCAGCGTATTACAGTGGAGTAGCCGCCGTTCTCAATGACCCCTTCACGATCATCGAATTGCTCAAGGTGTTGAGCACCCTGTTTTCAAAGGATTCGGAAGAGACCTTTTTTGAGTCCCTGCAGCTTCCGGACCTCCTTCAGCTCATCGGTATGGGCAATCATTCCACGGATATCCATCTTGTAGATCAGCAAAACCAGCCGGGCACCATTCGAATCCGGCAGGGCAGGCTTCTCGAAGCCGAAGCCGCAGGGCGGCACGGAGTTGATGCCGTGACGTATATGCTTTCCCTGAAAAATCCAACTATCGAAACCGTAAAGGTCGATTCCTCTCAGATCGAAAACCCGTCTGGTGAACGACTGACAGATGTCCTGCTGCGAGCGGTTACTCAGCTCGATGAGCGTTGAGCTGTCCTGTTTTTCCTGCCCTGGTCCTGTTCCTCTATTGACACACCATTGATGTCCCTGGTAAAAACGACCTCAGGCAGGATAGACCGTATCCTGCCTGTTGATTTTTCCCATCCCTTGCCACTGAATCGCTCCATGGATCTGAACCGCTACCTGCAAGACATCTTCGGCCATTCCTCCTTTCGTCCTGACCAGGAAAAGATTGTTCAGGCCCTGCTCAACGGCAGAGACGTATTTGCGGTGATGCCCACCGGAGGGGGGAAGTCGCTCTGTTATCAGCTGCCGGCAAAGATACTGGAGGGTGCGTGCCTGGTAATCAGTCCCCTGATTTCCCTGATGAAGGATCAGGTTGACGGGGCCAGAGCCAATGGGCTGATGGCTGATTACTTCAATTCTTCCCAGTCCAGGCAGGAACAGCATGAGGTTTTTGAACGGCTGCAAAAAGGAGAGTGCGATCTGCTTTACCTCTCCCCGGAGCGGCTGGCCGTGCCCGGCTTCCTGGAACGGCTGAAGCGGTTGTCTCTTTCGTTTGTGGCGGTGGACGAGGCCCATTGCATCTCTGAGTGGGGACATGACTTCAGGCCCGATTACCTGGTATTGTCGCAACTGAAACAAGCATTTTCCGGCCTGGTCGTGGCCGCTTTTACCGCCACCGCCACAACAGAGGTGCAAAGCGATATCGCAGTCAAGCTGCAGCTGGAAAAACCACTCATTATTCGGGCCTCTTTTGACCGGCCTAACCTGTTTTATTCGGTTTTGCCGAGACAGAGCCTCAATCGCCAGATCCTCCAGTTTATCCGCAAGCGTTCCGGTGAGGCAGGCATCGTTTACCGCCTGAGTCGAAAGGATGTGGAGAAAACAGCCGCCTTCCTGCAAAAAAACGGGATCAAGGCCCTGCCCTACCATGCCGGGCTCGACAGTACGGTGCGGGCGGAAAACCAGGAAGCCTTTAACCGGGATACGGCCCAGGTTGTTGTTGCCACCGTGGCTTTTGGTATGGGAATTGACAAGTCCAATGTCCGCTTCGTACTCCATGGCGAGATGCCGAAAAATATGGAGGGCTACTACCAGGAAACCGGCCGGGCCGGTCGTGACGGCGGACCTGCCAACTGTGTCCTGTTTACCAGCGGCGGAGATTATTACCGGCTTCGCCACTTCATCGTCGGTGACAGTGGCGGAAAAACCGTCCTTGGCCAGTTGGAGGAGATGCGCCGTTTCAGCCGGTCCTCCAGATGTCGACGAAAGTCCATCCTTGCCTATTTTGACGAGGAGTACGGCGGCGACAACTGTGGTAATTGTGACATCTGTGTCCAGGGAGTAGCCAGGCGCGATGCAAGCGTTGACGCCCAAAAATTGATGTCTGCGGTCTATCGGACCGGTCAGCGTTTCGGTGCCGGTCATGTGGTGGATATCGTCTGCGGTGCCAAAAACAAGAAGATATTTTCCAGCGGTCATGATCGACTCAAGACCTATGGGGTTGGCAGTGACCGCTCCAAGGGCTACTGGCGTCAGCTCAGTGATGAGATGCTCGGCGACGGGTTGCTGAGGACGTCTGGCAATGAGTACCCGATACTTGAAATCACAGCAGCAGGTGAAGAGGTTCTTTTCGGCCGCAGTTCATATCAGCTCAACGAAATTAAGCAGAGCGCAGCTAGTGTGAAGGTCGAGGAGAGCGAGAGTGACGAACTGTTTCTGAACCTGAAGGGGTTGAGGCTTGAAATGGCGCGGGAGCATGCGGTGCCGCCTTTTGTTATTTTTTCCGACCGGAGCCTGCAGCAGATGGCGACGTTTCTCCCGACAGATGATGAGTCTCTGCTGGCCATCGATGGTGTCGGCCAGGTCAAGCTCGAACGTTACGGGGCCCAATTCCTCAAGGCAATTACTGATTACACGGACCGGAGGGAACCCGAAGATCTGTAGGGCAGGCAGATGGCAGTGAATAGCTTTTCAGGACGGACGGAAGAGTATATAAAAATATTGTAGTGAGCAAAAATATTAGGCTACCTTGAAAAATTGCCTTTCAGGGCAAACTCTTCGTTACGAGAAAAATTTCATCCTCGGAATATTAATTATATGCCTGTGGTAAAAATTTTTTCGTGCCTCTACTTTGCCCTGAAATATAAATTTTTCAAAGAACCTATTATTTTGTTCCTTTTCTTTTGAAATAAACCAAGGATATGATCATGGCAAAACAGACCGTTGTTTCAAATTTCAAACTTCAAGGGCGGGAAATTTTATCGTCGTACGCCTCATACACACTGGAAGGGGAGATGAGTGGGGATGTCAGGTGCGGCAAAAAACAATGGCGGATCACCGAGCGAAACGGTATTGCCAAGGGGACCTCTGACGGGGACGCCGAAGCAATTTATATTCCCAATAATAAGGCCATTGCTTCAATCAAAAAAAATATCGTCCCGCTTCTGCCTAAAAAAGTAGTGATCAACTCGCCTGCTGACATTTTTGCGGCAGTAGCCGAGTTTGACCTCAAGCTGATCAAAGGGGCGGGTGTCAACAAGAAGAACTGGGGCGGCAATGCCTGTCTGGCCTCGTCAACGGTCTTTTTTCAGACCCTGATGAAGGCTGCCGGCTATGAAGCCTGGCAGATGAAGGCTCCGAAGCAGATGAAAAAGTTCTACTTCCCCAATATCGGTTTCAACATGGTATGCGGCGGCGAGCATGTGCCCGGTACCCGGCAGGACATCCAGGAGATGTTCTTCTTTGCCATGGCCGAGGATTCGGTGAAAGCAGTCTTTTCCACCGGTATTAATTTTTTCAGGCAGTTTGAACACAACCTGGTTCGTGACGGCCTGCCCACCGGTACGGCCAAGGAGCGTGGTTTTGTCTTTCCGGTCAAGGATAATTACGAGGGGCTCGAGCGCATCAAGGAGTGTGCGTCACAACTGGGCCTGGGCCTTAAGGACTATGCCATCGGCACCGATAACGCCTTTTCAGAGATCCAGAAGACCAAACGCCTCAGGAAAGAGGGACGCTACGACATGCGGTTCTCCGGATTGGGGGAGAAGAGCCGCAAGGAGCTGATCAAGTTCAACTATTCCATTGTCTCGGCCTCACCCAACTTCGTCACCATGGAAGACCCAGGCGCCGAGCATGATGTTGAGGCTCATAAGCTGATGACCGCAAAGTACGGCAACCGCTGCCAGGTGGTCATCGATGATGCGGCGGTCACCCAGATGCGCTTCATCATTCCCTTTCTTGCCGCACCCAGGCGTAAGGATCGGGCCGGCAACTCCATCCTCATCAAGCTCAACCAGGCCGGTACCTTTACCGAGACCTGTCTTGCCACGGAGATCACCCTGGGGCTTGCCGATCTGGATCAGGTGGAAAAATTCCTCAAGGCCCGCGGCGACCTGAAAGGGGTGCTCAAGGAGCTCAAAAAGGTGGGTGTCAAGTCGCTGAAAGATGGTCTCAAGCTGATCCGTAAAAACGGCTTCACCGCCTTTTTCTCCCACCGTTCAACGGAAGGGTCCTCGGAGTTCCTGCCCTATATGCCGCTCATCTATGGGGCATTGACACCGAAAATATGGTTTAAGGCCGGGGCGCCTAACGGCGAGCGCAATCTCCAGAACTACAATCCGCTGATCCGGGCCGAGGAGCAGATGCGGGCCAAGGGGATCATGACCGTGGTCGCCGGCTGGGACGGACTGCCCAAAGAGGTGAAGCCTGCGGTGATGAAAAAGAAGAAGTGAAAAATATACACCCGCTGCAGGATCTGCCTGACTTTTGAGGCCTCCTGTTGAGCAGCCGGGAGAGTGATCAACGAATAAAGGGGATTGTGCAGCAGATTGCGCCAATCCCCTTTAATCGTTTGGTGCAGTCTCCAGAGTGGGGCCGGCTATCTTCCACCCTGTTGAATATGGGCCTTGATCTTCTCGAAACAGCTGCCGACCGTATTGATGAATGTCTTGGACTCATAGCCGCTGGCGTCAGCCAGGCTGCTTTCCTCGGATGTGGTGATGAAGAACTTGTCGCCGCATTTCAGAAAGGAGACCGAGCCTGCCTTGTCGACCTGGCAGCTCTTGTGTTGGCTTTCAATGGATTGTCTGGCTGATTCGTTGAAGAAGTAGCCATCCTGGGTGAGGCTCAGTTTTTCATGGAGCACTATCGGACACGCCCCATCGGTGGATTTGATGACCGCCTTGTTGTACATGGTGTCACCCTCATTTCCGATCCATGAGCGTTCCGAATCGAAAGAGGTGATGTTGCTGATGACAAAACGGTCGATGCGGACTGTTTTGTCTCTCTTGTTGTATTTCAGTTTGAGCCGCTGCCCATAACAGGTAACTGCAGCCAGCTGAAGGATGAGGGTTACGGTGAGGAGTGTCTTCCAGCGAATCATCATTTGCCTCCCAGGGTTGGTGTTTTAAACAGCTGTTAAAAGTGACAAGTTCGAATAATTAAGTGGCTCTAACTGAAACTCAGCTACCTCTGCCAGGGTTGGAATTTGTTTGTTAAAACAATATGCTGCATCTGGCTCGAGTAGTAACTGTTTTATTTGTGGGACGCCATGAACCCATCCATGGGGGCTCGGCCGCAGCCGTCCTGGCTGTGGAACGCCCATAAATCAAACAGTTACTACTCTTCCTGTGGTAGACTGGACAGAACGTATGAAATAAGAGCTGACTTTCATGGATAGCCATCAAAAGTAGAAGCCGATGTAGACGGAGAGAAAGTTGAGCCCGCGGTTTTCCTCTTTCAGGCCGCCGTTTGAAAAATGATCCTGGCGGACAATGAGAAAAAGATCCTGGTCAGCGATGGTGAAGTCGGTACCTGCCCCGAACTGGGGGTTGAACATGGAGCGTGATCCCTGCTTTCTGACCCGGAAATCCGCATAACTGCAGCCGACTCCCCCCTCGATAAAGGGGCGTATTTTCAGGGCGCCCCAGCCCTCCCGGACAATATAGAGCTGGGCGATCATCACCAGTGAGCTCATGCTGCGCACAAACGGGTTGACGGTGAGCCCTGTATTGAGTTCAACTTTCCAGCGCAGATTATCCGGTGCCCAGTGTCTCCATATTTTATCATAATCGAAAGAGGCAAAGCCGGCGAGGCGAACCACGTTGATGGTCTCTTCCATGGAATAGCTGTTGGAGCCGATCACCATCAGACCGTAGCGGTTTGGATCGTAGAGGGAGGGTTCTTCTGCCGACAGGCAGGGCACGACGGACAGTAGAAGAAGGGTGGTCACCAGGATGGTGCGGAAGTTGGAAAGCATGGTGGCAGTATTGTTGAGGGTGAAAAAAGTACAGGGAATGAAGATGTTACATGTCTTTAGTTACTTTTTTCGGAAGAAAAAGGCAAGGAAAGATCCTATTCTCATTGCAATGTGGAGAAGAGCTTGATTGAATGGGAGATATTTGAAAAAGGTCTTATTAAAAAAAATGGTACCAATAAACTGAAAAAGCACTGATTTTCATCAGTCTCTGGAGGAACTCATGGGCGTCTCATTCAATATCCGGCTTTTCTACCTGCCATTCATCGCATGCTGCCTGCTGCTGGCCTCATGCTCAACTGCTTATTATGGCGCCATGGAAAAGATGGGTGTCCATAAGCGTGATATTCTGGCCGACCGGGTGGTTGAGTCGAGAGAGGCGCAGACCGAGGCACAGGAACAATTTAAATCGGCCCTGGAGCAGTTTGCGGCCGTGGTCGAGTTGAAGGATACCAATTTAAAAAAAGCCTATGAAAAACTCAACAAGGAGTACGAAGACAGTGAGCAGGCAGCTGAAGAGGTGAGTGATCGGATTGATGCAGTGGAGTCCGTGGCTGATGCCCTTTTTGATGAATGGCAGGACGAACTTGAGCTGTACGAGAGCAAGGAACTTCGCCGTTCCAGCAAGCAGCAGCTCAGTGACACAAAAAGCCGCTACAAAGAGATGCTCTATGCCATGCACCAGGCTGAAAAGAGTATGGACCCGGTACTGCGCACATTCCGTGACAACGTTCTGTTTCTCAAGCACAATCTCAATGCTCAGGCCATCGGTTCACTTAAGGGGGAGTTCTCAAAGCTTGAAAACCAGATCGATCTGCTTATCGGTGAGATGAACCAGGCCATTGCCACCTCGGACAAGTTCATTGTTGATTTGAAAAAATAACGGTTCACAGCAGCATCTTCTCAGAAAATGGTATTCGGCAATGTTTTGCATGGCCGCCTTGAGGCGGTCAGTCGACATGCGCAAAGAACCGTAACCTTACCGGAGTTATAATATGGATCGTCAAACCCATAGTTCGACACTGGGGTACATCCTCTGGATTTTTGGATTTTTCGGCGCCCACCGCTTTTATTACGGTCGGCGGATTTCCGGAACCATCTATTTTTTTACCCTGGGTCTGCTCTTTATAGGCTGGATCGTGGATCTCTTTCTTATCCCCGGTATGAGCCGGGATGCGGATATTCGTTATCAGGACGGAGAGATCGACTACAACCTGGCCTGGATTTTACTCACCTTTCTCGGCCTGTTCGGCGTCCATCGTTTCTACCTCGGTAAGTGGATCACCGGCCTGCTCTACCTGGTCAGCGGTGGGCTGTTCGGTATCGGCTACGTCTATGATTTCTGGACGCTGAACGATCAGATCAGCGAGTGTAACCGATCCATCGAATCCATATAGCGACAGCGGTCTGAAAGACAGAGCCTGCTGTAGTTTTCTAAAAAACCACACCTCACACTTTTAACAGTCGTGGGGTGTGGTTTTTTTGTCGAGAGCTCTCCGGGGTCACACTGATAACTATTTTCTGGCTGGACATGTTGAAATAATTAAACAGTAATGTTGTGAAGCCCTGGGTGGGCAATGTTGTTGATAATATTACTTGTTATTGTTTTTTTATGTGTTATAAGCTGGGCTGAAAAGTACAGGTATTTGAAAAAAATGCTATTTGTTTGAGTCTGCAGTTTTTTGAAGGGTAATTTCTCAAAGTAGCCCGAAGTAATATTCTGTCTGTCGCTGGAGAGGAGGGGATTTTATATCGCCAGCGGGGTCAGGCGGGTGAATGGGCAGTATTGTGAGGGAAGAGATATAACCATCTGAAAATCAAACATTCATTGTATTGATCAAACGTGAAATGACTCCATTGAGGAGTACTGACCTGAGCTAACGACTTAAGCAGGAGAGATGAAGACAATGATGAGATGTTTTTTTTCAATCGTAACCGCTGGCTTTCTAGTAACTGGATGTGTTGCCGGTAAAGACACAGGCTCCGGCTCGACAGAAGCCATCACCGATGTACAATACCTCAGTATGGCTGATTTGAAACCACTCCATGAGGGACGTATTCAGCATTGGCAGAAGCTGAAAAATGATCGTGCTGGTTCCACCTTGTTCCGGGCCGACGGTACCCATTACAAAATGGGAGCCTGGCGGGTAACAGAGGAGGGGATGAAGTGTACAAAACGAAAAGGTAAGGATGAGCGTTGTCATAGGACATACAGGGATGGTGAGAGTTATGTCGGGGTGACTGCAGACGGGAATAAATTGTACACATTTACCGCAAAAAACAGTGACAGTGGTGAGCCGGTTGTCATTACTCCTGATGGGGGGAAGGCACTTTCAGCTGAGCAGGTAAAAAAACTCTATACGGGATCAACCATGTCCTGGACAAACCTTAATGACGGCAAGGAAGGAAAATCCATATATTTTGCCGATGATCGTTATGCCAGCAGCCGGGGAACCTGGGAGGTCACTGATGATGGTCGGCGCTGTCTGACGCAGAGTCGCAATAATAAAACGTATTGCAGTAGAATTTATAAGGAAGGCGACCACTACGTCATTGTCTCTTCGGAAAATAACAAAAAAATATATACTTTCACACTCGAGTAGCCCCACCCTGTTCTAAGGGGAAGGCCACCGAAATGGCGAGAAACTCTAGGCCGGCCAGGTTTCTCGCCATTTTTGTTGATCTTCGACAAATTCCAAATTTCAATCCGCCGGATATTTCTTCGCGTTGAGAACCATCTTCTTGTGGGCGGCACTGAGTGGGTCGAGGCCGAACTTCATGGCGAGCGTTGACAGGTAGATCATAATGTCGCCGATTTCTTCTTCCAGGTGGGCCAGCGTCTTTTCATCCAGTTGATGACTTTTGGGTCCCTCCATCCACTGAAAAATTTCCACCAGCTCGGCAACCTCAACACTCAACGCCATGGCAAGGTTTTTCGGTGAGTGAAATTGCTCCCAGTTTCTTTCCTGAACAAAGTAACTGATCTTTTTTTCGAGTTTTTTCATTTTTTTCACTCTTTGTCATAGTATTTGTTATCGGCTTCTGGTAATTTGCCATCTTTACATTTTTATTAACAGTCATCCCTTGTTCTGTGCCTGCAGGCTCCTGTTTTCCCCGGGATGAGGGTGCAGCGGATCCTATATGGCAATCCCCATCAGTCGAGACTTATGAAATATTTCAGATTGCGGCAAGCACTGTTTGGTGTTGTCGTACTTTTCCTTGTTTTTTCCCATACAGCGACCAGTGCCCAGATCGATACAGGGCGCAACAAACTGCTGGCTTACATGCTTTCCAAGCAGTTGCCGGCCATGCATTTCTCTGACAAACAGATCGACAACACACTGGCCGCTGCAGCCTTTGATCTTTACCTTAAACAACTGGATTTCCAGAAGCGTTTTCTTCTCACCGGAGATGTCGCTGAGTTGAGCCAGTTGTCAACGGTCCTTGATGACAACCTGAAAAGAGGTGAAGTGATCGCACCCCGAATCGGCTACGGTATCCTGTCCGCCCGTATCGATCAGGTGGAGGTTATCATCAGGGAGCTGTTTAAGGAGGGTTTTGACCCGAACCGGGCGGAGTTGCTTGAAACTGACCCGGACAAGTTGGCCTACTGCCGTGATCTTGGCGCCCTGCGCGAGCGCTGGCGTAAGATGCTCAAGTCCCAGGTGAACTCCAGGTTCCTGACGCTCAAAGAGGACAATCCGGATTCCAAAAGTGATGAGACCCTCTGGAAAGAGGCCAGGGAGAAGGTTGAAAAGAGAAACAAAAATCTGATCAACCGGATTCGTCAGGAGACCCTTCAGGACCACTATGACCGATATTTCAATGCGGTGGCCCGGGCCTTTGACCCGCACACCAACTATATGCCGCCGGCCAATAAGGAAGACTTTGATATTCATATGCGCGGCAGCCTGGAAGGCATTGGCGCCTTGCTCCGTGAAGAGGATGGTTACATCAAGGTGGTGCGGATCATCCCGGGGTCGGCTTCGTTTCGGGAGGGACGGCTCAGCGCCGAAGACATTATCCTCAGCGTTGCCCAGGGTGGGGATGAACCGGTGGAAATCACCGATATGCGGCTGCGTGATGCCGTCCGCCTGATTCGCGGTCCCAAGGGCAGCGAGGTACGGCTCACCGTTAAAAAGCCGGATTCGTCCCGTGACGTGATCTCCATTATCCGTGATGTTGTCCAGATTGAAGAGACTTTTGTCAAGTCAACCCTGCTCACAGATAAGAAGGGGGACAAGGTCGGCTATGTTCTGGTGCCCAGTTTTTATCGCGATTTTGAAAAGACCCGTAACGGCTCCGGCGCCCGCAACTCCACCGATGATACACGCCAGGCCATTCTTGATCTGAAGAAGAAGGGCATCCGCGGATTAATTCTTGACCTGCGCAATAACGGTGGCGGTTCACTGATGGACGCCGTCGATATTGCCGGCCTGTTTGTTGACTATGGGCCCATGGTCCAGGTTAAAAATAGTTACGGGACCAAAAAGGTCCTCACCGATGACGACCGGGATATCGTCTATTCCGGGCCTCTGCTGGTTCTCGTCAATCAGTTCTCCGCCTCCGCCTCTGAGATTGTCGCGGCGGCCCTGCAGGATTACGGGCGTGCTGTCATTGTCGGCGGGGCTCATACCCACGGAAAGGGAACAGTGCAGACCATTGTCGACCTCAGTGAAAATATCCCGCTGCTCCACCTCCGTAAATATGATGATCTCGGTGCACTGAAAGTCACCATTCAGAAATTTTACCGGGTGAACGGTGGATCTACCCAGTACAAAGGGGTGGAGCCGGATATTGTACTGCCCAGTCTTTTTGCAAATCTCGAATCGGGAGAGCAGTACCTGGATTATTCCCTGCCCTGGGATCGGGTAGAGGCCGTGGAGATCAGACCCGTTGAGGAGTCGGGGGTCAATTTCCAGGAATTAAAGAGCCGTTCCGGAAAACGTGTTAAAGAGGATCAGGCCCTGCTGGTTATCGGTGAGGAGGCGGCCAAGGCGGCGGCACGTCGCGAGAAGACCCGGACGTCCCTGAAGATTACCGATATGGAGGAAAAACGGGCGGATGCGAAGCAGGCCCGAAAGAAGATCGGAGCACATTACCGGAAATTTCGTGACGAAGGCGGTGATGACGGTACCATGGAACATATGGAGCTGAACGGGACAGCACCGGGTGATGATAAATGGGTCGACGAGGTCAACGAGGATCCCTATATCGATGAGGCCATGCGGGTGATTGGTGATATGGCCCTTTGAGCCTGGTGTAACTTTTAGATAAGTAATAAATGGTTACAATGGTTGTTAGAAGAGTCCTTCAGGGGCTCTTTTTTTTGCTGTGCAACATTGCGGGGAGTCCTCATTATTGCCGGCAATCGATTTGCCAATTTAAAAATATTTAGCTTTTAAGTGGGTTTCGTAGATATGCTTATTTGTCAATGATGTCCGCTGATAACTTCGTCCCTGCCTTTCCGCTGGTTGCTTTCTCGCCCGTCAACCAACAAAAATCTTGATTATCAGCAAAAAGTTTGCTACATCTCGGAACCTATGAATGGTCATTCATTCAAGTTTGAGATTAAATAATTAAATCGTGGCCTATGGACTTAGCTGAAGCCTTTAGAAATCATCGGGAAAAGATCGTCAACAAGTGGGTTGAGTACACCCTTTCCACCTATGAGTCATCGAGCTTTTTCAAGCGGGAAAGAGATAAATTCGCCAACCCGGTGGGCGGCAATACCCGGGAGGCGTTGAACACCCTTTTCGGTCTGCTCGCCAAAGGTGCTGAAACAGAGGAGTTGCTGGCCCCGCTTGAACAGGTCATCCTGATCCGATCAATCCAGGATATGGCCCCGTCGGTGGCCGTCGGAGTGATTCACGCTGTCAAGCATATCACCAGGGAGGTCCTTGGCAAGGACAAGGAACGGGCACACCTGGTTGCCGAACTCTATGATTTTGAATTTGCGGTGGACCTTGCTGTCCTTGCCGCTTTTGACCTGTACATGCAATGCCGGGAGCGTTTGTACCAGGTCAGGATAAAAGAAATAAAAACCGGCACCCATATCCTCACTGAAAGCAAATGTCCGTCGAGTTTGCTTAAAGATACTGTCCAGCCGATTGACCCGGGTAAGTAGAGGGCCGGGCCCATTCGTTGGAAAATTAACAGGTTGCTGTGCCGGGAGGGGAAAATGTGCATTCCGGAGCGGTTACTGAAAATGTTCAATTTGAAGCGAGGTAAGAAATGAAGTATGCCTATTCATTCCTGGCGGTCATTGCTCTGATTGCTGTTGCGTGGCTCATATCCGTGTTCCCGGGAGGGCAGTACGTTTTGGGTGTTGCCGTACCCTGGGTGGCCATCGCGATCTTTATTGGTGGCTTCTGCTACCGAGTCGTGCAGTGGGCCAAGGCGCCGGTCCCGTTTTCCATTCCGACCACCTGTGGTCAGGGAAAATCGCTGGATTTCATCAAGCAGGACAAGCTTGACTGTCCGTCAACCACGGCCGAAGTCGTGGCCCGGATGTTTCTCGAGATCTTTACATTCCGGTCACTGTTTCGTAACACCAAGTCGGAACTCCACGAGGGACCGAAGATCACCTACGAGTCCTCCAAGTGGCTCTGGCTCTTTGCCCTGCTGTTCCACTATTCCTTCCTGGTCATTGTCGTCCGCCATATGAGGCTGTTCGTCAACCCGGTTCCGGACTGGCTGTACGCCCTGGAATTTGGTGACGGTCTGCTCCAGATCGGCGCCCCGACCCTTTACATGAGTGACGTGGCTCTGCTCCTCGGTGTGGCCCTGCTGTTCGGCCGCCGCCTGGTCAACCGCCATGTCCGTTACATCTCGCTGATCAATGACTACTTCCCCCTGTTTCTTATTTTCGGTATCGCTCTGACCGGAGTGCTGATGCGTTATTTTCTGCGCACCGATATTGACATCGTCAACATCAAACAGCTGACCGTTGGTCTGGTGACCTTCCAGCCGACCATCGGTGCTGATATTGGTTCCATATTCTATATCCACCTCTTCCTGGTCTGCACCCTGCTGATTTATTTTCCATTCTCCAAGCTGATGCATATGGGTGGCGTGTTCATGAGCCCGACCCGGAACATGAAGAACGACAGCCGGGCCAAACGTCATATCAACCCCTGGAACGATCCTGATATCAAGCCGCACTCCTATGCCGGCTACGAAGATGAGTTCCGTGAGTTCATGGTTGAAGCGGGAATTCCTGTAGAAAAGGAGCTGCCTCCCAAGAAGGACGAAGAATAGGACTCTAGATCCCATATAGATAAGGATAAGAATAATGGCACTAGTAAAATTAGAACAACTATCGAAAAGT
Organism: Thermodesulfobacteriota bacterium; assembly: GCA_039715055.1. GTDB lineage: Bacteria > Desulfobacterota > Desulfobulbia > Desulfobulbales > Desulfocapsaceae > JBDLID01. The sequence continues at coordinate 499 of JBDLID010000021.1, read as the reverse complement.
GTAGTGCAGGGACCGTCCATGTCCACTGGGGCTGTACCGACCATGGAATGGATGGATGTTCCGGTGGTGTTCAAAGAGGGCAACTATGCCTGGCAGGCCAAAAAGGAAAAAGTCGAGTACCTCGACAGCCAGAAAGGCCTGGAATTCCCCAATGCGAGGGAATGGACCCCGGAAGATGACGACTGGAAACTTCCTGAAGACTGGAAAGAGACCATCATTAAAGGGCTTGCGGAACGGCTTGAAAAATTCCGCTCCCTGAAGATCTTCATGGACTGCTGTGTACGCTGCGGCGCCTGCGCCGACAAATGTCACTTTTTCCTCGGTACCGGCGATCCCAAGAATATGCCGGTCCTCCGGGCGGAGCTGCTTCGCTCGGTTTACCGCAACGACTTTACCCTTGCCTCGTCCTCCCGAGCCTGCTGGTGCTCGTGACTCCTTCCAAGGCTGAAGATGAGGACATCGATCCTGTGGTGGCCAAGGAAGCACTCCCCGTCTGAGG
>JBDLID010000020.1:0-31090 GCA_039715055.1 Thermodesulfobacteriota bacterium | reverse complement strand
GGGAGCTCAACCCTATCTGGAAAACGCTGACCGCTACCAGGGCCTTTTTTATCGTCTTTTCGATGCCTTGCAAGAAGAACTGTCCCTACATTCAGAGCTGGCTGCAACCACAGAGACAGCAATGTTCGCAACCGATGACGAAGATATTCCGGCCTTTATGGAGTGGCTTGATGTGGACAAAACGGTAGAGAACTACTGTCAAGAGCAGAGTCTGGCTGTTCCCCCTGAAATTTTGGGACTCGTGCATCTTCATATTCAGGCCATCGATCAATGGTTGAATTCTGAAAGGAGGTAAAACCATGGATAAGCAAAAGAAACAGAGCGGGCAATCCATATCCCGGAGAGGATCCGGTTTTTCACTGCGTATTGCTATTGCGGCTGCAACCCTGGGAATGAGCATGGGGGTCAGTCCAGGCGAGGTTCTGGCCGATTCCCAGCAGGTTGCCCAGAAAGACCAACAAGTCGGTGTAAAGAACATGAAGTATGACGGTGTGCAGAAGCCCGGAGTGACACAGGCAAAACCCATACCGGCGGCTGTCAGGTACAAGGTCAAGAAACCCCGGGCGGCATATCCCAAAATCGAACGGCAAAGGACCACTCAGCCTAAGGGAAAAGTTGCCCCCAAAGCCATACAGCCGGAAACCATCCAGCATAAGGTCAAGCGATAAAAACTGTATGGAGGTGTGGCTCCCCCCTCCAGCCGGGACGTGGTGTCAGCTGACACCACCGGAGAAGCGCTGACGCAGAGTCTCAAACATGATCACAGCTGCGGCCACTGAGGAGTTCAGTGAATCGAGTTCACCGATCATGGGAATGGAAACAAGGAGATCGCATTTTTTTCGGATCAGGGGACGGATCCCCTTACCTTCACTGCCGATCACCAGGCAGAGGGGAAGGTTGAAGTCAGTCTCATAGACGGACTGCGAATCGCGCTCCTTGAGGGCGCCGAACACCCAGGCCCCGGCCTTTTTCAGCTCTTCCAGACTGTCGGCCAGGTTGGTGACCTGGCAGATATCCATATGGGCCAGCGCGCCGGCGGCCGATTTGGCGGCTGTTCCTCCCAGGGGCGCTGAGCGCTCACGGGTGATGACAACGCCGTCCATACCGGCGCCGTGGGCCGAACGGATGGCAGCACCGAGGTTGTGAGGATCCTGAAGCGAATCGAGTACCAGAAGACGTGGTTTTTTTCCCTGTTGAACAAGATGGCTGAACTTCTCCACCAGTTCGGAAAAAGCAAGCAGCCGCGCACTGGACATTCTGGCGATCACTCCCTGGTGGCGGGCAGTGGCCGAATCGGGACCGGTGAGCCGCAGCGAGTCGACAAAGCTCAGTTTGACCCCGGCTTCTTTTGCCAGTTGAATAATCTCTTCCCGCTTCCCGCCATGATGCTCACGGGCGACAATGACCTCGCTGATCCGGTCCGCGCCCTGGCTCAATGCCTCACTGACCGGATGAAGCCCCCAGAGCAGATCATCACTGAGCCGAACCCGTTTCTCGCGTTTCTCCCGTCCCCCTTTACGCCCTCCCTCTTTTCGATCGGAGGGGAATACACGTTTTTTTTTGCGACCCTGGGCCATCAGTCTCTCCCATCAAGGTCGATGAGTTCACCCGAGGCCAGCCGGTGCCCCCTGGCTCTTTCGGCAAGGATCACCGCTCGCAGCATATCGGTGGCCTGCTCCAGATCATCGTTGATGATGAGATAATCGTAGCCGGCGGCTGCACCCATCTCCCGGGCGGCATTGGCCAGGCGCAGGAGGATGGTTTCTTCGGAATCGGTGGCCCGGCCGCGCAGCCGTCTTTCAAGCTCAGCAAGAGATGGCGGTGAAATAAAAATTGATACCGAGTCGATGGTGTCAGCACCAACCTGGACCGCTCCCTGGATATCGATATCCATGATCACGTCATCGCCTGCCGCCAGCTGAGACTGTACCGCCCCGCGGCTGGTGCCGTACAGGTTGTCATGCACCTCGGCCCATTCCAGAAAACTGTTTTCCTTCTGCAGCCGCTTGAATTCCTGCCGGTCGACAAAGTGGTAGTCGACCCCGTCCCGCTCACCGCTGCGGGGTGCTCTGGTGGTATGGGAGATTGAAAAACAGAGCCCGCGGAGATCAGCCATAACCCGTTTAAGGAGGGTTGTTTTCCCCCCTCCGGAAGGTGCGGACAGAACAAAGAGCTTACCAACGGTCATGCCCGTGCCTCGTCACTTTCCGGCTGATCAAAAACCTCTTCCAGGATCTGTCCAGGATAGAGTGAGGACATACGCTGACTGATGGTATCGGGCTGTACCGATGAGAGGATGACATGGTTGGAATCGGTGACCAGGATGGACCTTGTCCGCCTCCCCTCAGTGACATCCACCAGGCGACCGGAAGTCTTTGCCGCTTCTTTTAGTTTTCTCGACGGTGCAGAGCCGGGATTGACGACGGCAACCAGCCGCTGTACCATCACGGTATTACCAAACCCGATATTGATCAGTTTCATCTTCTCTCCTATTCGATATTCTGTACCTGCTCCCGCATTTTCTCAAGCTCTCCCTTGAGACCGACGGTGAGGTGGGCTATTTGGGCATCATTGATTTTGGAGGCCATGGTATTGACCTCGCGGAGAAACTCCTGGAGCAGAAAATCCAGTTTCTTACCCACCGGCCCGTCCTCAGCCAGGAAATCAGAGAACTGTTTTATATGGCTGTGCAGCCTTACCAGTTCTTCAGTGACGTCCGTCTTATCGGCAAGAAGAGCGACCTCCTGGGCGAGCCGCTGCGGCTCGAGTTGAATATTGTCAAGCAGCTTGGTCAACCGCTCCTCCAGTCCAATTTTTCGCTGGCGAAGCAGTTCCGGCAGCCCCTCTTCAATAGTGTTCACCGTTTGCGAAAAGGTCTTCAACCGCTGCTGCAAATCCGTCACCAGTGCACCGCCCTCCCTCCCCCGCATATCGTTGCAGCGATGCAGGGCCTCTTCCAGGGCCTTTTCAACCAGTGGTCGAATGGTTTCCATATCCTCGCTCTGCTCTTCCCGAACCAGGACATCAGGAAGGGTGGAGAGCTGCTGCAGGTCAACCCGGTCATCAAGACCGAGCTCTCCGGCCACCTGGCTGAGTCCCTCGCGGTAGGCCCTGGCCATGGGCAGATTGACCCGCATCTGAACCGCATCGGTCCGCACCCCGGTGATGGAGCAAAACAGGTCGACCCGCCCCCGCTGGTGGTGGAGGGACACTTTTTTGCGGATCATATCCTCCAGCTCGGCGTAACCTTTGGGCAGCTTCATCTTGAGATCAAGAAAGCGGTTGTTGACACAACGCAGTTCAATGGTCCAGATTCGTCCCCCGGCCTTTGCCTCTCCTCTGCCGTAACCGGTCATACTCTTTGCTGCCATCTCTGTTCCTTCCAATATTGATGGCGTCGTAAAAACTCTTCATATCCTTCGTTGCTGTCATTTTTCTATCATTACGACGTACTCTGGTACGCCGAAACAATAGAAAACTAACGCGCCTCAGATATGAAGTTCTTCACTTAGCCATCGTAGGGTTGACGTTTTTACAAGCTTGTCAATTTTGTTGTATTCTTCTTCAGTCTGCTGCGATGAAACAGGGACAGCTACTCTAAACCGAGCTCCTGGAGCAGTTCTTCGGCCGCAACCGTTGCCGTACCCACCTTTCCGACCACAATGCCTGCCGCCACATTGGCAAGAGCAGCCGCCTCCCGGTAAGTGCCTCCACCGGCAAGACTGAGCGCCAGGGCGGCGATCACCGTATCACCGGCACCGGTGACATCAAAAACCTCCCTGGCCATGGTGGGAATGGTCACCAATTCGCGGTCCGATTCGAGCAGAGCCATGCCCGCTTCACCGCGGGTGATGAGAACCGCCTCGCAGCCGACCTTTTCTCTCAGCACTGCTGCCGCCTTCACCAGCTCCTCATCGGTGTCAATGGTGCAGCCGCACAGCTTCTCCGCCTCAAGGTGGTTGGGAGTGATGATGGTGGCACCGTAAAAGCGTTCCGGCTTAGACGGCTTTGGATCAACCACCACCGGAATCCTGTGTTCGCTCTCTCTCTCAATCCGATGGACCTCGCTGATCAGCGACTCCATGAGTGGCAGCGAGATCACCCCCTTGTAATAATCGGAGACGATCACCGCATCAAAATCGGCCAGCGAGTCCATGATAAACTGCTGCATGCGGCCAACGGTTGCCGATGACGGCTGACCTGTCTGTTCCCGGTCAAAGCGGACAACCTGCTGGCCCTGGGCCACCACTCTGGTCTTCACCGTGGTGGGCCTGCCCCCCTCAATAAGACCGTCGCAGGAGGCACCTAAGCGGCCCAGAAGCTCACGGAGGCGAGCCCCCATCTCGTCCCGGCCGATAATCCCGCACAGTACGGCCTCGCCGCCCAGGGAATAAATATTGTGAAGCACATTGGCGCCGCCGCCGAGCAGCAGCTCCTCACGGCTGACGTTGACCACCGGCACCGGAGCCTCCGGCGAGATCCGGCTGACACTGCCCCAGATAAAATGATCAACGATGATGTCGCCGATGACAAGAATCCGTTTGCCGTCAAGCTCTCCAACGAGATCAATTAAACGCTCCTTCACTTTTCAACCTCCAGGTTTTCAGCCAGCCGTTCACCGCAGAAGACAAGAGATTCGATGTCCAGTACCGAATCACCGTTTCGGTCAAAGAGAAGCTTGACCTGGGCAGGAAACTGATCCTCCACATCCTCGTCCCAGAATAGGAGATAGAGCGACAGCCTGGGCAGCAGGTTGATGAAATAGGCACCGGTACAACTCTGGGCGGGCTCTTCATCACGGGTTCCGCCTATCCTTTCCACCGCTCTGTGGAAAAGCTGCTCCTTGCCGGAGAAAAAAGAGGCGATACGGTCCTCGCAATAGACTTTTAAAGTACGCACCTTGGAAATGGAGTTGGCCATGGACTCCATGCCGATCCACTCATTTGTAAGCGGATCACCACCGCCGAAATGGATATAATTATAGAGCAGGATCTGGTCACGAGGATCCTCCGCCTCTATACCGTCAAGGAGAATTCCATCATGGGATAACTCTGCGGCCTGCCCCAGGTAGTCAAAGAGGAGAGTGTCTTTTTCTTTGCCTGACCAGCTGCAGCCGACCTTTTCAGCAAGCCTGCTGAAATCGAGATCACCAGTCTTCTTTTTCAGGTAGGCAACAAGGGCCATATCCTTTTCATCGAGAAGTCCGGCTACACCATCAAGACCGCCCTGTCCCCTGTCGTGGTCGGCAAATTCAGCCGGCAGTGCGTCATGATCCAGGTAGGGGCACTTGAAGGGCTGTTCACCGCCCTTGGTCACTGCGGCGGCAAAGGCCAGGCAGGCGCCATAGCCGCATTCTCCACAGTTACTCATGGGGGTCAATTTAACAAATTCGAGTGGCTGCATCATGATTGGTGCCCCTGTTTATCTGTTGACCAGAAGCCAGCCTCCCGCCCAACAGGTTTGATATGGACTGAATCGAGAGATTTCAACGAATTTTGGTAACTATTCAGCAGCACCCACATTATGGCCGATCAGGCCGCCTCGAGTAGCACAAGTACGCTTCGTCAGCCTGCTTGACCACACTGCGGGCCCTGCTGAATAGTTACAGTTCCCTGCTTAGGGGCGCACCCAGCTTTACACTGAATAGTTACGAATTTTGAAACAAAAACGATGCACGAGGGAACAAATCCCACTGCATCGTTTTCTGGCTCCCGACCATTGATCCGGCAAGGAGTGGTCCATCTCAGACCAGCATCAATGCCGGTCTTTCAGGTAGAGAGTGTCCTACTTCATTTTTTGATTGAGCTCACTGATGAGCTGATCACTGACGTCTATGGCTTCGTCTGAAAAGAGCACACCGGCCTTTGAATCAAAAATAATTGTATAGCCTTGCTGTTTACCAAAACTGGTCACCAGATCCTGCAGAGTTTTCAGCATGGGGGCCAGCTCTTTTTCCTGGAGTTTCTGCATCTCGAAACGGGCATCTTCGTTCCTTGTCTGCAGTTCACGACCTTTTTTCTGGTACTCCCGGGTCTTCTCCTGCTTTTTCTCTTCACTCCAGACCGAGCTCTTTTTCTCAATCTCAGTTTTCAAAGCCATCAGAGCATCTTCTTCCGCCTTGAAAGAATTCTGCAGTTCCATGGCCTTTTTCTCCAGGCTGGCCTTTGCCCGCTTTCCTGCTTCCGAATCAGCCATAATCTTCTGGATATTCATTACCCCGATCTTGGTCTCCGCCCGAAGAGGCGCGGCCACCAGGAGGGCTGCAGCAAAAACAGTTAAACACAGACCGATAATACTGGTACGTCTTTTCATCAAATTCTCCTTTACATGGTTTCAGACGGTCCTCTGCCGCCTACTCGACAACAAATTCCACTCCCAAAATAATGTACTTGCAAATGATCCATGAACGCACTGCACCATTACTGCCATTCAAGCAGCTACGAACCTGGATCAGCTGGTTCCGGCGAATTTACCCAAACAGCGGGTATTCTTTTCAGTCCCCCCCTGGGGGGTGTAAATACGAGACCATCAAAAAAACAGTCTAAAATACAGGCTACTTGCTGATGACAAAGTCATCCCGCCTGTTCTGCGCCCAGGAAAGCTCATCATGGCCATGGAGCAGAATACGTTCCGCACCATAGCTTGTTGTTGAGAGGCGGCCGGCAGAAACTCCGAGATTGATGAGATATTTCCTCGCACTCAGTGCCCGACGCTCGCCAAGGGCCATATTGTATTCCCGGCTGCCGCGCGGATCGCAGTTGCCCTCGATACGAATATCGACATCCTTATTTCCGTTGAGAAAATCGGCATTGACCTGGATTCTTGCAACCTGGTCAGACCTGATCGAGGATGAGTCAAAATCAAAATAGACCGGCAGCATCGGACCGGATGTTCTTCCCTCCATGATGCCAAGTGATTTTGACTCCAGAGGCTCCTCTTTTCCTATTGCCGTATCGTCAACAGGAGGAGCAGCCACCTTTGCATCGTCGTCTTTCCCACCACAACCACTGAATGTTAAAAGAAAACAGACCATCAACAGGGGTACAAGCCTTTTCAGGGACATTGACATTTCGGGCCTCCGTTTATTGAGTATTGGGTAACATACGGTGAATGATTCAAAAAAAGCTAAAACTCAGCACTACTCTTTATAAGTGAAAATATCTCATATTCAAGCTTTTTCTGACTGTAATCGCAAATGCAGCAACATATGGCGACACTCTCTTTTCAAAAACGAAAAAAAGTGTGATACCAGCTCGAAGAACATGAGAACTTGTTGAATTTTCCTGCAGAGAGGATATTTTGAACAGTAACGTACCACTTCTTTCCCCGCTACAATACCATAAAGTGACATTGAATCAAATCATAACTCATTTACCAATATAGGGATTTTACAAAATGGCCAAGCAGCAACTATCCGAGCTATCGAGCAGCCCCCTGGATCTCCGCACCATGGTGGCCTCCAGCGATTACGGTGATTTCTTTGGAGTCTCTCAGGAGGTCTTCGACAAGGTGTGGTCCAACCTCACCGCAGCTGACGGCAACTCTGTTGCCTACATATCCATGGAAATCGGTGCTGACCTCGATGTCTTCAATCCGGTCAAAAAGCGCCTTCTCGAGCTGGAGCGATCCAGTTCCATGGACAGACAGACCAAAGACTTTATCAAAAAGGTCATTCACGGTCCGGAGAAAATTCCGAACTATGGTGGTGGCCTCGGAGTACTGGCTGGAGACACCCTGAAAAGTTACGCCGACTGCAAGATCCCGGTTATTGCTATATCACTGCTCTATCGTGAGGGTTATTTTTCCCAGATCGTTGACTCGAAGCTGGGCCAGATCTCCCAGCGGGTCGAATGGTACCCGGAAAACACCCACAGTCTTTACCTTCTCAAGGATCCGGACCAACAGGATAAACCTCTCCTCATTGAGATCCCGTTTTTCAATGAATACGACCAGGTCACCCTGGCCGTTGCCCAGGTGTGGATGAAACTCGAGATCAACCACTCCCTGGACTTTTTCATCCCTCAACTTCTCCTTGACTTCAGCCTGCCGGAGAACCCGGCACCGATCATCAACGCTGCCGGTCAGCTCTACATCGCCGAGTCCTCTTTTGTCAAGGCGACCCAGAGACGAATGCTCGGCACTGGAATCCTGCCGGTACTCCAGGCCCTGGGAATCACCTCCAAAACATATCACCTCAACGAGCAGCACGGCGTAGTGGTCGCCCTGCAGATGATCTCGGAAGAACTCCATATCGATGCCGGGGTCAGTGACCCCATGCAGGCCTCTGATGAAGAGATCCTCGCCGCCGCTGAAAATGTTGCGGAGAAACTGGTTTACACCATTCACACTCCGGTCAAGGCCGGTCATGACCGTTTCGACAAGACACTTTATGCCGGTATCAGCCACCACTCCTGTCGTCGTTTGCTTGACCTGCTTGCCAAAGACGAAGACAACCCCAACACCTATAATTTTACAACGCTGGCCATGAAGGTCAACCGGGCGGCCAACAGTGTCAGCCGGCTCCATCGCGATGTAACTCACAAGCAGTTCCCCCAGTTTGCCGATAAAATCAAACCGATCACCAATGGAGTCCACCACCTCACCTGGATCAGCGACAACCGGGCGGCGGTATTTGATGCCTGCAGTGAACTGGCCGACTGGAGAGAAGACCCGGGGGTGTTCAAAAAATGTGAATCTTTGATCAAAGATGCCAAGTTTCGCGGCCTGTTTGAAACGGCCTGGAAAAAAGACACCCAACTCCTGGTCAACTATGTCAACTCCATGCTCACTGCTCATCGTAGCCAGATGTCACACACCTGGATTGATCCGCCAAACTACTTTTCCACCATCATTGACAGGGACCAGCAGCTTAACCCCGATGTTCTGACCATTGGTTTTGCCCGACGCTTTTCAACATACAAAAGGGCGGACCTGATCTTTGACGACATCGACACCCTTGCCGACATCCTCAAATCCAACAACTGGCCGGTAAATTTTCTCTTTTCAGGCAAGGCTCATCCAGCTGATGAGCCGGGTAAATCGGTGATCAAGCTCATCCTTGACTGCCAGGAAGAACTCTTTGAAAAGAGCAACGGGCTGGCCAACCTGATCTTTATTCCCAACTACGACATGTTCATTGCCAAGATGATGGTGGCCGGCGTCCATGCCTGGCTCAACAATCCCAAGCGGCCGCTTGAGGCCTCAGGAACATCGGGGATGAAAGCGGCACTCAACGGTGTTCCCAACATCTCAATCATGGACGGATGGTGGGTCGAAGGGTATCATCAGGGCCAGACCGGCTGGAAGTTCGGCCATGAAGGGCCGGTGGACGAAGCAAATCTCAGTGAGTCTCCTGACGCCCTGCTCTACAGCGAGGATGCCAAAGATTTTTACCAGTTGTTCCCCACCCTTCTTGAAGGTTTTTACAACTCTTCGGATCATTCACTTTTTCTCGACAAGGCGATCATGAATCTTGCCCTTAATATTCCCATCTTCAACACCCACCGGATGGCCGCCGAGTACCTGAAAAAATATGACCTGAAGCTGCCCGGAGAACAGCAGGCGATGATGGAGCGGTTCAGTACACTGTATAACAGCGACCATTGACACTCTTAAGATTTCTATTGGAAGAATGACCTGTTTACGGTAGATTTCTTGTAATTCTGAAAAGCAACTCGCATCTCTTTACTGGAGTCAAGCATGGCCAAAGTTCATATCAGCCCCAACAACGCCACCGATAAAACCATTCGCTCAATCGATCGCAAGAGAGAACAGGAAAGGCGATTCATGTTTCGTAAGGTCCGCGAACATGCCGAAGAATTTACCACCAAGCTTGTCCAGCGGCTCATTGACCGCAACATCATTGAGGTGACAAATGTGGAGTCCATCCAGGGAGCTGTCGTCTCTCAGTTGGGTATGCTGGCCGACATGGATGAGTTTGACCTGCAGATGAAGATCGCTCCCCTGCGCACCCTGGTTCCTGACCCTAACATCGTCAGCCTCTTCCTGACCCAGTTTATCATCGAAGACCTCATCGAAAATCCGGCAATCCAGGATATTTTCGGCGAAGATCTCGAGGTCTACCTCGCCGTTGACTCAATATTCAAAGTATTGCGCCCCCAGTGACCCACCCGACGGCACCGCCGTCGCTGGTTTACAGTGATGAAGACGGCAGGATCTGTGACCTCTCCGATCTCCACGCCGCGGGCATGAGCGGCGGGTCCTACCTGCGGCCCGCCCTCGAAGATTTCATCCCGCTGCCGGAAGGCTCGGAACTTTTCACCCTGCCGGGACGCCTTCCCATCGGCTGCACCCCGGACTCCGGCGAGCCCCTTCTTCTTGACCAGGATCCCTTCACCCCGAACCGACCCGTCCAGGCTGTTGCCGCCTTCATGGCTCCGGCCCACACAGTGACGTATAACAGCGCTTACCAGACAAACGACCAGGATGCCCCGCGCCTGCCGCTCTTTGCCTATGCTGCGGTGGGCTGGCACGATGAACGTTTCTGGGCTGCCGGCTTTCGCTCCGATGGAGACATCCGCCAGGACCCGGACCAGTTTGACCAGCTGCAGATCGAACGACATACGAACAAACGTCTCAAGCAAAACCGTGATAACAGACTCATCCAGCACCTGGGAAAATGCTGTCTCACTTACGGCTGTCCCGCGGCGAGAAACTACTTCCTGGGACGCTGGGAGGCCCCCATTCCCACTTCACCGCACTGTAACGCACGCTGTGTCGGGTGCATCTCCCTGCAATCCTCCGGCTGCTGCCCGTCCACCCAGGATAGAATTACCTTCTCCCCGACACCTGCTGAAATCGCTGAAATGGCCGTGGCCCATCTGGAAAGCGCCCCCAGGCCCATCGTCAGTTTTGGCCAGGGGTGTGAGGGGGAGCCGCTTCTTGAAGCTGAAACCATCGAAAAAGCGATTAGTCTGATCCGTAGACAAACCGGGCGCGGCACCGTCAACCTCAACTCCAACAGCTCCCTGCCCGAGGCGGTGGACCGATTGGCCGCAGCAGGTCTTGACAGTCTTCGGGTCAGTCTCAACTCGGCCCAGGAACCTTTTCATCAACGCTATTACCGGCCGAAGAATTTTTCATTTGGCGATGTCAAAGAGTCCATCAGGAATATGAAGAAGAGGGATAAATTTGTCTCTCTCAACTACTTTATCCTTCCCGGTCTCACCGACTCAGTTGAAGAATACGAAGCGCTGTCCACTCTCATTGACGAGACCCGGCCGGATTTCATCCAACTCAGAAACCTTAACATGGACCCGGAGTGGTACCTTGAGGTGATCAAATTCAGCTCCGACCACTCTCCGATATCAATCCGACGCTGGCTTAAACGGCTGAAAAAACGATTCCCCTGGTTAGGATTTGGCTACTTCAATCCCTACCTGGCTGGCTAAAAAGTGGTGTCTAACAGAACAGTTATGGGCTTTTGTCCAAATTCGCCCCTCAATAATTTGTTGACTCTATGCACGGTTCAGGCTTTAATTTCGCCCTCTCCAGCCCTGAATTATTTCTTGCATTCTTAAAAAAATGATATATTTTAATATTTAATAAAATTTATCAAACCTATGCAGATTTAATAGTTATTGGATATATCTATTTAATATTTTTACCAGGAATCAGGAGACACCATGCAAACCACATCCAACATGCGCCTCACAACCCAGCGCCAGATTATCCTGGAGGAGTTGGGCAAAGTAACTTCCCACCCCACGGCCAATGAAATCTATGATATGGTCCGTAAACGACTGCCGCGGATCGGCCTTGGAACCGTTTACCGCAACCTGGAGTTGATGGCTGAAACCGGTATGATTTTAAAGCTTGAGGTCGGCGGCACTCAAAAAAGATTCGATGCCACCACAACCCCGCACTATCATATCCGTTGTATGGGCTGCGGCAAGGTCGATGATATCGACATTCCGGTTCAGGAAGAGATTAACAAGACCGCAGCTGCTGCCAGTGACTACCAGATCCTTGGTCACCACGTTGAATTCACTGGTCTCTGCAGCGAATGCAACCTGCAGGAGTCTGGAGGCAAAGGACTTATCAACTAAACTCTTCTCATTTTCGACCTGCAACCGGGGTACGGACTTCATCACCGTACCCCGGTTTTTTTTGCCAGTTACCTGACAAATTCACACCCCAGCTATTTCCGCTCTTTCTCCAACGGGACCCCGCCTTCTGTATCCTTCTTCACTGAAACTCTTCAGATTTTAACTTTTTTGACTTAGGTCAAGGTCTTTGATACAGTTCCTATTAAACTGTTGATCCAGTCTGTCTTGCGGGCTCCGGGATGGTATCATCTGGCCCGCAATCATCTTTTTAACCCATGGGAGGGAGTATGAAAAAATTTGCAGTTTCACTGGCAACAGCAGGGTTCGGCTTGCTGCTCATGAGTAGTGCCGGCCTGGCTAAAGATGCGTGTATCGAGTGTCACACCAAGGTGACGCCCGGTATGGTCAAGGATTTCCAGATCTCGGTCCATGCCGAAAACGAGGTCACCTGTGTCACCTGCCACGGTGAGGATCACTCCACCGCCGAAGATTACAAGAAAGCCAAACTTCCTAACGAGGCCGTCTGCGCTGAATGCCACGAGGAACAATTCAACTCTTTTGCCAAAGGAAAACATAATTTTGGCTGGACGACCTTAAACGCCATCCCCGGAACCCATCTAGCCCCTGATGAGCTGATCGAAGGCGGTCGCGGCTGCGGCGGCTGTCACAACATGGGCATCAAAACCGACGAACAGGTCAAGGAGCAGCAGGCTAAAGGCTACCGCTATCAGACCAACTCCTGTGATGAGTGCCACACCCGCCACACCTTCTCCAAAAAGGAAGCGAATAACCCCCGTGCCTGTCAACAGTGTCATATGGGATATGATCATCCCCAGTGGGAGATGTGGTCGAGCTCCAAGCATGGCGCGCGCTACTTTGCCAAACTGGAAGGCTCCCTGCCGGAAGGTGCTGCAGCACCGACCTGTCAGACCTGTCACCTGCCTGACGGCACCCACGAGAACCACACCGCCTGGGGCTTTTTAGGTGTCCGCCTGCCTCTTCCCGAGGACAAGCAGGAGGCTGCTGACCGGGTGACCATCCTCAAGGCATTGGGTGTTCTCAACCCCGAGACCGGAGAGCCCACACCAATCCTTGATGCGGTCAAGGCCGTTGACATGGCCCGCCTCGACCAGGCCTCCTGGGAAAAAGAACGCAACAAGATGCTTAACACCTGTAAAAAGTGCCACTCCGAGTCATACGCCAGGGAGCAGCTGGAGATGGGTGACTCCATTCTCGGCAAGGCCGACCGGCTCATGGCCGAGGCCATTGAGACCGTGGCAGCCCTCTACAAGGAAGGCATCATCAAGAAGCCTGAGGCCTACCCCCACAACTATCCATTCCTGCTGACCTTCATGCACACCAACGGTGCTCCCTGGAATGAGAAGCTCGATGATCTGTCCTACATTGACCAGATCCTGGTGCGGATGTACATGAAGCACCGGATGCGTGCTTACCAGGCGTTCTTCCACGTCAATCCCGACTACGCCTACTGGTACGGTTGGAACATGATGACCGAGGACCTCGGTGAGATCAAGGAGCTGGCCAAGATCCTGCGGGCCACCCACAAAAAGTAAAGAAGTATCTGGCAACGGGCAATCTGCCCGTTGGTGTTAAAAACAAAAAGGGGTTGATTCCGGAAACGGAATCAACCCCTTTTTTACGTATTAGTACGGGATTGTTGCTTAGCTCATATTGAAGGGTGCCTTGAAAAATTAGCGACTTCGTTCGAGTTCAAGGAATGGTGAAAATAGAAAGCGCAGCATATTAGTTATATGAGAGCATTTCTCTTTTCGCCATGACGAAGAAATCGAGTGAAAGAGCAATTTTTCAAGGTGGCCTGAAATGAAACAGCCTGGTCAGCTGTGCTTAATTGCTAAAACACACCTTGCAGAACCGCTTCTTCCCCACCCTGAGGAGGCACTCCCCATCCGGGTTCACCGCCGCCTTAAGATCAGTAACTTTCTCGCCGTCAAGGGAGACCGCGTTCTGTTTGATCATCCTGCGGCCGTCTGATGTGGATTTGACCATGTCACAGTCGAGCAGCAGCTGGGGCAGCCAGACCGGTTCTCCATAGCTGAGCTCGACCTCCGGCATATCCTCAGGCAAACCACCTTTGGCAAAAACCTTTTCAAAATTGGCCTCAGCGCGTACGGCCTCCTCTTCCGAGTAGAATCGGCCTGTGAGTTCCCTGGCCAGTTGTTTTTTCACCTCCTTGGGGTGAAGCCTGCCTTCTGCAAGCCCTGTCTTGAGCTCTTCTATTTCAGTGGTGGACAGGTCAGAGAGAAGTTCAAAATAGCGAAACATCAACTCATCGGAAATGGAGAGCACCTTGCCGTAGATGGTATCAGCCGGCTCGGTGATGCCGATATAGTTGCCAAGCGACTTGGACATCTTTTTAATACCGTCGAGGCCTTCCAGCAGCGGCAGGGTTATCACCACCTGCGGTTCCTGCCCCCGGGAACGCTGGAGGTCACGTCCCATAAGAAGGTTGAACCGCTGATCGGTTCCACCGAGCTCCACATCTGCCTCCAGCGCCACCGAGTCATACCCCTGGATCAGCGGATACATGAACTCGTGGATGGAGATCGGGCTGCCGGCCTTGAAACGGTTTTTGAAATCCTCCCTCTCCATCATCCTTGCCACGGTGAGTTCCGAGGCCAGGTGGATCATTTCATAGGAGCTGAGCTTACCAAGCCAGGTGGAGTTAAATACAACCTGGGTCTTTTCAGGATCAAGAATCTTGAAAACCTGTTCCTTGTAACTCTCTGCATTTTTCGCCACCTCTTCCCGGGTGAGCGCCTTTCTCGTTTCCGACTTGTCAGTAGGGTCACCGATCATGCCGGTGAAATCACCGATGAGAAAGTAAATATCATGGCCGAGGTCCTGGAAATGCTTCAATTTCTGGAGCAAAACGGTATGACCGAGGTGAAGGTCCGGAGCAGTCGGATCAAAACCTGCCTTAATTTTAAGCGGTACTCCGCTCTCCTCGGATTTCTTCAGCTTCTTAACCAACTCCTCGCCGGAGATACAGTCGACCGTGCCCCGCTCAATCAGGGAAATCTGTTCTTCGATTGTTGCCATGATTTACTTTCTTTTTCTGGTAACTATTCAGCAGCACCCACATTGTGGCCGATCAGGCCGCCTCGAGTAGCACAAGTACGCTTCGTCAGCCTGCTTGACCACACTGCGAGCCCTGCTGAACAGTTACAGCTCCCTGCTTAGGGACGAATCCAGTTTAGTTACTTTTTCTGAAACTTAACGTTCTTGCTAAAATATCCACGAGGAACAATACAGTATTTGTTATAAATCGAAATAAAAAAAGCTGTTCAGATGTACCCCACCACTGAACAAGCGGGCTTGTGAGGAATAGTCAAGCTATCCGAGCAAGACTGATCGTTAAGTGGTGGGGCACATCTGGACAGCTCTACTATTTGGCGTATTCTACAGCCCTTGTCTCCCGAATCACAGTAATTCTGATCTGGCCGGGATAGGTCAGTTTTTCCTCAACCGCCTTGGCGATATCCTGGCTCAGCAGGTTGGTTTCGGCATCCTGCACCCTTGAAGAATCAACGATGATCCGCAGATCACGTCCGGCCTGGATGGCATAGGATTTCTCCACCCCTTCGAAGCCATTGGCGATTCCTTCCAGGTCATCAAGCCGCTTGACATAGGTCTGGAGCATCTCCTTTCTTGCACCCGGTCGTGCACCGGACAGGGCATCTGCCGACTGGACAAGTACATCAAGGACACTCTGAGGCGGCTGGTCTTCATGGTGAGCACCGATAGCATAGACCACCTCCTCACACTCACCATATTTCTTGGCCAGATCACAGCCGATAACGGCGTGCGATCCTTCCACCTCATGATCCACTGCCTTACCGATATCATGGAGAAGACCGGCTCGCTTGGCCAGTTTCGGATCAATACCGAGCTCCGAGGCCATAATACCGCAGAGAAATGCCACCTCAAGGGAATGCTGCAGAACATTTTGACCGTAGCTTGTTCTGTACTTCAGGCGACCAAGCAGGTTAATTAACTCCACATGGACACCGTGGGCCCCCACATCGAATGTGGCCTGCTCTCCGGCCTCTCGCATGACAACCTCGAGTTCCTTGGTGACCTTGCCGACCACCTCCTCGATACGAGCCGGATGAATACGACCATCAGCGATCAACTGCTGGAGCGCAAGACGCGCTACCTCGCGGCGCACAGGGTTGAAGCCGGACAGGATGACCGCCTCCGGGGTATCATCAATAATGATATCAATGCCTGTTGCTGCCTCAATGGCGCGAATATTACGGCCTTCCCGACCGATAATCCGCCCCTTCATCTCATCGGAGGGCAGCGGGACCATTGAAACGGTTTTTTCGGCCACATAATCACCGGCATAACGGGAAATGGCCAGAGAAAGAATACTTTTACCCTTACGGTCGGCCTGCATCTTCATCTCGTTTTCAATCTTGGCAAGCTGTTTGGCCGCCTCCATTCGCGCCTCACTGGCCAGGGATTCCATGAGCATTTTCTTGGCCTCTTCCTGGCTGACACCGGAAATTTTTTCCAGCTGATAACGCTGCTTACCAACCAACAGGTCGATTTCCTTATTTTTTTCGATCAGTCCCTTTTCATAATTTTTGAGCTGCTTTTCCCGTTTCCGCAGTTCCGTAAAATGATGGTCCAGGCCTTCCTTTTCCTTATTAAGTTGATCCTTGATCCGTTTCAGCTGTCGCCTTTCATCCTTGAGATCGATTCGATCTGCCCTGATCTCCTGTTCGGCCTGCTGCTTGAGCTGATAGTTGTCTTCCTTGGATTTGAGGGCGGCCTCTTTTTTAAGCTGCTCCGCCTCAACAATGGCATTCTCAATAAGTTGTCTGGACTGACTCTTGATATTTTCGTGATGACTCTCAACCAGTTTTTTACGTATTAAAAAACCGCCGAGGAGACCAAGAATCGCACCGCCGACAGCAAGCAGGAGCGGGTGATTAAGTATATTCATGGGGTTGGAGTCCTTGAGAATAATAATCGACACTCTCTAGAACGAGAGGTGGTTCTTCACGGAAAAGATAGCGAAGAAAAGAAGAAAACAGGGGTCCTGCCTGAAGAAAACAGGCGATGAAGGGCATTGATAACGATCAGGCCGGAAATCCACCGTACCGGGCGACAACCGTTTCACAATGTAACTCGGAAGAGTGGAAAAAACATATTCCCCACAAACTTCCATCGTTTTTATATAAATTCAGCCGCACCCCGTCCCTGATACTCAGCGCTGAAACGCCGACCAGGTCAAAAAGGGACTCCGTCTGAGAATAGACCACCTTCCTGCTTTATTAATTTCACTTACACCACTGATCCAGCAGAATGTCAATTCTTTGCTGGTTATTCCGGCGCCTCTCAAAGGTGTCGGCGCATAAGCACCATCCGTCACCTGAAAGACCACCGAATGTATAAAAACAGGACAGCCTTCATAAAAAGGTGTCCTGAGAAAAAATAAAATCCCCACCCTGCCGTGTCACCAGGATAATTAAACCTAAATAAATAGGTGGGCAGAAACGTATGCAGCCGTCAGGACTATCCGTTAAGATCTTCCTTTCGAAAACAGAGATGTTGCCCTTTTTAAGAGAGTTGGCTCAATATACTCATGATCACCAACAGCGCAGGGAAAACGCAATTTATATCTCTACATTCAGTATAGCAGATATTGTCATAAACAAAAGGAAATTATCAACTTCACGACTCTTTTCCAGTGGACAATCCCTTATCGATTGCCGCACTTAACAGACCGATCCGCCGATCAGTTTCCTCCTTATGACGCTCGAACCGCCGTCGCAGTTCAACATAATTAGAGGCCATGTTCAGACTGGCAAGCACGGCAATTTTACCCACTGAAATCGTGCCGGATTTACCGCCGGAGTTCTCCTCCACCAGGCGAGTGACCATGTTGATGATCTCCGCCACCTCGTCTTCCGGAGCTGCGGTGTAAAAGGAAAATTGCTGCCCCAGCAGTTCAAATTTCACCAGCCTTTCCACTTCACCCCTCCATCCTGTGGAAGCCGGACCGACTGATATCTGCCGGGAAGACCGTGTAAAACTTCAACGGATCATGCCTCCTGCTGTTCCTCTTCCTGGGAGTCGGCACTGAAAAGATTGCCCTGGACACCAATATCACCGTCCTGCTCAGCACCTTCGTCACCGTCTTCCTTTTCTCCTTCACCTTCAGGCTCGGCCTGATCAAGAGAATCTTCCCACTCTTCGATCCTGGTCAACAGTCCACTGACCCGGGAGCTGATCTCGCCCCGCTCATCTTTTAAGGAAAGCAGATTGCTTTCAAGGGCGGCAATCTTTGCCTCGCTCTCTTCAAGAGCCTGCTCAACCCGGGTTTTCTCTGCCAGCATTCCATTGTACTTATCTAAAAGCTTGGCGACAAAATCCTCCAAACGACCCAACTCATTCTCATTGCTCATTCAACCAACCTCACGTTATTGTTACCGGCTTCAATTTATTCGATCAATGCTCGACTGATCCGTAAAAAAATCCCAGCCATCTCCTCTGTTCACCGCGCCCTTAAAGGCATGCGGCCACTTTCAGAGCATCTTTGACAAGCGTCTCAACTCCGAAATATAGCGCCGCTCCCCATACAGCGCAAGCCCTATTCGGCCCGGACAAAACTCCAGCTCAGGGGTTGTTCATTTCTGTAGGGCATGACACCGTGAAAAGAGGACGGGTTTGAATCAAAGACAAGGGGTAAAAAATATCTGTCCCCCTCCCACATGGGCAACTCCATGATACGATCAATATCATGCCAGCCAAGCTCCCCCTCATCATTTTCGGAAAAAGGCTCCCCCGTAAAACTGTCAATGCGGTAGATGAAGCCGAACCAGTCCTCACCGTTTTTTCCAAACCCGGTCCAGTTGATCGTCCCCCGCAACACCGCCCCGTGACAGACAATACCTGCCTCCTCGAACAATTCACGACAGAGACAGCTGTAGATATCTTCCCCGGCCTCCATCTTGCCGCCGAGCCCGTTGAACTTTCCCAGGTGGAGATCACTCTCCCGTCTGTTACGGTGGACGAGAAGACAGCGCTTCCCGTCCGGCGATATCACATAACCGAGGCTGGCCAATATTGGAGTGTACATCAACGGCTCCTTATGTTCTAATAACAACAATTCGTAAAAGCTCCAGGAGCCTGTCGGAAAATTGCAACAGCGCTCCTGACAGAGCTGCACGCCCTCTGAAAACCTGATTATTACCATGTTTTCCCGATGACAGCCACTGTCCCGTCCCGGACGTAGCCACCAGCAGAAATGATCGGAACACCAGCCCGCAAACGTTTTTTCCTGCTCATTCTCATCCTGCCAGCTTTCTTTATGGCGGACCGGGTTCTTGCCTCCGACTTTCCGCAATATCCGGTGATTGGTGACAACGTGGCCTTCTGGCAGGATATTTACGCAAAATACTCCACCGAGCAGGCCGTTCTGCACGACTCCCGGGATCTCTCCCTGGTTTACGCAGTGGTCACCATTCTTGACCATCGACTGCCCGGGGCATCAAAAATCAACCGGCCACGCCTCAAACTGACCAAAAAAAAATATCGTTCCATTCTCAAAAAACTTGCCAGCGGCAAGGGTGGAGCCAGCCCCGAAGAAAAAAAAATCAGCAGGCTGCTTCAGAGCAAAAGCAAAAAGCAGATCCTGGCCCATGCGGACTCGCTGAGGATACAACTGGGACAAAGAGACAGGTTTCTCGACGGCGTTATTCGCTCCGGCGCATATATTCGCGAGATCAAACAGATCTTCCGCAGCTACAACCTCCCTCCCGAACTTGCCTATCTTCCCCACGTGGAGTCCTCTTTCAATCTCAGGGCCCACTCCAAGCGCGGCGCCTCGGGAATCTGGCAGTTCACCCGCTCCACCGGGAAAAACTACCTGGCCATCAACTCCGTGGTCGATGAACGTCGCGATCCGCTGCTGGCAAGCCATGCAGCCGCCCGCTTTCTGAAGAAAAACTATGCGCTGCTGGGCAGCTGGCCACTGGCCATCACTGCCTATAATTATGGCCCGTCCGGAATGATGCGCGCCCAGAAAGCCATGGGCAGCTACGAGAAAATATTTCGCGGCTACTCCAAGGGATATTTCAAATTCGCCTCACGCAACTTCTACTCCGAGTTTCTTGCCGCCCTCACAGTTGCCCGCCAACTTGAAAACAACAGGCAGGTTACAAAAAGGCCGCCATTTCAATACACCCCCGTAAAACTCAAGGGCTACATTGCGCTGGCCGACATCAGCCGCCATTTCAAGGTCGATCCGGCGACCATCAAATCGATGAACCCCGCCCTTAAACCACAAGTCCTGACAGGAAAAAAACGAATCCCCAAAGGCTACACACTCCGTTTACCCGCCTCCCCGAAAATCAGCAAACAGCTGCTGAGCTTACCCGGCCGGATGGTTCACTCCAAACAGATCGCCGATCGTTATCATATTGTCCGGGCAGGGGATACCGCAGGTAAAATTGCCCTGAGATATAAGGTCAGGCTCAGGGATCTTAAAAAAGTCAACCGGCTGAACAAAAAAGCCACGGTCTATACCGGCCAGAAACTCATTCTCCCGAGCAGGAGCGGGCAGCTCCCGCCCAGTCCCTCCAAAAATAAATCCTCCGCATCAGCCCGCCCAAAAGACAAACAAAAACATTCCGTCCCCCTTCTCCGAAACACAAAAAAGAAAAGAGTATCGATGACCTTGCCTCCGGGCCACTCTTTTTTGTATACTCCCTGGAGGGTGTAGAAAAAAGGCTGTCACAGACTAACGGGTGCGCTCTTGCCATCCCCCCGTCGGACTCCGCCGGCACAGCTGTTCAGCCGGGTCTCACGACCACTTACCCTTTGGACTTCATCGCTCATCAATAAAGGCACATAAACCCTTAACAACAATAAATGACATGGATATTTCAAAACGAATTGCTGAAATGAAAACCAGGCCCGGCTTCCAGGACAATGTTGGAATGATCCTCATCCACAACGGCGTTGTGCGAAACTGGTCGAGAACAAAAGAGGGGTTGGTCACCCGGCTTGAAGTAACCCCTGATTACGACAAAATCGAGAAAATCAAGACGGAATTTCTTGCCAGGGAAGGCATTTTCGACATCGTTATCGAGGCTAAAAGCGGTATCTTCAAACCAGGTGACGATCTCCTCTATCTGATTGTCGCCGGTGATATCAGGGAAAATATCAAACCGGTTCTTTCAGATCTTCTTGACCGGGTCAAGGCAGACGCGATCACCAAAAAGGAAGTGACCGAAGCGTGACCTGTCCTCCTTTTCGACCAGACATCCTCCCAGGCAGACAGGGGCAAGAGCCTCAATTTTTTCCTGTACACACACAGGATTGAAGAGCCCGGTGCACTATGTCTTCAGCGAAAAAAATAATTGAAAAATTCGGTGACATCAAAACACTTTCCCACGTGGTCACCAGGCTGTCCAAACTCATTGCCGATGAGGACTCGACCATCAAAGACTTTGAGGAAGTCATCCGCATGGACCCGACCCTGGTGGTCCGTCTCCTCCGACTGGTCAACAGCCCCTATTACGGTCTCACCACCAAGGTTGATTCCATTGGCAGGGCTGTCACCTTTATCGGTATGCAAAATCTCCACAACATAGCGGTCACAGATGCCCTGATAAACATCTTCACTACGGATAGTCGACAGGAAATTTTCTCCCGCCAGCAGCTGTGGCTCCACTGCGCGGCAGTCTCTACCTGTGCCAAAATGGTTGCCGAACGGCTCTTTGGCATTAACGGCGATGATGCATATCTCTGCGGTATTCTCCATGACTTCGGCCTCATTGTCGAGGAACAGGTGGACAACGCAAATTTTCTCAAGGCCTGCGCCGCCGGTTCATCTGAGGAGATTATTACGATTCACGAGCGAAAGTACCTTGACACCGACCATTGCGAAATCGGTTACATCATGACCCTTGACTGGGACATGCCAGTGGCCATCCAGGAAGCCATCCGCGACCATCACACTTTCAGTGACGATACGGCTCCGGACAGCCTCACCGGCATTCTCCAGATCTCAGAATACATCACCGGCCAGCTTGACTATACAGCTCTTCCCGGCTCCGTCAGCTACCTCCCCGACTCACTTATCACTCATATGCAGGAGAACATGGAGGAATACAAGCTCATCATTGATGACTTTCCGGAAGAGATGTCCAAGGCCAATGAACTCTACTCCTCAAATTGAGCGTATTGAAGAAATGGTTTCCTGCCACCGGTGACGCTGATGAATGACAATTTTGAAATATTTGACCAGGCCGAAAACTTCGACCCTGACATTGAGCAGCTGCTGGCCCTGATCAAAAAATGTCTGCCCGCTACGGCCTGCTGCTGTCAGAGTCACCACGGAACCCTATTCGGTGACATCGCAGACAGAAGGCTGGGCAAACACAATATTGACGAACTGACCCACCACCTCCTGGACAATCCCCAGATGGACAGCCTGCAAGTGAGCAGCGACGGAACCTGTTGCGGCCTAAGAATAGTCCCCATCAAATCACTATTATTTTTTTCAACAGAGCCGGACAGCATCCCTTTTATCAAACTCTGTATTGATCTTTTCTCAAGCAGGCGTGAACAGGAGCAGTCTCTTCGCAAACTGGCCATCCAGAAAAAACAGTTCGAACGAAAATTTTCCGTCCTGGAAAAAAAATACCAGACAACCCTGGAAGAGAGCCGGCGCAGTTACCAGCTTATCCAGGAACAGCAGGAGCGATATTCTGAAAATCTCAAGAGTGAAATCGAAGCCCAGACCAAGGCATTGCGTAAGTCCAAGGCTGCCGCCGAGGCTGCCAATGTGGCCAAAAGTGAATTCCTCGCAGCCATGAGCCATGAGATCCGGACACCGATGAACGGGGTAATCGGATTTACCGATATGCTGCTGATGAGTGACCTGGATGACGAGCAGCGTGATTCGGCAATGACGATCAAGCGCAGCAGCGACTCCCTTCTCAGTCTGATCAACGACATTCTTGACTTTTCCAAGGTCGAGGCCGGTCAGATGGGCCTTGAGACCATCGATTTTGATCCGGAAATCACTGCCCACGATGTCTGCGAAATAATCCGCCCCCGGGTCGCCGACAGGCGGGTGGAGGTTCTTTGCCGAATCGATGATCGTCTGCCGGCAAATGTCAAAGGGGATCCGGGCCGGTTCCGCCAGGTGCTGGTCAATCTGCTTGGCAACTCAGCTAAATTCACCACACGGGGGGAACTTGAACTGGCCATCATGGTGGAGGAGGAAAACGACGATGAAATCATTCTTCACTCAACCATCCGTGATACCGGTATCGGTATTCCCGAGGACAAGGTGGAGTCCATCTTCGAGGTCTTTCAGCAGGCTGACGGCTCCACCACAAGAAAATATGGCGGCACCGGCCTCGGCCTCTCCATTTGCCGCAAGATTGCCGCCCTGATGGGGGGCCGGGTCTGGGTGGAGTCCACCATGGGTGTGGGCTCCACCTTCCACTTTCTTACCAAAATGGGCAAATCTGATGTCATCCACCACAAAACGACCAGCCAACAGCCCTTAAAAGACAGTAGAATCCTGATCGTTGACGACAACCTCACCAACCTGGAGATCCTCTCCGACATTCTGACCAACTTCCTGGCAGAGACCGTCATCCTAAGTGACGAGGAGCAGGTCATCTCCACCCTGGCCATGGCCGAAGAGGCGGGGGCTCCCTTTGATGCGGCAATCCTCGACCTTCTCCTGCCGAAAATTTCCGGCTTTACGCTGGCCGAGATGATCCGCGCGCATGCCTTTGCAAGCCGTGACATCCCGCTGCTCGCCTACACATCAACCACTGAAAAGCTCGCCAACAAATGCAAGGATGCCGGTTTCAACGCCTTTCTAACCAAGCCGGCAAGGCGATCCATCCTCAGCAAGACGCTGTCCAAAATCATCGCTCCGGACAAAACAGAACCCACCGACCAGAAAGACAAGAGCCTTGTTACCCAGTATTCTGTCCGTGAGGAAATGAAGCAATCGGTGCGTATCCTCCTTGCCGAAGACAACCCGGTCAACCAGAAACTGGCCAAGATCATGCTCAGCAAGGCGGGTTACACTGTCCATGTTGCAAATAACGGCCTCCTTGCAGTGGAGGCCTACACCAAATCCCAAAATGATTTTGACATGATCCTGATGGACGTCCAGATGCCGGAACTCGACGGCCTGGAAGCGACCCGGGAGATCCGCAGACAGGGTTTCAGTGACGTTCCGATCATTGCCATGACCGCCAATGCAATGAAGGGAGACCGGGAAAAATGCCTGAAATCCGGGATGAATGACTACATTTCCAAACCGGTCAAACGGGAAGTGGTCTTCAAGGTCCTGGAAAAGTGGTTATATAACAGATGAGTGATAACATGCCTATTTTTCAACAATTTTTGAACTGGGTTGAACAACCCGACACCGACCAGTCCCCATCCTCTTCCTTCTTGCGCAGCCTGACCCGTACCGGTCTTATCGCGATCAAGGAATTTCTCCGCAATAAATGCGCCCTGAGGGCCAGCGCCCTGACCTATACCCTGCTGCTCTCCCTGGTCCCCATGCTCGCCATGTCCACCGCCCTGATCAAGGGGTTGGGCGGCAGCGACGACCTGAAAAAGGCGGTTTACAGTTATATCAACACACTGGAACATACGCCGCCTATTCCCGGCCTGGGCAATGACCCACCTCCACCCGATGACGTTTCCGGCGAAGGTGAAGTGGAAAAGGAAGCCAACTCCCTGACCGCCCACCTGCGCTCTGCCGCGGACCAGCTTTTCACCTATGTGGACCACACCAACTTTGCAGCGCTGGGCTCCATCGGTGTCTTTACCATGCTGGTCTCCATCATCCTCGTTTTCAACAATATCGAGATGGCGATGAATGCCATCTGGAAGGTCAAATCCGGTCGCCCGGTCCTGCGCAAGGTCACCGACTACCTGACCCTGCTCGTTCTCATGCCGCTCTCCATCAACCTGGCCTTTGCCGCAAATGCCCTGCTTCACAGCCCGGCACTGCACTCCCGCCTGGAGCAGATCCTGCCACTGGTCTGGCTGAGATTTCTGACACTGTCCATCGTGCCCATCTTTTTCATCGGCCTGACGCTGTCCGTCATCTATATCTTTTTTCCCAACACCAAGGTCAAACCGATCCCGGCCACCATCGGCGCCTTTTTCGCAAGCGTCCTCTGGTTCACTATCCAGAACGCCTACATCTCACTACAGATTGGCGTGTCCAAATACAATGCCATCTATGGCTCTTTTGCCACCGTCCCCCTCTTTCTTGTCTGGATCTATCTGGCCTGGAACGTCATCCTGGCCGGGGCCGAGGTTGCTTTTGCCTGCCAGAACGAAAAGGGCTACACCCTTCGCAGCACGCGACTCACTCCTGCAAGACAGCTGAGCTGCGCTCTCGATATCGTCTATATCGTTTATGACGGTTTCCGCCAGAAGGAGCAGATCAACATGGACGAGCTGAACAGACGCTGCCCCCAGTACCCCACGGCGTTACTGAACAGCCTGACCGATGGGCTGGTCAAAGAAAAAATTCTCGCCCGAACCGATGACCGCCATCTGCTCCCTGCGGCTCCGGGCCAATCGGTCCAGCAATCCGCCGTCGCCCTGGCCATCCTCGGGCAACCAATAGGCAGCAGCAGGGGTGTGACAACAAGCAGTCTGGCCATTGACTCCATCAACAGGAACCTTGACCAGTCGTTTGGCGAACAGGCAGAAAAAGAAAAATCGTAACTGTTCAGCAGGGCCTGGCTTAGGGACGCACCCGGCTTTACGCTGAACAGTTCTGAAAAATCGAACAAAGGTCAATGACTCTGTCCATGGCCCATGCACAAAAGATCATCCCCTGACAAAAAATCACTCCACCACCATGAGGAGATACAACATGACAGCTCAACGTTTTGCTACCGCGCTCACCCTCTTCTTTTCTTGTCTTCTGGTTGCCGGCTGCGGCACAGATTCAGAAGATCAGACCCTGGAGGACAGGCAGAAAAAGGCCGCAGATGCCATAGTCGAACAGATCCAAAAGCCTCTTGAACAGGCTGAGGCCGCTAAGAAACTGGCCAACCAGCACAGTCGTCAGATCGAACAGAGCATCAACCAGAACATGGGTGAAAGCGAGCCAAAAGAATAGAAGAGCTGCAACAGCAAGTGATCCCCCCGGCCGGGAAAATGGCTCTCCCGGGATAAGATCCGGTAATTCAACATCTTTACATCCGCTGTTCACTCATATATGATAGGGGCCAAACAGTATATGAACTCACCATCACCTCAGCAAATGTGAACACTACATTATGAAGATCAGAAAAGCCGTTTTCCCGGTTGCCGGACTGGGGACCCGTTTTCTCCCCGCGACCAAGGCAATGCCCAAGGAAATGCTTCCGGTGGTCGATAAGCCTCTCATTCAATACGCGGTGGAAGAGGCTGTGGCCTCGGGTATCGAGCATCTCATCTTTGTCACGGGTAAGGGCAAGAGTGCTCTGGAAGACCACTTTGACCGCTCCCTCCAGCTGGAGGAGACTCTCCGCCAGCGCCAGAAGGACGAACTGCTCAGGGCCGTTGAGTCCATTGTCCCGAAATCGGGCACGATTATCTACACCCGCCAGAGTGAACCTCTTGGTCTTGGCCACGCCATCTGGTGTGCCCGGGACATTGTCGGCGATGAACCCTTTGCCGTACTGCTGGCCGACGACCTTATCCAGAGCCAGACCCCGGTCCTCCATCAGATGATCAAGGAGTTCGACCGGATCCGGGCCTCAACGGTTGCGGTCATCGAGGTGCCCAGGGAGGAAACCTCAAAATACGGTATCCTGGACACCAAGGGTGAGGGCAACGGCACCATACGTATCCAGGGAATGATCGAAAAACCGGATCCGGCCGAGGCCCCTTCAAACCTTGCCGTTATCGGCCGCTACATTCTCACTCCCCGTATTTTTGACATTCTGGGCGAAAAGAAAACCGGTGCCGGCGGTGAAATTCAGCTCACCGACGCCATGTCCCGGCTCCTCAAGGAACAGCCCATTTTTGGCTATCGTTTCGAGGGCACCCGTTTTGACTGCGGCGACAAGGCCGGCTTTCAGATGGCCAACCTGGCCTTTGCCCTTGAGCACCCTGAGCTCAAGGACACCCTGCTTGCCTATCTCCGCGAGTCAATCGGCTGAGCCGCCCACTGTTTACTATGACAGAGTCTCACATCCTTATCACCGGCGGGGCCGGCTTCATTGGCTCCCACCTGGCTGATCTGCTTCTTGACCAGGGCGCCCGGGTGCGCGTCATTGACAACTTCAGCACCGGGCAGATGGCAAACCTGCCCACAACCAACCCAAGACTGGAAGTCATTGACGGTGACGTGGAGGACAGCAGTCTCGTCTGCCGAAATATGCAGGCCATCACCGATGTGGTTCACCTGGCAGCGGTGGCCTCGGTCCAGGCCTCGGTGGACAATCCTGCAGCCACCCACGGGTCAAACTTTGTCTCCACCCTGAATCTGCTGGAAGAGTGCCGACGCAATAACGTCAAACGATTCGTTTTTGCCTCTTCTGCCGCTGTTTACGGCAACAACCCCGCCCTGCCGCTGACAGAAGATGAAGCTCCTGCCCCGTTAACGCCTTACGCCGTCGATAAGTTGGCCGGAGAGCAGTATATCGATTTCTACAGCCGCCAATACGGTCTTGAACCGGTGGTCTTCCGCTTCTTCAATGTGTTCGGGCCGCGCCAGAATCCCAACTCCCCTTACTCCGGCGTCATTTCCATCTTTAACAGCTGCTTTCACAACGAAAACGAAATCAATATTTTCGGAGACGGGGAACAGACAAGGGACTTCATCTATGTGACCGACCTGGTCAAGATCCTCCACAGCGGCCTGACAGCCTCAAAGGTGCCGGATGGTCCGGTCAACATCTCCACCTCCGTTTCCATCAGCCTCAACCAGGTGATCGACGCCTTTTCAAAGATCAGCAACAGGAGCCTGCCAGTCAATCATCACCCTGCAAGACCAGGCGACATCAGAGACTCACTGGGCGATAACAGCCGCATGATCCAGTGGCAGGATGGTTGCCACTTCACCCCCTTTGAAGACGGCCTCAGGCTCCTTTACAACTCGCCCATCTAACACCTGCACTGGCTCTGTCACTTTTCCCTTTGCTCAAACACAAAAAAGGCCCGGCCATCTCAGAAGAGACGGCCGGGCCTTTGCAACAGGACAGGCATAACGCCTGTCGGAAATTCAGCAAATCAACTAATAAAGCTCGAGATACTTTTCAAGTTCCCAGTCAGTGACTGCAACCCGGAAGCTGTCCCACTCTTTCTCCTTGGCCTCAATATACTTCTCAAAGATGTGATCGCCCAGACTGTCCCTGGCAATGGGACTGGCCTTGAGTTCGTCAACAGCCTCCTTGAGGTTGCCGGGCATGACGTGGATACCGGCTTCATCCATCTCGGCCGGAGTCATCTTGAAGATATCCTTGTCAACGGAGGCAGGCGGGGCCATCTTATTTCTGACACCGTCAAGACCTGAGTTGAGCATCATGGCAAGGGCCATGTAGGGGTTGCAAGTCGGATCCGGGCAGCGAATCTCGGTTCGGGTTCCCAGGCCGCGGGAGGCCGGGATACGAACGAGCGCAGAACGGTTGGAGGCGGACCAGGCAGCATAAACAGGCGCCTCATACCCGGGCACCATTCGTTTATAGGAGTTGACCAGCGGGTTGGTCACCGCGGCAAAACCGCGGGCATTCTTCAAAGAACCTGCGATATACTGATAGGCGACCTCGGAGAGCTGCAGAGGGTCGGACTCGTCAAAGAAGGCGTTGGTGCCGTCCAGGTTAAAAAGCGACTGGTTGGTGTGCATACCGGAGCCGTTGATGCCGAAGATCGGCTTGGGCATAAAGGTGGCATGAAATCCGTACTTCATGGCAACGGACTTGACCACCCACTTGAAGGTGATGGTGTTGTCGGCAGCTTTCAAAGCATCAGAATACTTGAAGTTAATCTCGTGCTGCCCTTCGGCCACCTCATGATGAGAGGCTTCGATCTCAAAACCCATCTGCTCGAGAGTCTCGATGATTTCCCGGCGGCAGTCGTTGCCGGTATCTTCCGGGTCAAGGCTGAAGTAGCCGGCCACATCATTGGTGATGGTGGTGGCGGCGCCGTCCTCATCCCGCTCAAAGAGGAAAAACTCGGCCTCGGTGCCGACATTCATGGTGTAGCCCATCTCTTTTGCCTCGGCCAGCACCCTTTTCAGGTTATTTCGCGGGCAACCCTCAAAGGGAGATCCATCAGACTTGGCTACATCACAGATGATCCGGGCGGCGGCCACGCCTTCCTGGTTCCTCCAGGGCAGGACACAGAAGGTATCATAGTCCGGCTTGAGGTACATGTCAGACTCCTCAATACGGACAAAACCGTCAATTGAGGAACCATCAAACATCATCATGCCGTCCAGGGCCTTTTCAATCTGGCTCAGGGGGATGGCAACATTTTTCATAAAACCGAAGATATCAACAAACTGCAGCCGGAAGTAGCGAATATTCTGCTCTTCAATTGTCTTTAAGATTTCCTCTCTGGTCATTTCCTAGATCTCCTTTATTAAGGTGTATTTCATCTGTGGTAACAAATCAGGTCCCACACTTCTTACCAAATTGGCTAAAAACCGCAACTGAAAACGAAAAAAATTACAACAATGTTATATTTTTTCAAATTGAAACGGTGGCCGCATAGAGCAATCCTTCTTTAATTTCACAAACAAAGCCTTTGTCGTCAATTTTTCCCCCCTGATCGTCAAGGACGTAAAAGACATCGATCAGCTGCTCCACTTCGGTGGCGATAAAGGCCTTGTGAATATTGATTCCGAAATCGGCCAGAGCCTGGGTGATATGGTAGAGACAGCCGGGGCGGTCTTCCCCAAAGACCTCAACCACGGTATACGTTGCCGAGACATCGTTTCGCACCTCCACCCTCGGTTCAACCCGACCGCTGGGAATACGCCCGGTCCCGTATCTTCCGGAGAGTTTTTTATACAGCCGATGGCCAAGTCCCAGCCGGTGAGCAAGGGCCAGGTTCAGATCCTCTTCAAGCCTCTGCCAGTCCCGGTCCCTGGACTCGGTACCGACAGTTGGCCGCAGCTCGAGCAGATCCACGACCTCACCGCCTCCCCAGGTGAAGATCTCGGCGTTGAGAATGTTCAGATCGTAGAGGGCAAGCACCCCACAGATCTTGGCAAGCAGCCCTGCCCGATCCCTTCCGAGCACCAGCAGAGACCAGCCCTCCCTACTTTTAACAGGGACCACAACAACCTTCTGCCGCAGTATATTTTCGTTGGCAACGTGCCTGCGGATATGGTCAACCACGGCCTCAGGGGTAAAGGAAAGCAGATAGTCATCGCCCATTTCCGGTACAGCAAGATCACCCCGTTCCTTTCCGAGCAACTCTGCCACACGCTGCCTTAGCCAGGCCACTCCCTGCTCAAGCTGAGCCTCGCCCCCTTCAGCCCCACTTGCCTGAGAGGCAACCTCAAGGTAACTGCGAACCTTGAGGAACATCTCATGGAGGAGGGTCCCTTTCCAGTCACTCCAGGCAGACGGACCTGTTGCCCGGGAATCCGCAATGGAGAGAAGGTACAACATGGCGAGACGGTCTACATCTCCAATCACCTCGCTGCATTGACGGATAAAATCCTGATCGTTGAGATCCCTCCGAAGGGCATTTTCCGGGAAAAAGAGATGGTAGCGAACCAGAAAAGAGAGACTGTCGCACCCCTCCCGGTCAAGCCCAAGCCGACTGCCCACAGGAATGACGACCTCGGCCCCATAAACAGAGTGATCCATGCCGGAACCTTTACCGAGATCATGAAACAGGGCAGCCAGGTAGAGTAATTCAGGCTCAGCCAGAGCAGCGAAGATACCTTCCTCCTCGACTTCGAGCCGCCTCAATTCGGCAACGGTCTGGAGCAAATGACGGTCAACGGTGTAGATGTGATA
>JBDLID010000019.1:0-31167 GCA_039715055.1 Thermodesulfobacteriota bacterium | reverse complement strand
AATGCGACTACCTTAAGCCGGTCTTTGGCCTTGTTGAGTGTGGCGATTCCGGTGTTGCGGGCATCAAAGGCGTGGACCATCTCCTGGCAGATGGAATGAAGTATGTCATCGAGGTCGAGACTGGAGCTGATGGAGGTGGCCAGGTGATTGAGAATAGTCAATTCCCTGGTCTGCTTTTCAATGGCCTGCCTGGCCGACAGCAGATCATCATGATTTCCCGGGCCGTCTTCGTCTAGCGGTTTGAGTCTGCCGCGGATCACACAGCTGGTCTGGTCAATTCCGGCCATGGCGTTAAACTCGATAGTGACAGTGCATCCGGCTGTTTTCTTCGTTTTCAGATCAAGGGTTGCTTTTTGGCGGCCAAATCCGTTTATGACCCTTTCAATGAGTTTTTTCAGATGAGCGGCGTCATCAGGAAAGAGCTCGTAGATGGATGAGTTCTCCTTTACGGTTCCGGCAAGATCGTTAAGGGAGCTGTTGGCCAAAAGAATGGTTCCGCTGTCATCAAGTTCAAAATAGGAATCATGCAGTGAGTTGACCAGGTTGATGTAAGAAGTTGAATAGTCCATGGGGCAGCGTGATTTTGTCAGTAAGGCTGTTGGAATCTCCATACTTGTAAAAAGAGAGGAGGGGGACCGGGTTTAAGCTTGGCAATTTTGGCTAGTATACCTGCAAATTGAGTTGGTGATCCAGCAATTTTTCTTGTAGGGTGTTGTTGATGGAGTATGATAAGATTTGGAATTTGATGTAGTTATCATACTGAGAATCAGTGTTGCGTCTCCAGCGCCACCAGGTTGCCCCAGATTAAACCGAAGCCAATGTCAAAGCAAAGAGAAACAGATCCACCTGTGGTTAAACGATCTCTGTTTTACTGGGTGCTGCAAGGAAACCTCCTGCTCCAGCTCCTGCTTCTGCTTGTCATTGTCGCCATTGTTTTTTTGAGGGTACTCCCCCTTGAGATCCAGAAACGCATTGTCAACGATGTACTCTCCGGCAGAGATTTTTCCCTGCTTGTCACCTACTGCCTGATTTATCTGGCAGCAGTTTTTATTTCTTCCGGTCTCAAGTTTGCCATTAACGCCCTGCAGGCAAAAATCGGCCAGCAGGCACTCACCGAGATGCGTCGCGAGTTGTATCGCCATATCCTCAGGCTGCCGCTATCTTTTTTTCGTAAAACCCAGCCCGGCAGTGTGGTTGCCTCACTGGTCAATGAACTGGCCACATCCGGTAATTTTGTAGGCATGGCGGTTGCTGTACCGGTCACCAACATCCTGACCCTGATCGCCTTTGCTGTCTACCTGATCTGGCTTCATCCATTGCTTGGCGTGGTTACCCTATCAATTTACCCCATTGTTGTCCTGATTGTCCCCATGGCCCAGAAAGGGGCCAACCGGGCCAATAAAAAACGGGTTTCCGTGGCCCGGGCCATGTCCGATCAGATCACTGAATCAATTTCAGGAGTCCATGAACTCCATGCCCATGGCTCCTTTTACAGTGAAGAAAAAAAATATAACCGTCTCATCGACGAACTGCTCCGGATTCGAATCGTCTGGACCCTTTACCGTTATGGGGTCAAGGTCCTCAACAACCTGATTGTCAGCCTCGGCCCGGTGCTGGTTTTTATCCTCGGCGGATATCTGCTGATCCAGGGAGAGCTTGAGCTTGGATCCATTGTTGCCTTTTTGTCGGCCCAGGAAAAACTGTATGATCCCTGGAAAGAACTGATTGAATTCTATCAGGTTTACCAGGATGCCTCCATCCGCTACTCCAAGGTCATGTCCACTTTTGATGAGAAGACGCAGTTTC
The DNA here is from genome assembly GCA_039715055.1 of Thermodesulfobacteriota bacterium. Lineage (GTDB taxonomy): Bacteria > Desulfobacterota > Desulfobulbia > Desulfobulbales > Desulfocapsaceae > JBDLID01. The sequence continues at coordinate 29,361 of JBDLID010000019.1, read as the reverse complement.
AGCTTGATAGCGGAGGCAAACCATTTTGTGCTGTGGAGGGTGGAGTTGAGATCAAAGAACTTGAGTTTTCAACAGACTCGGGAATCAAGCTTCTTGAACAGGTCAATCTTTCCCTTGAGGCCGGTGAGCATCTTGCCCTTGTCGGTTTTTCAGGCTCGGGAAAATCCACCCTGGCCAAATGTGTCGGCCAGCTGATTCCATATGGAAGTGGCCAGATTCTGGTCGACGGGGAAGCCGTTGATCTGTTGTCAAAAGAGGAGATTGTCAGAAATATAGGTTTTATCTCCCAGTCACCAGTCATTTTTTCAGGAACCATCAACGACAATCTGCTCTATGCGCACAGGGCGATCAGTGAATACTCCAGCGCAGCAGATGATGAACCAAGCCTTGATGACCGAATCGCTGTGATTCAACAGACCGGCCTCTATCTCGATATCCTCCGTTTTGGTCTCAACACTACACTGGATCAGGATAAAGACAAAGATTTGATGGAGGTGTTTTTAAGGGTGCGGAAGAACTTCCAGGAGAACTTCGGCGACGAGTTGGCTGCTCATGTTGAGTTCTATAGAAAAGATCGTTACCTTTATCATGAAGATGTTGCGGAAAATATCCTTTTCGGCACTGCCATGGAAGAGGATTACCTTCCAGACCGGATAAGCAGCAACAGAATTTTTGTCAGATTTCTTAAAGATGTCGGGTTGTACAAAGAACTGGTCAGTGTTGGCACAAGGATATTATCAAACACCGTGGATATTCTGGGCGACGTTCCCAGGGAGGATATTTTCTTTTCCGCTACTCCTGTCGAAGCAGCTGATTATGACGAGATCCTGAAATTGTCCCGTGCTCTGCAGCCACACTCCGGGGAGGGCATCACTTTTGAGGGTGAAAGAAAACTGCTCGAACTGGCACTGCGCTTTGTACCGGCCAGACATAAGGTGATCGAGCTGAAACCGGTCTTGGAGAAACTGATTCTTTATGCAAGATCAGAGTTTAACAGCAGGCACCAGGAGCTTGAGAAGGAGGTCGTTTCCTTTTACGATGATGCTGAATATATCAGTGCCCGCTCTATCCTCAACAACATCTTTTTTGGTTCACTGTTGTCTGATTCACCCAAAGTTGAGGAGCGGGTAAACCAGTGTATTGTTCACCTGCTTATCGAGGAAGATCTTCTCGAACGCGTTGCCGCCATCGGTATGGAATTTGACGTAGGGCATGGCGGAGATAAGCTTTCCGGCGGTCAGCGACAGAAACTGTCCATTGCCAGGGTACTGATCAAGCATCCTAAAATATTGATTATGGATGAGGCGACATCGGCGCTGGACAATAAATCCCAGGCCAGAATCCAGAAACTTGTCGAAAAGTGGCGTGGAGAGTGTACGGTTATCTCGGTTATTCATCGTCTTGACATGCTGCCCTCCTTTGACAAGGTGGCCGTACTGAAGGCTGGAAAAGTTGTCGAATTTGGCAAGCCGGATGAACTGTTAAAGAACAAGGGAGTCCTCTATGAGCTCAGCACAGGAAAATCACACTGAACAGTCACCTGGTCTGCAGAGCGACCTGGACCTGCTCCACGAAATCTTCCTGTTTCGGGGACTTGACTATGACTGCATGAAGCTTCTTGCCTTGTTGGCCAAAAGGGTGCAATATATTGCCGGTGACAGGCTCATGGTTGAGGGAGAAGAGGACGACAACTGCTATCTGCTGGTCAGTGGAGCTATCGGGGTCTGTTACCACAGCAATGAACAAAAGGTTGAGCTGAAAGACTATGGTGCCGGCGATTTTTTTGGCGGCGGCTCCCTGTTGAGCAGAATGACCCGTCTTTATACTCTCGAGGCAAAGACTGGTGCAGTGGTACTCGTGATCAGCCGGGAACAGTTCCAGAAGGTTGTCCATCAGTATCCCAACAGTCTCGAGCGGGTGGTTAAAAATTATTTTTCCGAGTTGACCCGCTGGGATCGTATTCATGTTGAAGCCCTTGGGAAAGAAAAGACTGTTTCAGGAGTCTCGCTGCTGTAAAGGCGGCAGGTCCCATTATTTTATCTATGTCAGGGTTTAAACTGCTGCATGGTTGAAAAATCCGTCTCATTTGTTATCGAAGCCGTTTCCAGTGCATTGGAGATGCTGCAGGTTCGGGTTGAAGAGGCTGCCGAGCAGTGGCAGCTGTCGCCCAAAACGACATTTCAGATAAATCTCGCCCTTGATGAACTGGTGACAAATATCATCAATCATGGTCATGGCGGGGACAGCGGTGATCATTTTATCGATATTCAAATGAGGATGGATGGTTCGAAACTGACCATTGTCCTGTTCGATGATGGACCACCGTTTGATCTGACCAGTGCTGCTGATCCGAATCTCGATGCTGCTCTTGACGAACGGCCTGTTGGAGGGCTGGGCATCTTTCTTGTCCGCCAATATATGGATAAGGTTGAATATAAATTTCAGGAAGGTAAAAACAGTATAATCCTGGTAAAATACTGCAGTGAGAGAGAAGAAAGCGAAAAATGAAGATTGAACAGCGTGAAGAACAGGGAGTGATGATTGTTGAGCCGGCCGGTCGCCTGGATTCCAATACCGCGCCGATGCTTGATCAGGTACTTGAGTCGATGGATGCTTCTGAGAACGGGACCCATCTTATTGTGGATTTTTCCAGCGTGGAGTATATCTCCAGTGCCGGGTTGCGGGTCATCCTCAAGGCCGTCAAAGATCGACAGGGGCAGGCCAAATCTTTTGCCGCCTCAGGCATGCAGGAACACGTTCGGGAGATTTTTGAAATTTCCGGATTTGACTCCTTTGTTGAGATATATCCTGATTTTCACAAGGCCCTGGCCTCGTTCAGCTGACAGATTTATAATTGAATTGTAACTGTTCAGCAGGGCCCGAAGTGTTGTCAAGCAGGGTGACGAAGCATACTTGTGCTACTCGAGACGGCCTGATCGGCCACAATGTGGGTGGTGCTGAATAGTTACACTGAATTAGAGATATCTCTATGAAAGAACATCGAGATTGCCGCCGTGTCCCGGTACAGCAGGATATCATGTTTGCCAACCGGCTGATCCACCCCAACTGCTATTTTGGGGCGGCAACCGTCAACATTTCCAAAGGGGGGATCTGTCTCTCCAGCCGCTATCAGGTGGTGGAGGGAGACAGCCTTTTTCTCTGTGTGATCGGGGATGAACTCCAGTCGGATTGCTTAATCAGTGAACTTACCTGCATGGTTGACGTGAAGTGGTGTCAAAAAATAGGCACAGAAAAAGAACCACTTTATCATGTGGGCCTGGAATACAGCGACGACAGGATACCAAAGGCATTTTTATCTGATAATACACTATTGACTGTGGAGAAATAAGTATGAAGCGAATTGTTTTTTTAAGTACTCTGATTGTCGTTGTAATGGTCACTGGGGTCTCAGCCCAGGAGGTGCCAGATGCTGACAAACTGCCGAAAATGCCTGAGGAGTACCGTACCGATAACAAGTCGTTAAAGGATCCGGTGGGGATGTGGGTTTATGACGCAGCTGAAGCGGAAGCAGAGAGGGAACTCACCGAGGTTGAGGTCGTTCCACTGGAAGAGTCGCGCCGTATTCTCGAGGAGCGCCGCAAACAAGAAGAAGGGGCTGAAAAGGAAAAAAAGGACGATCCAAAATCTTGAACAAACTTGCCCAGCCCTTATAGAATCCACTGTTATAATCAGTTCCGCCCATGGATCGACCGTTTGAAATTGTCTCACCCTTCAAGCCTTCCGGAGACCAGCCCCACGCCATCGAAATGCTGGCAAAAGGGATCAGTGATGGAGTACGGGACCAGGTCCTTCTCGGAGTTACCGGATCCGGTAAGACCTTTACCATGGCCTCGCTGGTGGCCGAGGTACAGCGACCCGCCCTTGTAATTGCCCCCAATAAAATTCTCGCCGCTCAGCTGTTTTCAGAATTCAAGGACCTGTTCCCTCATAATGCGGTTGAGTATTTCGTCTCCTACTACGATTACTACCAGCCAGAGGCATATATCCCCCAGTCCGACGTCTATATCGAGAAGGATTCATCCATCAATGACGCCATTGACAAGATGCGTCACTCGGCCACCCGTTCACTCCTCACCCGCCGTGATGTCCTGATTGTCGCCTCGGTTTCCTGTATCTACGGTCTGGGTTCTCCCGATGAGTATAAAAACATGCACCTCTTTCTTGAAAAGAATGAGGACTATGCCATGGACAAGGTGCAGCGCCGCCTTGTTCACATGCTTTATGAACGAAATGACACCTCCTTTCATCGCGGCACTTTCCGGGTTCGCGGTGATGTGATTGATATCTTTCCGGTACATGAAGAAGACGTGGCCCTGCGTATTGAATTTTTCGGTGATACGGTGGATGGTATCACCCTGATTGATCCGCTGCGCGGCGTGGTTCTGGAAGAGCTTGACGAGTATACCGTTTTCCCGGGCAGTCACTTTGTCACATCCACCGAGAATCTGGAACGGGCAATGGCCGGGATCAAGGTGGAGCTCAAAGAGCGGATCGATGTTTTTCACAGGGAACAGCGCCTTGTTGAGCTGCAGCGTCTTGAGCAGCGCACCATGTTTGATCTTGAGATGATCCAGGAGCTTGGCTACTGCACCGGCATTGAAAATTACAGCCGTCATCTCACCGGCAAGACGCCCGGGGTGCCGCCGCCCAATCTGCTCGATTATTTCGCTGATGATTTTTTGCTGTTTATTGACGAATCCCATATCGGCGTACCGCAGCTCAACGGGATGTATAACGGTGACCGGTCCCGGAAAAAAACTCTTGTTGAGTATGGTTTTCGTCTGCCGTCTGCCCTTGATAACCGTCCTTTGCGTTTTGAGGAGTTTGACCAGCGTATCAACCAGGTTGTTTATGTTTCGGCAACACCCGGCAACTATGAACTTGATAAGGCCGAAGGGCGGGTGGTTGACCAGATCATCCGGCCAACCGGGCTGCTTGACCCGCGTATTGAAGTGCGGCCCGCCGTCAGCCAGGTGGATGACCTGCTCGAGGAAATCAGGCTGCGGAGTGAAAAAGATGAGGCGGTGCTCGTCACCACGCTCACCAAAAGAATGGCCGAGGATCTCACAGATTATTATGAGAAGTTAGGGGTCAAGGTGCGATACATGCACTCCGATATCAAGACGTTGCAGCGTGTAGAACTTGTACGCGACCTTCGTCATGGTGACTACAATGTTTTGATCGGCATCAATCTCCTGCGGGAAGGACTCGATATCCCGGAGGTTTCCCTGGTTGCCGTGTTTGATGCGGACAAGGAGGGTTTTTTACGCTCGGAGCGGTCACTGACCCAGACCTGTGGACGTGCGGCACGAAACGCCGAAGGGTTGGTTATTCTCTACGCCGACGAGATGACCGGCTCCATGGAGCGGACCATTTATGAAACAGAGCGTCGGCGTAAGATTCAGGAGCAATATAATCGTGAAAGGGGTATTGTCCCCGAGACCATCAAGTCGAAAATCAAGGATTCGATTCAGGAGCATCTTCAGGCCTCCGGCTACCTGGCGTCCGACGATCACAGTGACGGAATTCTGCAGGCTGCAGAAGAGATACCGGTCTATCTTTCCATCGATGAACTTGAAAAAGAGATTGGCCGCCTTGAAAAGGATATGCAGGCAGCCGCTGCCGAACTAGCCTTTGAAGATGCGGCCAAGTTGAGAGACCGAATTAAATCATTGAGAAAACTGGAGATTGAAATCGGGTGAAAGAGGGACTGCTCTACAGGGTATCACTGAAAGTGGTGCCTGTTGTGTTCGACTATCTGACCCGTATCTGGTTTGGTACCTGCCGGATAACCGTTCACGGTGCCGAATACCGCGAACAGACCATTGAGAAGGGGGTGGCATCCATCGGTGCCTTCTGGCATTACGGTATTGTCTTTATTCTCCACTATTTTCGTGATCTCGAAGTCGCTGCCATGGTCTCTGCTTCCCGTGACGGCGAGTATATCAGCCGAATTGTTGAGCAGATAGACAGCCATGCAGTGCGCGGCTCCCGTAAAAAAGGAGGCATGCAGGCCATTAAAAAGATGATTCGGTTGGTTCGTCAGGGGGTCCACGCAGTAATTGTTGCCGATGGCTCCCAGGGGCCGCCGCGGATAGTTCAGGCCGGATCACTGGTGCTGTCATCGAGAACCGGATCCCCCGTTTTGCCATTGGCCTGGTCGTGCAGCCGCTACAAGAGTTTCGGCTCCTGGGATCGCACCGCTCTTCCCATGCCTTTTTCCACAATCCATTTCTTTTATGGAGAGCCGCTTACAGTACCCGGCGGAATTAAGGGCGATGAGATCGAAAGCTATCGGCTGCAGCTGGAAAAACGGCTCAATGACCTCTACGAAGAGGCCTGGGCAGTGTTTGGCAAAGAAGAGCATTGAAAATTAACCCGTTACCTGCTGATGAAGGAAGTAACTGAACAATGACCAGAGGAATAATCGTCGCCGGTCTTTCCGGAGGGTCCGGAAAAAGCGTGGTTTCGGTGGGACTCACCGCAGCCCTCGCCCGCACGGGTCACACGGTGGTGCCTTTTAAAAAAGGACCGGATTATATCGATGCCGGCTGGCTGAAACTTGCTGCCGGCAGAAACTGTTACAATCTCGACCCCTATCTGATGAGTGAGGAGGTGATCCGTAGTTCCTTCTACCTTCACGGCCGTGAAGCGGATTATGTGGTCCTGGAGGGAAACCGGGGACTGTTTGACGGAGTCAATCCGGAGGGCGGCTACTCAACGGCAGAGCTTGCCATGATGCTGAAGATGCCGGTTCTTTTGGTGGTCGATTGCACCAAGACGACGAGGACGGTGGCGGCACTGGTTCTTGGCTGCCAGCATCTTGAACCGGAGCTCGACATCTGTGGCGTGATACTGAACCGGATCGGCACCGAGCGCCATCAAAAGGTGGTGACCGAAGCGGTGGAACGTTATACCGGACTGCCGGTGGTCGGTGCTGTAAGACGGATGAAACGAGACATCTTTCCCATGCGCCATCTGGGCGTAACCCCTCATCAGGAATATGAGTCCAGTGACGAGGCCATGGAACTTCTCGCCCGGACGGCCTCTGAACAGCTGGACCTTGAGCGGATCAAGGAAATGATGAAGCCGTTGTCAACGGTTGATCTGGGCCAGGAGAGTGGAAGGGATCAGGATAAAGGGGAACGGCTGCGCATCGGTGTGCTGATGGATGCCGCCTTTCAGTTCTACTATACAGAAAATCTTGAGGCCCTGAGCAGGGCCGGGGCTGATCTTGTGGAGATCAACGCACTCACCGCCAGCGAGCTCCCTGAACTGGACGGCCTCTATATCGGCGGTGGCTTTCCGGAAACCAGTGCACGCGCTCTGGCAGCCAATGAATCCTTTCGAAAGTCTGTCAAAAAAGAGGCCGACAGGGGGCTGCCGATTTATGCCGAGTGCGGCGGTCTTATCTATCTGGGTGAAACCATCCTCCTCGACGGACAAAAACACCAGTTAACCGGCGTTTTCCCAATTCACTTTGGCATGGCCAAAAAGCCCCAGGCCCACGGTTATTCAACTTTTGAGGTCAGGGAGGAGAACCCCTTTTATCCGCTGGGAAGCATGGTCAAGGGCCATGAGTTCCGCTATTCGACCATCCTCCAGTGGGACGGTGATTCTTCTGAGCTCACCCTGAAGATGACCCGGGGGACCGGTTTTACGGACGGTTGTGATGGACTCACCACTCAAAATGTCCTGGCCCTCTACACTCATGTCCACGCCGACGGCACACCCCAATGGGCAGACTGTTTCCTCAACCGCTGCCGACTGGCTAAAAAGGATCAGACAGCTCGTTAATGTCTGTCAATAAATGGATGTTTTTGCTGTGACACAGATATCGGGCAAAAACCATTTCTGGCAGGTATCAGTTGGCGGGTGGAGTACCAATCACCTTGGCAGTGATCATCTCCATGGTGGCCTCATCCGGTTTCGGTTCCTCCCAGTGGATGAACGTCTCGGTCACCCGCATGAAGTCACCGTTGTCTTCCTTGCACTTGTCGCAGATGGATTCTGCCTGATCACGGTACATGATCAGCTTCTTAGAGGCCATATCACCTTCTTTGGAAACTGCTGCCATCTTGCGGCAGCCACATTCCAGGCGTACCACTACCACACCGATCCCGTCTGGGCAGCCCTCGAGAATTCCTCCGATCATCGCCATTTCTGATTTCTCTGCGAGTATTTTGTTTCTTTCCTGTGACTTTTTCGATTTCTTTCCCATTGTAAACTATCGTTGTTGTTTTTTATCAAATGCAGCTAAACTTCATGTTTTGGTTTGAGTGGTCAAGATAAGCATGAATACTAAATTGAAAAGATAAAAATGATCAACGGTTATCTGTCATTAAAAATATTTCCTGTACTCGATCCTGCCGGAGAAGGTAATTTTGGGTGAACAGAACATCTCTATTATGGTTCACATTCGTCTTGTGCTGACCATGATTTTCTGGGGCGGAACCTTTGTCGCCGGCAGGGTCCTGGTCCAGGATCTCCACCCATATTCTGCAGCCACCGGACGTTTTCTGTTCGCATCCATATTGCTGCTTGTTGTCGTCAGAGTGCGTGAAGGCCGATTGCCCCATCTGAGTTGGCGTCAACTGGCGGCTGTTATCCTGCTTGGCCTCAGCGGGATCTTTTCCTACAATATTTTCTTTTTTAATGGCTTGCAAAGTGTGGAGGCCGGAAGGGCGGCAATGATCATTGCCGTTAACCCGGTAGTGACAGGCGTTCTTTCCGCGCTGATTTTCAGAGAAGGCTTCTCTCTAAAAAAAATTACCGGATTCCTTATCGCGCTTCTCGGGGCAGTGACAGTCATCTCCAGGGGGCGACCCGATATTCTCCTGTCAGATCCTCCTGGTATTGGCGAGCTGTGTATTGTCGGTTGTGTTCTGAGCTGGTCTGTCTATACCATTGTCGGAAAGGCCTTGTTGTCAAAGATCAAGCCACTGGTAGCGGTCTGTTATTCCTGCGTTGCCGGCACGCTGATGCTGATCTCTTTGTCACTGTTCACCGGTCATTTGACTGAGTTGGTGTCCATGCGTATGAGTTCCATGTACGCCATTGGTTACCTTGCTGTATTAGGCACAGCTCTTGGCTTTATCTGGTTTTATGACGGTGTCAAACGACTTGGCGCTGGCAACGCCGTTCTTTATGTCAACCTGGTGCCTGTTTCAGGAGTCATCCTGGGTATTTTGATTCTTGGAGAGAAGCCGGATATCTCCCTGCTGATCGGCGGTAGTCTGGTCATCGGCGGTCTGCTGCTTGTTAACACCAGTCAATTGTCTTCCCGGCTGAAATCCGGCAAACATAAAATCACATTTCCTTCGACCCGGTGAGGTCATTAATGAATGAATAAATTTTTCGTAACTATTCAGCGGAAAGCTGGGTACGTCCCTGAGCAGGGAACTGTAACTGTTCAGCAGGGGCCCGCAGTGTGGTCAAACAGGCTGACGAAGCGTACTTGTGCTACTCAAGGCGGCCTGATCGGCTACAATGGGGGTGCTGCTGAACAGTTACAATTTTTCTTGACAAAGATCCGGCCTTGAATTAATGGGAATGTCACCTACAGTACTGATTGTTCGTTCATTTTACTATCGAAGCTTAAGTGCTCTTTAATATTTAATTTTTACATTTATTTTCATGGAGGTTTATTATGTGGGAAGTCATCGTAGATGAAGACAAGTGCGCAGGTGATGAGGAATGTGTAAATGCCTGTCCTGCTCAGGTATATGAGATGGAAGAAGGCAAGGCCAAGGTTATTGAGCCTGACGAGTGTCTCGGCTGTGAGACCTGTGTTGAGGTTTGCCCCGAGGGTGCCATCACCGTCAGCGAAGTATAATCTACTTCAGCAAAGTTTTAATAGAACAAGCCCATTCCTCATCTTGGGGAATGGGCTTGTTCCGTTTACGGCAAAGATCAGTTCGGTGGTAAACCATCAGCCATTCTGGTCTGTTGACTGTTTGGATGAAATATCTAACCCGACAAGTCGGAAGCTTTTAGAGTCGCTGGATAAGTGCCTTGGTGGTAAGGTGGTCATTTGATTGAAATTACCCCTCCTCAATTTCTTGTTTTTTATGACAGGAGTTCAGGAGTAAGGCACTAAAATTGACTGGCTCTTTCTGGTAGAGTGATATGCTGAAATGCTCCGGCTGATTTTTAACCAAATGTTATTTGATTCTTAAACCAATGAAAAATAAAATAGTCAGATTCAAGCCGGGAGTACGCAGGGAGACGCACCTCCTTTTCGCTGCCGCGTTGTGGACCCTGATTGGCATCAGACTTATGGGCAGAGGGTTGTTTTTCCTGGTCAATCATGAGGGGTACTGGCTCATTTTTTTTGGTTTTCTCCTGGGAAGTGTCAAATCCTATCTGATTCTCGATAAAACTGCCCTTAAAGGCATTGAGCGGATTTTGAAATTTAATGACAACACCTGCCTCGGTGCGGTTTATTCGCGCAGAACATGGATGCTGGTGCTTTTGATGATCAGCGGCTCCATTCTGTTGCGCCGTTTTGCGGTGATGCCGAATATGATAAGTGTCATATCTGTTGGCATCGGCTGGGCTCTTTTTTTCTCCAGTCGTTTTGCATGGCGGAGCTGGCTGGAATGTAAAAAGAGTGAGCAGAGCAAATGAACCATATCAATTCCTGCACATCTTTTAATCGTGTGATTGTCAATCTTGAAGCTCTGAAACAAAACTATCGATTTCTTCAGGCCCAGGCCCCACAGGCTGAAATGCTCGCCATGATCAAGGCGGACGGTTATGGTCACGGGATGATCGAGTGCGGTCATGCTCTGGCTGAATGCGGCTGCAGTAATTTTGGAGTGGGCGAGCTCTGTGAGGCGGTTGCCCTGCGTGAGTCAGGTATCAAAGGGCAGATTCTCGTTATGCTCGGCTTTAACGAGCGTCATGTCAACCATTTCATAGAGTATGATCTGACCCCGGTAATTTACGACCTGCAGTCCGCCAAAATGCTGTCAGAGTGTTGTCTCCAGCTGGATAGAGCCATTGGCTATCACCTCAAGGTGGATTGCGGCATGTCCCGCCTTGGAATTTATCCCGGTCAACTTGAAGATTTCTTTCAGCAGGCGAAACAATTCAAGGGCGTATTCTGCAAGGGGGTTCTCAGCCATTTTGCCCGCTCCGATGAACAAGACCCCGGTCACAGCAGGAACAGTCTTGCCCTGTTTGAAGAGACGGTTGCCAGCGTGACTGTTGATGAGAAGTTGAAGCTCCATATTGCCAATTCCGGTGGACTGCTCTACTATCCCGAGAGCAGTCTTGATATTGTTCGTCCCGGAATCTCTCTTTACGGCTATTATCCAGACACCTTTAAGGCCAGAGATGATCGGGCTGAAGGCGGGCTGCAGCCGGTGATGAGTTTTCACAGCCAGGTCGTCCAGGTCAAAGAGGTTGCAGCCGGGCAGGGGATCAGTTACGGACATACGTATGTGACAGACAGTCCTGCCACCATTGCGGTACTTCCGGTTGGTTACGAAGATGGGCTTTCCAGGCGTCTTTCCAACAGAGGAGCTGTACTCATTCACGGTAAAAGGGCTCCCATCCGAGGGCGAATCTGCATGAACCTGACCATGGTTGATGTGACCCATATCCCCGGTGTCAAAGCCGGAGACGAGGTGGTGATTATGGGAGCCCAGTCGGATGAGAAATTGAGCGCAGACGATATCGGGCAGTGGATGGAAACCATTTCCTATGAAGTTCTGTGCATGTTTGGCAATAACAATGAGAGACAGTATCTCTGATTGATAACTCACAGTTAATAAACCAAAAATACATATAATTATGATCCGTCAACGACTGAAAGAAACCGTCGATACCTGTTTCCAAATGGGAGTGGAGCTCGGCAAGTGGTCTGACAGGGGCGCTGGTAAATACAGTGTAGAAGTCCCTAAAAGAGAAGGGCAGGGGGATTTTTCCACCAATATGGCAATGGTCCTGGCTGGCATTGAGAAATGCAACCCGAGGCAGATAGCTGCAGATTTTGTCAGTCTGCTGGAGCAGAAAGACGAGCTTATCGAACGTCTTGAGATTGCCGGGCCGGGATTTGTCAATGTTTTCATAAAGGAATCGGTCTGGCAGGATGTGCTGCTCACTGTCTTTGACCGGGGAGGAGACTTCGGGCGGTCGGAAATCGGTGGTGGCCGAAGGGTGATGGTGGAGTTTGTCTCCGCAAACCCCACAGGGCCCCTTTCTATCGGTCACGGGCGTCAGGCCATACTCGGTGATTCCATTGCCCGGCTGCTCGAAGCAACCGGCCATGACGTCTTTCGCGAGTACTACTTTAATGATGCCGGCAGACAGATGCGTGTCCTTGGTGAATCCACCCGCGCAAGATACCTGGAGCTGCTGGGGCTTGATTTTGAATTTCCGGAAGATGGCTACCAGGGAGAGTATATCAAAGATATCGCCCAGAGCCTGGTTGATAAACATGGTGACGGCCTCAAAGATGAGTCTGACACCAGGCCTTTTACCAAGCAGGCCGAGGAGCTGATTTTCAAAGACATCGAGTCAACGCTTTCCCGTATGGGGATCACTTTTGACAATTATTACAATGAGCACTCCCTCTACGAGGAAGGTCATATCGATTCCGTGGTCGACGAGCTGCGCAACAAGGGCCTCGTCTATGAAAAAGAAGGCGCCACCTGGTTTAAAACTACTGAATTCGGCCAGGAAAAGGACCGGGTGATCATCAAGTCCACCGGCGAACCCACCTACCGGCTGCCCGACATCGCCTATCATCGCGAAAAGTTCCGTCGCAACTTTGACTGGCTGGTGGATATCTTTGGTGCCGACCATATAGCCACCGTGCCCGATGTGATGGCCGGTGTTGAGGCCCTGGGCTATGATCAGTCCAAGGTGACAGTCATCCTCCATCAGTTCGTGACGTTGACAAGGGACGGCAAGCAGGTCAAGATGTCGACCCGTAAGGCGACCTTTGTCACTGTCGATGAACTTCTCGATATGGTTGGAGTTGATGTGGCGCGATTTTTTTTCATGATGCGCAAGGCCGACTCCCAGCTCGAGTTTGACCTGGGACTTGCCACCCGTGAAGAAAAGGAAAATCCGGTCTACTATGTCCAGTATGGTCACGCCCGGCTCTGCTCCATCCTGCGTAAGGCCGGGGAAAAAGGATTTGCCAAAAAAGAGGCCGCCAGTGTTGATCTTCGCCTCCTCAACGAGCCGGAGGAACTGCAGCTTCTCAAATCCATGGCCGCATTTCCGGCCCTCATCGAAGACAGCGCCCTTGACCTTGCCCCGCATAGGCTTATCTTTTCGCTGATGGAATTTGCCGGTCATTTTCACAGTTATTACAACAAGCATAAGGTGCTTGACGAGGCTCTTTCACGTGAGTTGATCGAAGCCAGGCTGGGCCTGATTGACGGACTGCGAATCGTTTTGAAGAACGGTCTGGAAATGGTCGGCCTCACAGCCCCTGAAAAGATGTAGAATATCGGCAACCCATTGGCCAGCAGAGAAAGGTAACGTGGCAGCGAGAAAACCGAAGGTTAAAAAGATCAAGTTTGAACTGACCCGCAGCGGGATCCTTGGTATCGGTGTGGTCTGTTTCTGTATCTTTCTCTGGATGTTTCTTCTTGGCGTCTGGGCTGGACAATCGCTTCTCTTTGGACCGAAGCAGATTAAAGAGGCGGTTGGTGATAAAGTTGCCCGTGTTCAGAAAACAGGTGTCCCACTGCTTTCCGCCGACAGGGTCAAAAAGAAATATTAGCGGCCGTAAAATTGAGCAGAGTGCGTAATTAAATCTGCAACAAGTGGTTAATTTCACCAATTTATGAGTTGGTTTTATCTATGATTAGAAACGCCAGAATGGATGATGTGAACAGGATTCACACCCTGCTGAACCATTTCGGAACTCAGGGGTTACTGTTGAGCCGATCCAAAAACTCACTCTACGACAACCTCAGGGATTTCATTGTTCTTGTCGATGAACAGGATTCTCTCCTTGGTGTCTGTGCCCTCCATATCTCCTGGGAGAATCTTGCTGAAATCCGTTCTCTTGCAGTGATTGAAGAGGCTCAGGGGAGTGGTGTCGGCCGGCTGCTTGTAACGGCCTGTATCAAGGAGGCAAAGGAGTTGGGAATCGGCCAGGTTTTTACCCTGACCTATCAGCCTGATTTTTTTCGCAAGCAGGGTTTTGTCGATGCAGACAAACGGGATCTGCCCCACAAGATATGGAGCGACTGTCTCAACTGCGCCAAATTCCCAGACTGCGATGAGGAAGCACTGATCTACCGTACCGATGATGCGGCATAAAAAATGATGTGCAGCTGAATATTTACAAAATGAAATTACTTACAACTTCTTCAAAATAGTGGTAAAGAAGTGCATGTTGTCTCAATCCCTGCCTCCTGCAGGGGTTGTTCATGATAATCAGCAACCATTTAATGACTAACACCCCTCCTGTCCGGGGTAAAAAAATACAGATAACCAGCTATGATTGGAAAAGTTCTGACCAAGGTCTTTGGATCGAAAAACGAAAGGGTTCTCAAGCAGATCAATCCCTTGATTGCGCGTATCAACGAGCTGGAGAGTTCCATACAGCCACTTGATGACACTGCTCTTACTGCAAAGACAGTTGAGTTTAAGGAGCGGCTTGCCAAGGGTGAGCCGTTAGACGACCTGCTGCCGGAAGCCTTTGCCACCATGCGTGAAGGGGCAAAAAGGGTCCTTGGTGAACGCCATTACGATGTTCAGCTGGTTGGCGGAGTGATACTGCATCAGGGCAAGATCGCTGAGATGAAGACCGGTGAGGGCAAGACACTCACCTCGACCCTGCCGGTCTATCTTAACGGTCTCACCGGAAAAGGTGCCCATGTAGTTACCGTCAATGACTACCTGGCAGCCCGAGATGCCGAATGGATGGGGCAGGTATACGAATTTTTGGGAATCAGCGTCGGCAAGATTGTCCACTCAATGGATGATACCGAGCGGCAGATTGCCTATGCTTCTGATGTCACCTATGGCACCAATAATGAGTTTGGCTTTGACTACCTCCGTGACAATATGAAGTTTGAACGCAAAGACTTCTGTCAGCGCGGCTTCAACTATGCCATCGTCGACGAGGTTGACTCCATCCTGATTGATGAGGCCAGGACTCCTCTCATTATTTCCGGCCCGGCCGATATTGCCACCGACCTCTACATCAATGTGAACAGGATCATGGGGAATTTTGAGGCTGAAGACCATTATCTTGTCGATGAAAAATCACGCCAGGTGGCACTCACCGAAGATGGCATCGCCCTTGGCGAGGAACTGCTCAACATAGACAATCTCTATGACCCGACCTCCATTGAACATCTGCACCACCTTAACCAGGCACTCAAGGCCCACACCCTGTTTCAGCGTGATGTGGACTACATTGTCAAGGACGGAGAGGTGGTGATTGTTGATGAATTCACCGGCCGCACCATGGAGGGCAGAAGGTACTCCGACGGTCTTCACCAGGCGCTTGAGGCCAAGGAACACGTCACCATCGAGAAGGAAAACCAGACACTGGCCTCCATTACCTTCCAGAATTATTTCCGGATGTACGACAAGCTGGCCGGAATGACCGGTACCGCCGACACAGAAGCACCTGAATTCAAGAAAATTTATGATCTTGATGTGGTGATCATGCCCACTAACATGCCCATGGTTCGTAGGGATTACGCTGACGTGATCTACAAGAATGAGGCAGCAAAATACAGGGCGGTGGTCAGGGAGATTCAGGATTGTCATGAAGCGGGTCAACCGGTTCTGGTAGGTACAATCTCCATTGATGTCTCCGAGAAGATCGCCGGTATGCTTAAAAAAGAAAAAGTGGACCACGACGTGCTCAATGCCAAACAGCATGATCGGGAGGCAGAAATTATTGCCAATGCCGGACAGAAGGGCAAGGTGACCATTGCCACCAACATGGCCGGGCGCGGAACCGATATCAAGCTCGGAGAAGGGGTCATAGAGGCTGGTGGGCTCCATATCCTCGGGACCTCGCGTCATGAGTCGCGACGTATCGACAATCAGCTCCGTGGTCGTTCCGGCCGCCAGGGTGACCCGGGCACTTCTCGTTTTTTCCTCTCGCTGGAAGATGATCTGCTCCGTATTTTTGGCTCCGGGAAGATTTCAGGAATCATGGACAAACTCGGTATGGAGGAGGATGAACCCATTGAGCACAACATGATCTCCAAGGCCATTGAGAACGCCCAGAAGAAGGTGGAGGGCCATAACTTCGATATCCGGAAACATCTCCTCGAATATGATGATGTAATGAACAAGCAGCGGGAGGTCATCTATCGTCAACGACGCGAGGTCCTTGATGGTGAAGACCTGTCCGAGGTCACCAGCGATATGCGGTCAGATCTGGTGGAGATGGTGGTTTCCGAGTATTACCAGGAGAAATTAGCATCTGAGGATTGGGTATGGGATGGCTTTGAAGAGCGTATGTTGGAACTCTTCAACATCACGATTGATTGGGCTGACAGCGACCGCGCAGGCCTTGAGTACGAGAATTTTTATGAAAAAATCAATGAACTTGTTGAGTCAACGTACAGGAATCAGGAGGAACTCAACACCAGTGATGTCCAGCGTCACCTCGAGCGGGTAATTCTCCTGCAGATGGTAGACAGCCACTGGAAGGACCATCTGCTCTCCATGGATCATCTCAAGGAGGGTATCGGTCTCAGGGGATATGCCCAGAAAAATCCGCTGGATGAGTACAAGAAGGAAGGCTACAACCTCTTCATGAACATGATTGAAACCGTCAAACTGCAGACCATCTCTACCCTGATGCGGGTCCAGGTGGTTCAGGACGAAGATGTTGAACGGCTTGAGGAGGAGCGCAGGAGAAAACAGGAGCAGGAGATGCAGCTCAACAAGGGAGCTGCCGGAGAGAATGTCGCCGCGCAGCAACCGACAAAAAGAGAAGGGGGTAAGGTCGGCCGCAACGCCCCATGCCCCTGCGGATCAGGCAAAAAATATAAAAAGTGCTGCGGCAAACCAAGCTGACGGATACCCGCAACAAATTCCCAAATAAAACAAGGGGCAGAGGGATAAATCCCCCTCTGCCCCTTTTTTCCTTAAACCTTAAACCCTGTACCCTATACCTTATACCTTACACCTTTTCCTACACCTTTCTTTTACCCGTGCAGCTTATCAGGAGACATCAGATTCTCCTCCATATGCTTCAGCTCGTTGATCCCTGAGATAACGACTTCAGGGTCGGGGACCAGTTCTTTTGCAGGCAGCTTATCCTCGTAGTCCATGTTGGACAAGATGTGCTTGATGCAGTTGAGCCGGGCCATTTTTTTGTTGTCGGAGCGGATGATGGTCCATGGTGCCATGGTCCGGTTGGTTTCAGAGAGCATCTGGAATTTACGCACCGAATAGTCGTCCCAGTATTCCTGGGCCAGGTTATCCACCGGAGAGAGTTTGAACTGCTTGAGGGGATCCTCCTTGCGTGAGTCGAATCTTTCCTTCTGCACCTCTTTGGAGACTGAGAAGTAGAATTTAAAGAGCTTGATGCCATCTTTGACCAGAAGCTCTTCGAGCATAGGCACGTCCTTGAGAAAACGTTTGTTCTGTTCATCACTGCAGAAGCCCATGACCGGTTCAACCATTGCCCGGTTGTACCAGCTGCGGTCAAAGAGGACAAACTCGCCTTCCGAAGGCAGCTGGGAGACGTAACGCTGGAAGTACCACTGTGTCGTCTCAGTCTCATTGGGCTTGACCAGGGCCACCACCCGGGTGTTTCGAGGATTGAGGTGGGCGATGATCCGCTTGATGGTGCCTCCCTTGCCCGCAGCATCCCGGCCCTCAAAGATGGCCAGTACTCGCTGTCCGCTTGACTTCAATGACTGCTGCATCTTCATAAGCTCGACCTGCAGGGTGCGCAGGTTAGCCTCATATTCCAGGTGCCATTTTTTAATCCACACCGCCTGCCGCGCTTTTGACTCCTTGGCATTGATGTTGCGGATGGCGGTACCTTCAATCAGTTTGATTTTTTCCTTCTTCTTTCCGTTAGTTTGAACCTTCATTTTTCTGCCCATTGTATATTCACCTGTTTATTGCAATATTATTTAGTTGGACCGGAGACAGCTCCGGTAAAGTCTCAAATGGCACGATTCGATCAGCCGACAAAGCTGCCGGTGGTGATCCGGTGAGCATCCATGATTTCCTTTTCCCGGGAACCTGAGATAACAATATCAGGGTCAGGTACATAGTTAAGGTCATCATTACCGCGTTCATATGCCAGCGAGCTGAGGATAACTCTCATCGCATTGAGACGGGCATCGTGTTTATTGTTGGATCTTATGATTGTCCAGGGAGCGGTGTTAGTTGATGTCCTCTTCAGCATCTCATACTTCTGGTGGGTGAAATCGTCCCAGCGATCCTGGGCCTGGACATCAATCTCTGAGAGTTTCCACTGGCGCAGAGGGTCGGTCTTGCGACGGTTAAAACGTCTGGCCTGCTCTTCCTTGGTCACTGAGAAGTAGAGTTTGACGAGGATGGTGCCCTGGCGGACCAGGTCTTTTTCAAAACCTACCACACCGCGCATGAAATTTTTATACTCTTCAGGTGTACAGAAGCCAAATACCGGTTCGACCACCGCCCGATTGTACCAGCTGCGGTCAAAGAGAACCACTTCGCCGCCTCGCGGCAACTGGGTAATGTACTTCTGAAAGAACCACTGGGTTTTTTCATGCTCAGACGGTTTTCCAAGGGCGACCACCCGGTAGTGCTTTTCATTCATGTAACGGGTGACACGTCTGATGGTTCCGCCTTTTCCGGCTGCGTCACGGCCCTCAAAGAGAATAACCATCTTCCTGTTGTTGTTCTCAAGGCACTTCTGCATCCGGATCAGCTCGGCCTGGTAGGGCTTGAGCGCCTCTTCTCTGTGGTACCTGCGGATGGCCTTTTTCTGAAATTTATTGAGTGACGGACCGCCTTTTTTCAGACTCTTGTACTCACTTAATACATCCTTGAGTTTGACTTCTTTCTTTTTGACGACAATAGTCTCAGGATTTTCAATCAGTGGCTTTTTTATTTTTTGTTTAGAGGCCTTTGCGGCCTTACTGGTTTTCTTTGCAGGTTTTTTTTTCTTGGCGGTCATTTTTTTCCTGGTGGCTATTTTTTTCTTTGTGGAAGGTTTTTTAGTTTTTGTGTCAGTGTCAACGTCAGATTTACTCTCAATATCTGCGCTGCTGTCAACAGGCTGACATTTGTGTTCTTCCATGGTCTCTCCCTCCTGGGGTGAAAAGGTGATGGGACTGGTTGATCAGATAAATATTAGAAACGTATTAGTATTCATTTACAATTTCATTGAAATCAGGCCAGAAGTCAACACGGAAAAAATAAGGAAAAAATACGTATCTAATTACTGTATTTTGTAGAGAGGGGTCAGACAATGAAAAATGATAGTGAAGCAACAGGCTCAGTTGTCGTCTCGGCTGAAATTTGTGAGCAGATAGGTTCTGAGGCTTATTTTTTTATTATTGATTCCAAGCTTTTTGCGCAGATTGTTTCGATAGGTTTCAACGGTGCGGAGGCCGATGGTGAGCAGTTCTGATATCTGTTTTGAGGTCTTGCCCTGGTACACCAGGTCAGCAATCATGGTTTCCCTTGGGGAAAGACCGAGAACCATTTTTCTGGCCTTGTGGGAAAAGGTCTGGGTGATGGATTCAATATGGCCACTGATAATGTTGACTGCTTCTCTTTGTTGGGAAGAAAGTGAGGTGGCCCGCAGGATATCAAGATAAGGGTTGACGAATTCTTTGAGTCTTATGGAAATTTTTTCTTCTATATTTTCCCTCGTTTTGGTGTGTTCGTCGAGCATCACTTTCAGCGCGATATTAGCGTCTTCGACTTCCTTGCGCCTCAGTTCCAGCTCCTCCATGGTCTCTTTCTGGGCGGTGATGTCAATGGCGATGAGGCCGAAACCGATTTTTTTGTTTGTCTGGTCATGGATGGTGAAGATCGTTGTGGCAAGGTAGAAAAGAGCAGCATCAACCTGGTGCTTGAGGATAAATTCGTGACGGCCTGACTGGTCGGCCTTTTTGACAGCATCCTGGAACTCTTCGAGGTTTCCTGCCCGGTCATGAAGGCTGGTCCCGCTTTTACCGACAATCCCGTCCCTGTGCTCCTCGTAAAGGGATTCAGCTGCCCGATTATGAAGGAGGATGTGGAGATCGGTATCCATGATGGAAATGGCAATCTTACCGGCGGATCTCAGCATTGAGTCGAGGATGAATGTTTCCTCAACCTGTTCCTTGACTTCCCGGAGCTGGCGGGCCTGTTTGCGGATCACATCCTTCAGGTGATCGGTATAGCTGGTCCTGAGGCCCTTGACCATATCGGTTTCGGTGACGATCCCTATACCCTGGCCGGACGAATTGGTGACGACCAGTCGGCGAAGCCCCTTGCGTATCAGGATTTTGGCGGCCTCATGGCTGGACACATCGGAAAAGACCGTCTCCACCGGTTGACTCATGACCTTTTCGAGCCTGAGGCGACTGAGATCCTTTTGTGAACGGATCAATCTCAGGAGATCTCGCTCGGTAATGATTCCGGTGGGAAATCCTTTGTCCACCATGACCAGGGAGCTGATCCTGCGGTCATTCATCAGCTTCATGGCCGACAGCGCTGAGGCGGTTGGTAGTAAGGTGATAATTTCCTTGGACATCACCTGGGAGACGTTCTTGAACTCCATGAAATATTCAAGGCCGAGATGGGACAGGAAATCGGTGGCAGTGACAATACCCGCCAGCAGTCCCTCAGCATCGACTACCACCAGGTGGCGGATCTGATGCTGAAGCAGCATCTGGTAGGCTTCACGATAATCCTTGTCCAGTCGTGCGGTCAAACACGGGCTTGACATCACCAGGCTGATGGGACTTGAATATGAGATTTCACCGTCAACCCGGATCTGGATCAGGGCTCTTTCTGTGAATACTCCAAGGGGGCGGCCCTGCCGGGCAACCACCAGGGCGGAGATCCTCCGTTTCTCCATGACATCAAGCGCCGCGCTCACCGGGCTGTCCGGTGATACGGTGATAACATCAGAGGTCATGAGATCTGCAAGAATTTCCATTTTACCCTTTGTGGAAAAGCCTGTCCGGGCCATCTCGTTATCGGTGAAACACCCGGAAGGCATACAGGTTTACCTTCAACTGCAACTATAACATTGTTGTAACTATTCAGCAGCACCCACATTATGGCCGATCAGGCCGCCTCGAGTAGCACAAGTACGCTTCGTCAGCCTGCTTGACCACACTGAGGGCCCTGCTGAACAGTTACAGTTCCCTGCTTAGGGGCGCACCCAGCTTTACACTGAATAGTTACACATTGTTTAGAGAAAGAACGGTTATTGGAATCAGCGGCCATCCTGCTCTTAGAGACCTTGGTTGTGAGCAATGTATACCACTAAAGAAAGATAAACGTTTTTTTTACTGTCAGCAACTTCTACAGGGTACCTTGAAAAAATAGTGTTTTCGGAGTCTCGTGCCTCGATTATCTCCTGGGACGAAGTGCTCAACTTCTTTTACCACCCTGATGAAATCATCCAAAATTGAACAAAGGTTTACAGTAACTGGAGCCGGGTTATTGTGATTTGATTGAGAGAATGGTACAGAACCGATCATGCTTGACTCAATAAGAACAGTAATCAGAAAAATGAAACCCAGGTCCGGCGTATCGCTCTGTCTCCATATTGGCATGCCAAAAACCGGGACAACAGCCGTTCAGCATTTTCTTGCCTATAATCGTCAACCACTTTCTGATAGCGGCATCCTCTACCCTGAATGCGGGATTCCTGATTTCCAGCATGCGGCCTTTGTCAAATCAATTGTTGCCCGACACTACCCCTGGACCGTCTGTAATAATGGTACAGAGCATATTGAGCCGAAAAACTACCTCAACAGTGTCATTGATCAGTGTCGTGAAAGGAAATGTTCCAGGGTAATCATGAGTTCGGAATTTTTCTGGGCAGCACCGGCCATGCAGTCGGGACCACCCTATCATCGGGTGACAGAGAAGAACCTGTCCCATCTTGATGATTTTGTCTGTCGCTGCAGAGAACTCTTCCAACTGTTTGAAAAGGTACAGATTGTCGTCTATCTCAGGCGCCAGGATGGCTGGCTTGATTCTTTTTTCGGCCAGCAGGTCAAAGAGGGATTTAACAGTCCTGATGAAAAAATTATCAGAACCCCCCGTATTTATCTCCTCTATGCGGAAAATCTTAAAATATGGGCCAGGGAGTTTGGCAGGGAAAACATCGCTGTTCGGATCTACGATGAACAGACGGGCGATGTGGTTGGTGATTTCTGCCGGACAGTAGAGATAGACGCTTCCCGCTATCAGCGACCAAAACGTGAATCATTAACTGTAAATAACCGACTCACCACACTTGCTGCCGACATTATGAAAAATGCATCAAAGTTGACTGTCGATAGCCGGTTGATGGAGAGAATGAAACGAATTCTAATGGAAACCTCCTATGTGCTGATCAGGCAACAGCAGGCCGGTGTCCAGCTCTTTTCCCGGGACCTTTTAGCCGACGCCCTCAGACTGTACAGTGAGGAGAATAGAAAACTGGCTGCCATGTTTCCAGAAGCGGAAAGGCTGCTTGACACTACCCCGCTTGCCAGTGCAGTTGAAGAGGGTTCTCAAACTCAGTGCCTGGAGCATGACACCCAACAGCTTATCGCTGACCTTGTCAATCTTGCGGCACGGGAAAAATAAGCTCCTGCCGCCGACCAGTGCGTTGTTTTTTCAATACTTGAATAAACTTCCTGCAGGCTGCCACCATAAACTACTGACATTCCACCTTGGTGGTGTCCGCTCTCAGGACTCCACTCAGCAGGCGCAGATCATAGCTGCTGGGATTCTGGAAGATACGGAGATCGAACCAGGGGGCGGCGGCGAACAGGTGATCGAAGATGTCGGCCTGGATAGCTTCGTAGTTGGCCCACACCTGGTCTTTTGAGAAGACATAAATCTCGAGAGGAAGACCGTGCTCTCCGGGAGGCAGCTGGCGGACAAGAAACGTCATGTCCCGGTGGACCTCGGGGTGGACTCTGAGATAGCTTTCGATATAGGCACGGAACACGCCGATATTGGTCTGCCGACGACCGTTCACCACCACATCCGTATCGATCCCCCGCCTGCTGTTATACTCCAGCAGCTCCTTTTCCTTGTCAAAGAGGTAATCCTGAAGGAGCTCGATTTGACTGAAACGCTCCAGCATAGCTTCATCGCAAAAACGGATGGAGCCGGTGTCGATGAGCAGGCTTCGCTTGATGCGGCGTCCGCCCGACTCCGACATTCCTCTCCAGTTTTTAAATGACGAGGAAACCAGCGCATAGGTGGGGATGGTGGTCACGGTCTTATCCCAGTTGCGGACGCGCACCGTATTGATGGAGAGTTGGATCACGTCGCCGTCAGCACCGTACTGAGGCATCTCGATCCAGTCGCCGACCCTGACCATGTCGGTGGCGGTGAGCTGGATGGAGGCGACAAAGCCGAGGATGGTGTCCTTGAAGACAAGCATGGTGACTGCTGTCAGGCCACCGAGAATGGAGAAAATCCCCCAGGGAGATTTGCCGGTGAAAATGGAGGCGATGAAGATCAGGCCAATCACCCAGGTAACGATCTTGACCGCATCGATATAGCCCTGGATGGTTGTTCCTTTTTTTGAGCGGATATGAAGATAAATATCGTTTACGGCTGAGATCAGGGCGTTGAAGCTGAGGACTGTCACGAGCACGAACAGGGCCATGACAATCCGTTTGGAGAGGATGGCCGTTGAGCTGCCTGGTGAAAAAAACGAATCGATTGCCATGGAAAAGATGAGAACCGGGACATACCAGGTGAAAATGGTGAGGAACCGATGTTTGACCAGGGCGTTGTCCCACTGGAGTCTGTTGGACTGAATCCATTGGGTGATGATTCGCAGAATCACCTTTTGTACAAAGATGGTGGCTGCAGCGGCGATCAGGAGGACAACCGATATGATTGCGGTGGTAGCCAGAAAAACACTGACCCCCTGGGAAAGACCAAGGGCAAGTAACTGTTCAGTAAGCCATTTTTCCATAGTGGACTAAAGGTAATAGGACGGGGCAGGCTGCCCTGATGCTGATGCAGCAATAGCGTACAACGATCGTCGCAGTTGTGGAGTGATAGACACTCCCCAACTTTTCTTTTCAGGCAAGGGCTGTTCAACCAAATCAAACAGACTCTTGACTGGCTTTGTCAGCCGTGCAGCTTTTTAGGTGACAGCAGGTTCTCTTCCATATGGCGAAGCTCATCAATCCCTGAAATGACAATGTCAGGGTCCGGGCGGAGTTCTTTTTCACCCAGTTTTTGTTCATAGTCAATATTGGTGAGAATATGCCTGATGCAGTTGAGCCGGGCCATTTTTTTGTTATCTGAGCGAATAATGGTCCAGGGGGCCATAGTACGGTTGGTCTCAGATAACATCTGGAATTTACGAACCGAGTAGTCGTCCCAGTATTTTTGGGCAAGGTTGTCCACCGGAGATAGCTTGTACTGCTTCAGCAGGTCTTCCCGGCGCGAGTCGAAACGTTCCTTCTGAACATTCTTGGAAACGGAAAAGTAGAACTTGAAGAGTTTGATGCCGTCTTTGACCAGCAGTTCTTCAAGCATGGGGACGTCTTTTAAAAAACGTTTATTCTGCTCATCGGTGCAGAATCCCATGACCGGTTCGACCATTGCCCGGTTGTACCAGCTGCGGTCAAAGAGGACAAACTCACCGGCCGATGGCAGCTGGGAGACGTAGCGCTGGTAGTACCACTGGGACGATTCGGTTTCGTTTGGTTTGATGAGCGCAACCACCCGGGTATTTCGCGGATTGAGATGAGCGATGATTCGCTTGATGGTGCCACCCTTACCGGCAGCATCCCGGCCTTCAAAAATTGCAAGAATCCGTTCATTTCTGGCCTTCATCGACTGCTGCATTTTCATCAGTTCGATCTGCAGGGTGCGGAGATCCTTTTCATAGGCCAGATGCCACTTCTTGATCCAGACCGCCAGCCTTTTCTGACTTTCTTTGGCGTTGATATTGCTGATGGCGGTGGATTCGATCAGTTTGATTTTTTCCTCTTTATCCTTCTTTTTGTTTTTCTTTCCCATGGGTGCACCTTTGTTATGAAGTTTGATTAAAGGTGGCCTAAAGCAGGGCCGACCCGTACCGTTTGGCCTGTTTTTTCATTAGCTTGTATTCTTTATTGCCGGGAATGACGATATCGGGTGATGGGTCAAAGTTGAGTGAACGGCTTCGTCCACGGTATTTGACCGAACTGAGGATCAGTTTCATGGTTTCCCTCCGTGCCTTGTGTTTATCATCGGAGCGGATAACCCACCATTTTGAGTCCTTTGTGTGGGTCTTCTGGAGGAGGATCTTCTTTTTTTCGGTAAACTCGTCCCAGAGTTCCTGAGCCTGTAGATCCACCTCAGAGAGTTTCCACTGGCGCAGAGGATCGTTTTTTCTTCGTTCAAAACGTCTATCCTGTTCCTCCTTGGTCACGGAAAAGTAGAGCTTGAGGAGAATGGTTTGTCCTCCGTCGAGGATAAAGTTGGACTCATAGGCGTTAACTTTTTTTAAAAATCTGCGGTACTGCTCGGGAGTACAAAATCCCATGACCGGTTCGACCATGCCGCGATTGTACCAGCTTCGGTCAAAAAGAACGATCTCGCCGGCATGGGGAAAGCGCTCGATGTAACGCTTCATGTGCAGTTCGGTTTTTTGAATATCATTGGGCTTGCCAAGTGCCTCAACCCTGTACCGCTTCTCGTTCATGTAGCGGGTGACCCTGCGAATGGTGCCGCCCTTGCCGGAGGCGTCACGTCCGTCAAAGAGGATTATCATTTTTTTTCCGACCCGTTCGAGGTGGGCTTGCATTTTGATCAATTCCGCCTGATAGGGTTTGAGCTCCTCGGCATTATAGTATTTGAGCAGTGCTGATTCGACGATCTCATCTTTGTCGCTTTTTTTTAGCAATGAGCGGATCTTGCTGCTTATCTCATCCGGCCTTTTGGAAGTGAGTTTTTTGTCGTGTTTTTTGACAAGTTTTCGGATAGTTGCCGTGATGCCTGGTGCGTCACTGAACTTCAATTTAGATGATTTTGATGATGATGCCATAGTGTTTCCGTATTTAGATGCGTAGGTGGTAATCAGTGAGTTGAAAAATGGGCTATCTGATAAAAACAGTATCAGAAAGTGTGAGCTATTATCAAATGATTATTAAGATATCTTGACAACAATGGCGATTTTGTTCCAGCCATATAATTGGAGTGATTTTCGTGTTCAAGGGTTTGCACTGTGAAACGATGGGTGGTAGGATCCTTAAAAGAAAAGATAATTAGAACCATCATGATTGCAACGAGTTTTCATACAATCTTGTCAGACAGCCATGGCTATAATTGATAAAATTCTTAAAGCCGGAGTGGACCTCAATGCGTCCGATGTCCATATTGCTCCCGGTGAACCTTTCATGCTCCGTCGTCTCGGACGAATCGTCAAGCTGAAGAGTCAAAAACTCACCGCTGAACAGAGCGATCACATTATCAGGGAAATGCTCGACAGCCAGCAGACAGCGGAACTCAACAGTAAACAGCAGCTAGATTTTGCCTACGAGATCGAAAATCTTGCTCGTTTTCGCGGCTCGATCATGCAGCACAACAACGGCCTTGGTGGCGTTTTCCGTATTATACCATCAAAAATACCGACTTTAGACGAACTCGGCATGCCAGAGGTGATCTACCGGGTCCTTGACAATCACCAGGGACTCATTCTCGTCACCGGCGCCGCAGGCCACGGAAAATCGACAACCCTTGCCGCCATGGTGGATTATCTCAATGAACGCAGAGCCCATCATATCCTCACCGTGGAGGACCCCATCGAGTTCATTCACCCGCTGAAAAAGGGGGTGATCAACCAGCGCCAGCACGGCCGTGATACCCGTTCATATGTCAACGCCCTGAAGGGTGCCCTGCGCCAGGATCCTGATATCATCGTCATCGGTGAACTGCGAGATCTCGAGACCATTTCGCTTGCCATCTCGGCATCAGAAACCGGTCACCTGGTTATCGGCACGCTGGCCACCTCGTCTGCTCCCAAGACCGTAGATCGAATACTTGATTCCTTTCCTCCGGGTGAACAGTCCCAGATCAGGGCAATGCTGTCCGAATCGCTCAAGGCTGTCGTTACCCAGCGACTGCTGCCGTCGGCAGACAACCAGAAGATGGAGATGGCCCTGGAGATTCTTCTTGGTACCCTTTCTGTGGGTAATCTGATCAGGGACAACAAGACGTTCCAGATGGGTTCGATGATGCAGATGGGTAAAAATATCGGGATGAAGATCATGGACGAGTCTATTGTTGAACTTGTTAACGAGGGGTGCATCAGCCGGGAAACCGCCCTGGCCAACCTGGAAAACAAAAAGCTGCTTGGCGTCCAGGACGAAGATGAGAGCAACCAGCAGTCCGGGCAGCAAAATAATGGGGATGGCCGTGGCTAAGATTGATGCGTTTTTTACGGAAATGAATAACCGGGGCGCAAGCGATCTCCACATGGTGGTCGGCTTTCCGCCTCTTATCAGACTTACCGGTGAGTTGGTGCCGCTTGAGCAGTACCCCGTTCTGACGGCTCAGACAAACCGGGATATTCTTTTTGAAATCCTCACCCCTGAACAGCAGGAGAAGGTTGAGAAAGACCGTGATTTTGATATGTCCTACGAGCTCGACGGGGTAGGGCGTTTTCGTTGTAACATCCTCTATCAGCATCGCGGTATCGGAGCAGTTTTCCGTATCATTCCCACCAAGATTCTGACCCTTGACCAGCTGAGCATGCCACCCACTGTCCGTACCATTTCCGCATTTGAGCGTGGGCTGGTACTGGTTACCGGGCCTACCGGATCCGGTAAGTCCACTACGCTTGCGGCCATGATTGACTACATCAACGATACCATGGCCAAGCACATCATCACCATTGAGGATCCGCTGGAATTTGTTCACCCTAACAAGAAGTGCATCTTTTCTCAGAGAGAGGTGGGGACCCATGCCAGAAGCTTTGGAGACGCCCTGAAAGTTGCCGGTCGGGAGGATCCGGACATCATTCTGGTTGGTGAAATGAGAGACTATGAAACCATCTCTCTTGCCCTGACCTGTGCGGAGCTAGGAATCCTGGTGTTTGGTACCCTGCACACCAATTCCGCCTCAAAAACAGTGGACAGGATCATCAATGCCTTTCCCAGCGAGCAGCAGGCTCAGGCGAGATCCATGCTCTCTGAATCATTGAAAGGGGTGATCGCCCAGCAGCTGCTTAAAACCAAGGACGGCAAGGGGCGCTGTGCAGCCCTTGAGATCCTCATCGGTTCAAACGCTCTTGCCTCAACAATTCGTGAAGGTCGGGTCAACCAGATTAACTCCCTGATTCAGACCAACACCAAGCAGGGAATGCAGACAATGGATCAGCATCTCATGCAGCTGGTTGAAGAGGAGCGGATCAGTGCCGAGGCCGCCTATGAAAAGGCCTTGGACAAGAGTCTTTTTCTTAACCTCCTGGAGGAGCCTCCAGTGACCGCCTGATCTGAGTTTGAAGTAATTTTAAAATATAAAAAGGATAAAAAATGCAACCCGGAGACTCCACTAAAGTCGTTATTCTGACTAAAAGCTTTCGCGTAGAAGGTGAGATCAGTCTGTATGCAGGAGGGCGGCTCACAGACTATATGAACAAGGCCGACCACTTTATTGCCGTCACCGGTGCCAGGGTCCTGACTTTTGACGGTGATGAACTCGCCAAATCCGCATTCCTCAACCTCAACCGTGACCGGGTCGAAGTGATCATGCCGGCCGACGAGGATAAAGATTGACCGGCCCCTTCGTTCTTCAGGCCACCTTGAAAAATTGCCTTTCGGAGTCTACGCTTACCTCACCCAGGCGCTTCGTTGTGAGAAAAATTTTATACCCGGATCATAAATGTTAAGCCGAGCACTTTGTCCTCGGAGGTAAGCGACCGCAGGGAGACTCCGATATCATGTATATGCCTGTGGTGAAATTTTTCTCATGCCTCGATTTTGAAAGAAAATTTTAAATTTTCAAGGTACCCTTCAGTTCAATTTTCTTCCCAAACGGTACATCTCGCAGTAAATCTCGGGCAGGCCTGATTTCTTCAGGCCTGCCATGGTTTTTTCTATACTGTAGGCGATCCTGCGAAGATCAACACGGATCGTATCCCCCACGATTTCCAGTAAAGCGTAGCTCGCGATCGGGTTGCCGTCAAACATCCGTCCGCAGCTTCCCGGGTTGATAAAG
>JBDLID010000018.1:0-32466 GCA_039715055.1 Thermodesulfobacteriota bacterium | reverse complement strand
TGTCAATGACTTTCTGGCTCATATCTGGCTTTTTTACCACAGGCTTTCACCTGTTGCGAAGACCGCGGCAAACTAACCCAACCTCAGGGCCTTGTCAATGGAAAAAAAAATAAAGTTTAAGATAGTTTCTCAGAGGTTCTATCTTACTAATTTGGAATGAAAAAGTTTGCGTTTGGTCACTAAAAAACGTACTATTAATTCAAATTTTAAAGAATATAGTTTCTTTCGAAGGAGAGCCCTGATTACAATTAGTCGCCCGGTATTAACCATTTGTCCTCCAGAGAGCTTAGTTTTTTGGTGTTTTTATGAATAAAAATGAAATGTTGCGTTCTTTACCCAAGGTTGATGAAGCCATTGGAACCCTTGTTGATCTTATTGATGAAAATACACCTCTCAAGGTTGTTAAAAATTGTGTTCGTGACGAGATAGAATTGGAAAGGGAAAAAATCCTTCAGGAACAGGCTGATCCCCAGGGAGTTTCTGTACAACAGTGGTCTGAGAGATTTATTGCTGCGATCAAAAAACGAATGTCTCCCAACCTGCGCAGGGTGATTAATGGTACAGGAGTCGTCATCCACACAAATCTTGGCCGATCTCTGCTGTCTCAGGATACATCCGCAAGTCTTACCCTTGCCGCTTCGCACTACACCAACCTCGAATTTAACCTTCATACCGGTAAAAGAGGCAGCCGTTACAGCCTTGTTGAAGAGATTATCTGTGATGTTACCGGTGCTGAAGCTGCCCTGGTTGTCAACAACAATGCCGCGGCAGTGTTGCTTGTCCTCGATACTCTTGCCAAAGAAAAAGAGGCCATCGTCTCCAGGGGACAGCTCGTTGAAATCGGCGGTTCATTTAGGATACCCGACGTGATGGCAAAAAGCGGAGCTGTAATGGTGGAAGTTGGAGCCACCAACCGCACTCATCTGAGAGATTATGAATCAAAAATCAATGAGCAGACCGGCTTGCTGCTCAAGGTTCATCAATCAAATTTTCGTCAAGTTGGCTTTACTGCCGAGGTAAGCTGCGAGGACATGGCCGCCCTTGGTGAAAAACATAAAGTTCCGGTCATGGAGGATCTTGGCTCCGGCTGTCTCGTTGATCTCTCTCCCTATGGTCTGCCTAAAGAACCCACGGTTCAGGAGGTCGTCAAATCGGGCATCGATGTGGTGACTTTTTCAGGTGATAAGCTTCTCGGCGGACCACAGGCCGGAATCATTGTCGGTTCAAAACCCATTATCGACAGGATCAAAAAGAATCCCATGAACCGGGCTCTTCGCATCGACAAGTTTACCCTTGCCTCCCTTGAGTCCGTGATGCGAAGTTACTACGACATTGAGCGTGCGCTGACCGAAGTGGTTACTCTTTCCATGCTCACCGTCAAAGGTGAGGTCATCAGGAAGAGGGGGCAGCGTCTCATGCGCAGGATAAAAAAATCCCTTGATGGTCACTGCTCGGTGTCACTTGTGAACACGTCCTCCCGGGTTGGCGGCGGGGCCATGCCCGAGTACGGCATAGACAGCTGGGCCCTTGCTCTTGTCCCTCTTTTAATAAGTGTTTCCCGGATGGAGAGGCTCTTCAGGGAACTCGATATTCCCATTATCGGACGAATGGAAGAAGAGATGCTGCTCCTTGATATGCGTACTATTCTTGATCGCGAGGTGGCCGAACTTGGAGATATTCTGATCCGTTTTTTTCTTGAAAGTGAGGGCGTGTGACACATATCAGTTCCATAGCCGAAATCGGAATAAATGAGATAACGGTCCATGATCTGTCTCTGTTTGAAGATGAGATTATGGCCATGGCCCTTGAATTGATTCCCACTGCCCGTGAGATTGTTTTTTATAACGATGTGTCAAAACCGATCAGCGATGATGTTCTTGATAAAAATTTGAGAAAACAACTCGTTGGTAATGTAGAAAAAGGGGTGGCGCCACAGCCCGTTATTGAAGGTAATGTTGTTTACCTTCCGCTGACCATACATTCTGAAGCCGGTATTGTTCTCTGTGCAGAAGGTATAGATCCTCTGCTGGCCCAAAAGGCTGATCCGGCCTGGCTTGTGGAATGTGCTGAAGCGCTGCTCTACAAGCTCGAACTACTCAAATCCTTCCATGTAGATCCTCGCAGTGGCTTATACAACCAGCAGGCACTGGTCAAAAATCTGCGGCAGAGCCAAAATGAAGGGGAAATGGCGCTGATTCTGATCGAGCCCTATCCTTACTCAACCAACTCCTATTCAGCAGGCCAGCACCTTCAGCAGGTCACTTCTTTGCTGCGTTCATTTCTCGGAAAGAAATTTCCCCTCTTCTATCTCGACAGTTTTGTTTTTGGCTGTCTCTGTCAGGCCGAGGCAAGCCGTTTTGCCGGCAAGGTTGCCGCAACCATCCCCCCTTTGTTTAAAAAAGAGTCTGTTTCCCGTGTGCGGGTTGGGTGGAGCAGGGTGACCGACAACGGTAAATCTAATGACAGGGAGGGGGGAGCACCTGCCATACTGGAAGAGGCCTATCTTGCCCTTCACCAGGCTTACAGGCGCGGCCCCTACGGCACCTGTTCCTATGATTCACTCAGACATCCTGAGAGTCATCCTCTGGCGCCGGTATCGAAAAGTACCAGGTCCCGCTTACAGAGACTATGGCGCGGATGTCATTGCTTTACCCTGGCCATGATGCTGCCCGATGACCATGGGGAGCGCATTATTGAAGGGGAGGGTATTTTTGATGAACCTGTCATTTATCAGGCAGGGGAAGGGCGTGAAGGATATTATTTTTTCCCTGATTACACTCCGGTAGAAGCTCGAGAGCTGCTTTATAAAAGCCTTGTTGAGCTCAAGGTCAAAAATAAATTGGCCAAAGGGCTTTCCATCGGCCTCTGCTCTTATCCATTTTATGATTTTCGACCCACCGAGCTGATTGGCAACTGCAGGAAGGCCCTGCTTCACGGAGCATTACTCGGTAAAGAGCAGCTTACTATTTTTGATGCACTCAGTCTCAATGTCAGCGGGGATATCTATTTCAGTGAAGGTGATTTTCCAAAGGCCATCAGGGAGTATCGCCAGGGACTTGTTCTTCAACCCGACGATGAAAACATTCTCAACAGTCTCGGTGTTGGTTACGCCACGATGAATCGTCACAGGTTGGCCAATGAGTGCTTTGACCGGGTCCTTGAAAAAAATCCGGATAACTTCATGGCCCTCTATAATTTTGGTCTTGGCCGGGAACTGCTCGGTGATAACCAGGAGGCAATATCTTTATTTGAACGTGCAATCGCTATCTTAGATGAACAGGGGGGAGCCGGGGTTAACAGTGATCTTTCCATCCAACTGGGCAGACTTTACTGTCGTACAGGGCTATACCGCGCCTGTCTCGATCTGTTGATTCCCTGGTACAAAGCCGCTGGAAATCTTCCGGGATCGGGACGGGCACTACGCTATATCGGCATTGCCTGCTCTCGTCTTGGTCAATATGATGATGCCTCGATCTGGTTTCAGAGGAGTCTTCGTTTCGACTCCAATGACCCCGAGGTGCTCAGCCTCCTGGCAATAAGTTATGTTGAATGTCAGCAGGGCAACGATATTGCCCTGAGTCTTGGCCGTAAAGCAGCTGAACTGCAGCCTGACAATCTGGAAATTCAGTGCCGGCTGGCCTCCATTTTCATTCACTGCGATATGCTTGACCAGGGAGCTGAGCTCCTGCAGAAGTGCCTTCGTTATAAAAAAGTTAGAGATTGTGCCCGATTACAGATGGGGATACTTCAGCGAAAGCAGGGGCGTCTCAAGAGTGCAATGAGGTGGTTTGAAAAAGTTACAACCACTCCCGAACCAGACCATGAGCTTCGTCGGCTTGCCGAAAAAGAGCTTACTTTAGTTAGTAAAAGCTGATAATAACATATAGATGTAAACAATATTTAACTGTTCAACCGGTGTGGTAACTGAGAAGAAATTTGTTGAGCCTCAGAGACTAACCACGTCAGGGAGTAAATAATGGACGCGAGCGAGAGAAGAAAAATCACCAGGGAACCTAAATATTGTCTGGATAATAGTGTGGTCGGGGATTCCTGGCGCATGTTCCGGATTATGGCTGAATTTGTCGATGGTTTTGATATTATGTCAGCAGTCAATATTCCTGCGGTGACAATCTTCGGTTCGGCCCGTACACCACCTGATGACCCCTATTATCTTCTGGCCGAAAAGGTTGCCGGCGACCTGGCCACTGCCGGTTATGGTATTATTACCGGTGGTGGGCCGGGAATCATGGAGGCGGCTAATAAGGGTGCTGAAGAGGCTGGTGGAGTCTCCATTGGGCTCAATATCAGCCTTCCCCATGAGCAGGAACCCAATCCTTATGCAAACCTGCCGCTTCACTTTAAATACTTTTTTACCCGCAAGGTCATGTTTATGAAATACTCCATGGCCTTTATCTGTATGCCGGGTGGATTCGGATCCATGGATGAGTTGTTTGAGTCATTGACCCTTATTCAGACCAGGCGTGTTAAGCCTTTTCCGATCATCCTCGTGGGAAGTCATTTCTGGAAAGGGCTCGTTGACTGGATTCAGGAGCAGTTGATTGCAAATGGCTATATCCATAACGATGACCTGCTGCTCTTCGATGTCATTGATGAGCCTGAAGATGTGGTCAAATATATCAGAAAGATGGTTGTTATATAGGGAACCTTGAAATACTAATTTTTCAAGGCAGCCTATAATCAATAGAACTCAGTATGTATTAAGATATAAAGGTGAGTGATATTTAAATCGACGAAAGTTGAAAGGTCGATTTCACCGCAAGCTTGATGGCGGACAGCCGCCAAAGGAGAAAAGATGGCTCAAATCGATGCGTTTTTTAAATTGATGAATGACGAAGGGGCCTCCGATTTGCACATGGTGGCGGAGCAGCAGCCGATCTTACGGATTCGCGGCGATATGGAGCGGGTCAAGTTCAAAAAGATGGGCAATGAAGAACTCAAGTCAATGCTCTATGAGATCTGCCCTGAGGATAAAATCAAGCTCTTTGAAGAGACTGGCGATATCGATTTTGGTTATGAGATCCCGGGCCTGGCTCGATACCGTTGTAACTTTTTTAACCAGAAGTATGGTATAGGTGCTGTTTTTCGTGAGATTCCCAGTGAAATCCTCACCTGTGAACAGCTTGGCCTGCCCAAGGTCATTGCCCGTCTGGCCCACCTGCCCAAAGGGCTGGTGCTCGTTACCGGGCCGACCGGTTCAGGTAAGTCGACAACCCTTGCGGCAGTGGTCGATGAGGCCAACAAAACACGGAAAGATCATATTCTTACCGTGGAAGATCCCATAGAATTTGTTCACCGCTCTCAGAAGTGCATTATCAACCATCGTGAGGTCGGGTCGCACACCAAGTCTTTCTCTGCTGCCCTGCGTGGCGCCCTTCGTGAGGATCCGGATATCATCATGGTTGGTGAGATGCGTGACCTGGAAACCATCTCTCTGGCCATGGAGGCAGCCATGACCGGTCACCTGGTTTTCGGCACCCTCCATACCATTAATGCCATGAAGACCGTTGATCGTGTCATTGAAATTTTTCCGGCCAACCAGCAGGGACAGGTTCGGTCCACACTGGCTGACGCCTTGAAAGCGGTTGTTTCCCAGACGCTCTTTAAAAGGGTCGATGTCAAAGGCCGCTGTGCCGCCCTGGAGGTTCTCATCGCCACTCCCGCAGTTCGGAACCTGGTCCGGGAGGGTAAGACCTACCAGATTGCCTCTGTTATGCAGACCGGTAAAAAGTACGGAATGCAGACCCTTGACGATGCTATCATGGAGTATCTCGATAAGCGGATGATCAGCGCCGATGATGCCTATTCCAATGCTGTTGAAAAATCAAAATTCGTTAAATATCTGAGAAATCCGCCCTCTGACTTTACTGAAGTCTAGGACTGTTTCATGGCATATGACCAGGAGACCCTGAGGAGGATCAGAGAGGGCCGCAAGAGTTTTATAGCCATGGCCGCCACCTACTTTCTCGGTGTATTCAACGATAATTTTTTCAAGCAGGCCGGCTTGCTCCTTGCCGTAGCCGCAGGGCAGTCCCAGCTGCAGGGGACTGCTACCTGGCTGTTCTCTCTTCCCTTTGTTCTCTTTTCCGCTTACGGCGGCTGGGTCGCTGACCGTTTTGCCAAAAAACGGGTGGTGATCCTTGTCAAATTTCTTGAGTTGATTGCCATGATGATGGGTGCTTACGGCATCCTGACCCTGGACTGGAACTGGATCCTGGCCATGGTTTTTCTCATGGGCTTTCAATCCACATTTTTTACTCCTGCCCTGAACGGTTCTATCCCTGAGCTCTATCCTGCTGTCTACGTCACCAAGGCCAATGCCCTTCTCAAACTGGTCACCACGGCTGCCATTCTGCTCGGTATGGCCGGTGCCGGGTTTGCACTTGACCAGCAGTGGATAGCCACCGATATCGAATTTGGACGCTGGCTGGTTGTTGTTGTGGTTCTGTTCGTTTCCGTTACCGGTGTCCTGGCCTCATTCTGGGTCCACTACCGGCCCGCTCCAGGAAAAAGGCCGCCTTTTCCCTGGAGCGGGCCTTTTGAGTCCATTCGAGAGACTTACCGGATTCGCAGGGATCCGCAGTTGTTTCTTGCCATCTGCGGTGATGTTTTTTTCTATTTTCTAAGTCTGCTCGCCGTCCTGGTGATCAATAAGCTGGGGATAGACCAGCTCGGTTATTCCAAAACCGTAACCTCAATTTTATCGGTTTCCCTCATGGTCGGGGTCTGTGCTGGAGCGTTGATTGCCTCAAAGATTACCAGCTCTGACAAATGGAATCATGTCCTTGCACCGGCGGCTTTCGGGATGGGTGGCTGTCTTGTCATCTCCGGACTTGTCACCGCTTCAGCGGTTGATTCAAAGCTGCTGCTCCTGCTGTTGGTTTTTGTTGGTACAGGAATCTGCGGCGGTATATTTCTCATTCCGCTCACCGCCTTTATTCAGGTACGGCCAAACGCTGATGTCAAAGGCCGAACGATCGCGGCGGCCAATTTCTGTGGTTTCTCGGGTATGCTGGTCGCCGGGCCGATTTTCTCCCTGCTTGACCGGACCTTTCTGCCGTCCAGTTCAATGATCATACTTGGCTGTTTTGGCATCATCGGAGCTGGAGTTTTTTATATGGTGGTGAGAAAAGTATCCGATTCGTAACTATTCAGCAAAGAAGCAATATTGTCCTTTTCACTGAAGGTAGCCTGAACTGTTACTCCGATTCTTGAATACAAAGGCATAGAGATCTATGAAGTCACTGATTAAGAATTTGATTTACTGGCTGTTTCTTTTTATTCTGCGCACCCGCTATAAAATACAGGTTAAGGGCCTTGATAAGGTCAGAGAAAGGGGAGGTGACTCCATCCTCTTTCTGCCCAACCATCCGGCGCTCATTGACCCTGTCATTGTTTCCACAGTACTCGCTCATGGCTTCATGCCCCGTCCGCTTGCTGACGAACAGCAGGTCGACCGTATCTTTGTCCGTCCTTTTGTCAAACTGGTTCGTGCGGTGGTGATCCCCGACATCAAGAACCGTGGAAGTGATGGCCAAAAGTCGGTACTGGCTGGTCTGTCCGGAATAGTGGAGGGCCTCAGGCAGGGCGATAATATCCTTCTCTATCCGGCAGGACGTATCTACCGGAGCCGCAGAGAGGATCTGCAGGCCAACAGTTCCGTCAAGCTGGTCCTCGACCAGGTCCCTGAGGCCCGACCTGTACTGGTTCGTACTGTCGGGCTCTGGGGATCAAGTTTCAGCCGTGCCTCAGGCCGTCCTTCATTGCTCTATCACTGGAAGCGAAATCTGCTCGCAGTTCTGAGCGGCTTCATTTTCTTTACTCCTAAAAGGGATGTGACCATCGAGTTTTATGAAGCCGATGATTTTCCCCATGGAGAGGATAAGCTGGCGATCAATCGTTACCTGGAAACCTATTACAACAAAGTTGAGCAGTACAATACCTACGTGCCCTATTTCTGGTGGCAGGGACGTGAGCCAAAAAAAGTGGTGGAACCAGAACACGGCAGCCGTTTCCACGATGCCGGTCGTGTTCCTGCAGCCATCAGAAAACAGGTGGAGGCTAAGCTTAAAGAACTCACCGGCCTGAGCTCAGTCAGCGATAATGATCTGCTGGCAAAGGATCTGGCCCTGGACAGCCTTGTTCTTGTGGAGCTTGCCGCCTGGATCGAGTCGGAATTCGGTGTCAGTCTTGGTAATACCGATGACATCCAGACCGTTGGAGCCACCATCCTTGCTGCCGCGGGTGAGATCAGCGGCAGTGGTGAAATCGAACTGGCACCCATGGAGGAACATTGGTTTGCTGTAGAACCAGCCGCTGAACTTGAACTGCCGCAAGGCGAGACCATTGCCGAACTGTTCCTCTACCAGGCCCTCAATCATCCCGGCCGGCTCATCGTCTCCGATCAGAACAGCGGCAGTAAAAGCTATGGAAACCTGCTTACCGGTATTTTCGCCTTACGGCCCACCATTACACGGATTCAGTCGGAACGGGTAGGCATCATGCTGCCCGCCTCAACGGCTTCTGCTGTGACCTATCTGAGTGTACTTTTTTCCGGCAAGACCCCGGTCATGCTCAACTGGACCGTCGGCATAGCCAACATGCGCTACTGTCTTGAAAATGTGGATGTCGACCATGTGATCACCGCCAAGGCGCTGGTTGAAAAAATCAAGGGGCAGGGGATCGATGTTGACCAGCTCTCCTGTCGTTTTCTCTACTTGGAGGAGATGGCTGCTGGACTCACTCTCCCCCAAAAACTTATTGCACTTTTCAAAAGCCGTTTTGTAACAAAAGAGCTGACCAGTCAATCGATCAGCCCGACCGCCGCCATACTTTTCACATCAGGTTCCGAGGCAAAACCCAAGGCGGTGCCGTTGAGCCATGCTAACCTGCTGGCCAACTGCAGGGATCTGGTTGAGGTTTTTTCCATGACCAGCTCGGACAGGCTGCTCGGTATGCTGCCGCCATTCCATTCCCTGGGGCTGACCGGTACCCTGGTCCTGCCGCTGGTGGTCTCCATGCCGACAGTCTACTCACCCAACCCCACAGAGGGAAATCTTCTGGCAAAGATCACCCAGCAGAGCGGGGTTACCATTCTCATAGGTACGCCCACCTTTCTTGGAGGGATTGTGGGATCAGCTGAAGGAGAGTTTCTGCCAAGGGTCAGGCTGGCTGTCACCGGTGCTGAAAAGTGCCAGGACTATGTGTATGAGGCCATCAGGCAAAGTTGTCCCAAGGCAGTCATCAGTGAAGGGTATGGTATTACTGAATGTGCACCGGTGGTCTCCGTCAATGATCCGGCTGATCCCGTCCCAGGCACCATCGGCAGGTTGATGAAGTCCATGGAGTGCCGGATTGTTCACCCTGAAAGCTATGAACCGCTCGACGATGGAATTGCCGGAATGCTTCTGCTTCGAGGCCCCAATGTTTTTAACGGCTACCTCAATTACCATGGAAAAAGCCCTTTTATCGAGTACGACAAAAAGAAATGGTATGTCAGCGGTGATCTGGTCAAGTCGGAAAACGGGCTGCTCACCTTCTGCGGTCGCCTGAAGCGATTCATTAAACTTGGCGGTGAGATGATTTCGCTGCCGGCCATCGAAGAAATTCTTCTCGGCTGCTACCAGAGCGGTGATGAACCGGTTCTTGCTGTTGAATCGACCCCAGGTGATGATCATCCCCAGGTAGTTCTTTTCTCCACTCTTGATCTTAAAAGAGAAGAGGTGAATCAGAAGATCAGGGAGTCTGGACTTTCACCCCTTCACAACATCCGCCAGATTCAGCGGGTTGCTGAAATCCCTTTGCTGGGAACGGGAAAGACCGATTATCGGGGCCTGCAGAGTCTGATCGGGCAATAGAAGTTAACTGCCGGGACTGGTCCAGGCCGGTAAATGTTGTTGTCCTGAAGTCTGATCCATTTTCGCTGGCCAGTGTGATTGCCCCCTGGTCGGCAGTGGTCAGCAGGTTTATGCCAAGGTTGTCGATTCTCGACACCGTTTGCGGATGGGGAAAGTATTTTTTTCGAAAAGGGCCGTTGGAGACAATGGTCAGTGCTGGATCGACATCGTTTAGAAATGGAATTGAATTTGATCCTTTGGAGCCATGGTGCGGAGAGAGAAGCACCGTGGATTTTAGTGGTGTTTTTTTCCTGACCAGCTTCAGTTCCACCGTCCGGCTTATATCACCGGGAAACAGGCAGCTGAACCCGTTGTGGTTGAATCGAAGGATCAGGCTTTTCTCGTTTGAGGAGTAGCGCTGAGTCCCGGAGGTGTGTTCGTTCACCGCCGCCGGGTTTCCAAGATTGACAACTTCGGCAGCGCCACCTACCAGGAGTCTCTCACCTTTCTGCGGTACTCGCAGCTCAACACCTTCCGCCCTGGCTTTTTTAAGTAACGTGTCATAGTCTGTACTCCTGCCTGAAAAGCCGTTAACCCAAAGGGTTTCAGGGTGAAAATGTTCAATTACAAAATCAAGGCCGTTATAATGATCTCCATCGGGGTGGGTGACAGCCACTGCATCGAGCCGTTTGATTCCCATATCCCACAAAAACGGGGCAATGACCGATTCCCCAACATCAAAATGTGACGAGTATCCGCTTCCTCCATCGATCAGTATTCGTTTGCCGGCGGGAAGTTCGATAAGTGTTGAGCTTCCCTGACCCACATCAATGAAGTGAATCCGGCTCGAAGAAGATTTGAACTTCACCAGTTCAGACAGCGGTATGACAAAGAGCAGACAGGTGGCTGCCAGCAATAGTGCGGTCACTTTGCGAAGTTTGCTGTTGCGGCCAAATATCAACAGAAGAAACAGAAGGTAGAAGCCGGCAATGAGCAGTGGCTCCGGCGTGGGCAGCCTGAGTTCTGTATGGGTCATTGAAGCAAGAAAGTTGCCGCAGGTCAGTGCTGCCTCAAGTCCATAGCCGCCGAGGTTGAAGAAAAAGGTAGAACCAGAGGATGAAAAGGGGAGCAGCAGTATTGCGCAAAATCCAAGAGGCAGGGCCCAGAGGCAGATCAGAGGCTCTATAATAAGGTTGGCAAAGGGGCCGATCAGCGACAGCCTGTTGAAAAAGTAGAGTGTAATGGGGCCGGTCCCCAGTGTGGCACCAAGTGAAATGATCAGGCCGGAGATGAGCCATCTTGCCGGGCGACTTTTCACTACTAGCGTTCTGGAGTTATCCTCTTCTTTGGATTGAAACAGTTTGGCAAGCAGCGGCAGAGCGAGTCCGATACTGATAACAGCACTAAATGAGAGAAGAAACGAGGCACCGAACAGCGACTGAGGTTGTACGGCCAGTATAATCAGGGCCGCGAAAGCAAGTGCCGGAAATAGCGAAGAGCGCTGACTCAGGCTCAGTCCGATGGCAGCCAGTGCCACCATCAGCATTGAGCGAATGACAGGCGTGTTGCCGCCGGCCAGAAAGGTGTAGAAGATAAGAGGGACAAGACAGAGAAAAGTGGCTGTTTTTTTAACATCGACCAGGAGGATTAGATGTTCTGAGCGTCTGAGGAGGTAATAGATGATGCAAAAGAGTAATCCGGCCAATATGGATAAGTGGAGGCCTGAGATTGCAAGTATGTGCATGCATCCGATTTTTTTAAAATTCTCCAGTACGTTGTCGGGTATTGCGCTCCGATCTCCAAGAAGAACCGCCCGGTAAAGTCCACTCTGTTGAGGAGGTAGGTTCTGGTCAATAAAATTTCCGATGTGTTGCCGGGATTTTTCGGCAAATGTGATAAGTGATGGTGGCCCATAGCCGGTTTCAGAAGATAACTGATAGATATGTAGTGGTGAGCGGATGCGGCCGACGACATGAATTGATTTTTCTTTCAAAAAGGCCGGGTAGTCGAAACTTCCGGGATTGCGAAAACCTGAAGGGGGCCTCAAACGACAACGGATGGTCAGTCGTGAGCCGGGGCGGACGGCTGTGGTTGGTTTACCCTTGAGTTTGAGCTGTACCTTGCCGCTGGTGGAACGAAAATCCTGTTCCCCTCTGATTCGCAGAAGTTGACTGTCGATGACAAGTGTGGACTGGTCGCCGTTGAAGGTGACCATTTCGCAAAGCTCTCCAATGAGGACAACTTCCTGCTGTAAATTGATAAGGTGGCTGATATGGTTGGGGTCGGCAGGTTTGAGGCTGCTTCTTTGACCGTGAATGAGCCC
Organism: Thermodesulfobacteriota bacterium; assembly: GCA_039715055.1. Classification (GTDB taxonomy): domain Bacteria; phylum Desulfobacterota; class Desulfobulbia; order Desulfobulbales; family Desulfocapsaceae; genus JBDLID01. Next base: position 20,289 of record JBDLID010000018.1, on the reverse strand, counting down.
GGCGGCAACAGCAATGAGCAGCACCAGCAGGATACGACTGTTTGTTCTGCCTGAGCCATTGAAAACAATGGCAAGAATGGTAAGGATGGAGGCGGACAACAGCAGCAGCAGAGAAAGGGATGGCGATGTTGGCAAAGGGCGGCTCAGCCAGATTCCGCAACCAAAGGCGATGGTCCAGAAGGCGAGAAGGTTGTGGATAAGGATTTTGGAAATACGACTCACAGAAGTGTTTCGATCAGCTTGATGTGACGCCTGACAACACCTTGCTGCCGCTCGACACAGGAGAAGGCTGCCCGGCCGCTTTTTTGACGCTGCTCGCTGTCTTCAAGCCATCTACGGCTAATCCTGTAGAGCTCTTCTCCGTCTCCTACCTCAACAGCTCCCCGGTGTTGGATAAGGTCCTGGCTGATTTCGGAAAAATCTTCCATGTGCGGGCCAAAGAGAACCGGGATCCCGGCAACGGCTGCTTCAATGGGATTGTGCCCGCCACTTGCCACCAGGCTGCCGCCGATAAAGGCGAAAAGGGCCAGTGGGTAGCAGGATGACAGTTCACCGATTGTATCAAGGATGAGGATATCCGATTTTATTTCTGTTGAGGAGGCGGAGCGCAGAGAGGCTGAGAGTGCATACTCCAGAGCTATTTTTATAACGGCCGGGCCACGTTGAATATCTCTTGGGGCCAGGATGAGAAAGAGACGCGGGTCATGACTTCGTAGGCGGCTGAATGCGGAGAGAACTATCTCCTCTTCACCCTCGTGGGTCGAGCCTGCGACCATGACTGAACTGCCTTTGGGAATAAGCTGCCTGATAGCATTTTCAGGGGCTTTGTCGAGGACCAGGGATGTGTCAAATTTGAGGTTGCCGAGGGTGTGCAGTTGTTTTTCATCAAGGCCGAGGCTGAGAAAATTGAGCCGATCTGTTTCGGTCTGGAGACAGAGATGGGAAAATGATGAGAAGAGGGGACTGAAGAAAAAATCGAATCGTTTATAGTTGACTATGGAGCCGGATGAGGTGCGGCCGTTGACCAGGATGGAAGGGATACCATTCTTGTCTAACTGGTGGAGCAGGTTCGGCCAGAAGTCGGTTTCAATCAGAATGAAACAGTCAGGGGCAACTTTCTTGATAAATCGACGGACTGTAAAGAAGAGGTCAAGGGGAAAGGCAACAAAATGGTCAACCTGTTTGTCGAGTAGATTCCTGGCCGTTTGGGCACCTGCCCTGGTTGTGGCGGAAAAGATAATCAGCCCGTCGGGATAGCGATCCCGCAGGCCGGAGACCAGGGGCAGGCTTGATGTGACCTCACCCACCGACAGGGCGTGAATCCATATACGGGGCTGTCTTTTTTCGCTTAATCGGCCAGGAATCCGGTCCAGACCGTATCCCAACCGGTCGGTAAACCGTGTCCGGTATTTTGGACGCATGGCTGTGATGAGCAGTATCGGCCAGAGGAGCAGCAGAGCCAGTCCCTGGATGAAATTGTACAGGATTATCATCATTATGGAGATGGGGCTAAAGGGTTTGGAATGAAATAAATGTACCACAATGACAGAGAGCTGGATATAGTTTTATCCTTCAAAGGTAAGGCAGGCAGCAATGTGACTGGTGAATAACAGTCACCGGGATCAGTTCATATCCCAAAAATCAGTTTACGGATGCGGTTGATGAATATAATCCTTTTTGAAAAAGACGAAATTTCAACTCAGACAATCGTCCTCAATGATCGGCGGGCAAAACACCTTGTCAAGATCCTCAAGGTCAGTGTCGGTGACCGGCTGAGGGTCGGTATCATCAACTCCGTCAAGGGTGAGGCCTGCGTCCTGCGATGCAGCAGCGGATACCCCTTTGAAGTGGAACTGGAGCTTCAGTGGTTCGAAGAGGTTGAAAAAAAGCCGCCCATAGACCTTATTGTTGCACTGCCGAGGCCTATAATGCTTCGGAGGATATTCAGCCAGGCTGCGGCTCTTGGTGTGGGCAGTCTGCAGATCATTCATGCCGGAAGAGTTGAAAAGAGTTTCTGGAACGCCACCCTGCTGCAGGAGGAGGAGTCCCGCAGTCATCTGGTTCAGGGCCTCGAGCAGGCTGTTGCCACTCGTCTTCCCAAGGTGGGCCTCCACCGTGGATTTAAATCATTTATCGAAAATTGGCTGAACAGTAACGTGGACAACTATGGGTTGAAGGTGCTGGCTCATCCCTGTCGAATCAATATTCCGGTGAATTCACAGGTTGGTTTAAACACCAGGATTCTCGCTGCCGTGGGTCCTGAGGGAGGATGGCTTGATTATGAGGTGCAGCGTTTTACCGAATACGGATTTAGTTCCATATCAATGGGGGATCGCATCCTGAAGGTTGATACTGCTGTCGTTGCTCTCCACTCGAGACTATCCCTGTTGCTGGAACAGCAACATCTCCCTTAGAGGAAACAACACAATTCTAGATGATGTCATCCACCATGAGATGCTGCTCCATGAGTTTTTTCCGTACCTTTACCCTCTCGTTGATTTTTCGCTGGGCTTCGAGGGGAAGTTCGGTGGCAAGGATGATGTTTTTCTTGATGAGAAGTTCAACCAGATCATCAAGAACACGGATAATGCCCTGGTCAAGAAGGCCTAGCAGTTTATTGTAGGAATCCTGATCCCCACTCTTGAAAAAGAAGTCCATGATTTCAGGATCAAGGAGGTCTTTTTTTTCCATGTCCTGGCTGCTGTTTTCGTTATGGATGGTGATGATTGAACCGTTTTCATCACGTTTGACATAGACCATGACTTCCTCCGTTTGCGGCTGTTGGTAAATGACAACCGATTTCCTGAATTAATATCGACAGATTCTTTATCCGAGCTTGTTGGCCTGCCGGTTACGGCTCAAATTAATATTTTCTGTCTTTCCATTATATTTCAAGGAGAATTGTTTTGGAAGAAACAGTTGCGATGGAGCTGTGTTCATGAATGATCTGAGAATTCCTGGACCAGGGCCTGGAACCTTTCAGGTGACGAGAGGCAGGACTGGCCCCGGTCGCACTCGCTGAGAAGAAAACAAAAATCAAGAAATTCACTGATCAGCCTGGTATTGGCTTTCTGTTTGTGCTGGATGATATAGAGCTGACGGGTCATGTCGACCCCCTTGAGCTGAATTCTCTGTAACAGTCCGCGATTGAGAGCTCTGCAAACGGTGAGGCTTGAGAGACAGCCGACTCCGGCCCCGGCCTCCACTGCACTTTTGATGGCTTCCGTATGACCGAGTTCCATGACAACGTTGAGATCGGTAACATGGCTGCCCAGTTTTCGTTTGAAGATCTGGGCGGTACCGGAACCGGCTTCACGGCTCACCCATTTATACTTTTTCAGATCGGTGGACACATCACAGACAGGGAACGAATCATTGTTTTCAGCCGGTCTGCTGATTACCACCAGTTCATCTCTAAACCAGGGGGTGACGTTGATTTTTTCATGGTTCACTTCGCCTTCGACAAAGCCGAGGTCAACACTTCTGTTGAGGATCAGTTTCTCTGCCGACCCGGTGTTATAGACCAGCATGTTGAAATGGACATCGGGATGCAGGGTCTTGAATGCGGTGATCAGGTAGGGGAGGACGTAATTGCCTATGGTAGAGCTGGCAACAAGATTCAGGGATCCGCAGAAGCGTCCATCTTTTTCATTCATCAGGTTGTCAAGATCACCTAGCTTACCAAGGACCTCACGGCAGATCGGCAGAAAGTAACGCCCACGGTCATTGAGTTCCAGAGACCTTCCTGCCCGGTCAAATAAAGGCCCGCCAAGTTGGTTTTCCATCTCGTGAAGGGCGAGGCTTACTGCCGATTGGGTAATAAAAAGGTTCTGGGCGGCCTTTGTGACCTGGCCAGACTCAACTACGGCGTTGAAAATTTCCAGCTGACGTACGGTAACAGACATTGTGATGGGTTTGTTGTTGGCTGCCTTGACTTTGGCCTGATAGGCAATTTTTTAAGGCAGCCTATATTAATAAAACTAATATTTAACATTGTTATAACAAATTTTACTTACTGAAAAGGATAAAGTAACTGTTAATGATAGTCATCACGAAAATTTTCTGAGCATGTTTTTTCCGGTCAACCTTTGCTGAAGGTTAACCAATAATAGAAATTGAATTTGTGAGGAACTCATGACACCACAAGAAAACCAACAGTGTTGGAATATTATCAACTGCGGCAAAAAACGTCAGTGTGGAATGGGATCCGAAAAAAATAAGGCCTGCTGGGAAATCATCAAAGAGGATGATGCCTGTTCATTTCATATCTGTATTGATTGCCTGGTCTATCTGGCCAGACAGGACCAGCCTCTAATCAGCGAAGAAGAACTCTGTTCAATCCTGGAAAAACGGCGACTGCTGGGACGAAGAAAAGCCTACTGCCGTCTTTCACATTCATTGATTGAGTCGTGGTATCCACTGGTTGGTCGAGATGTTGAGATAGCATAATGTACTGAAATAATGATAAATAATGTTATCCAGAATTAAAAATTCGCAGTGGCTCTCCGAGGTTGATCTTAAAATAACCAATTGGATGGATCACTACTGCCAGTTCCTGATGCGGATCTCCCTGGCACTGATTTTTATCTGGTTCGGCCTCCTCAAACCCTTGGGGATGAGTCCGGAGGATGAACTTATCAAGCGAACGGTCTACTGGTTTCCTCCTGATATAGTCCTCAACGTCCTGGGGGTCTGGGAGGTGACTATTGGTATTGGTCTCCTCTACAGACCACTTCTCAGGCTTGCCCTTTTTCTTCTTCTCATCGAATTACCCGGCACATTCCTGCCGCTCATTATCCTGCCTGATGTCTGTTTTAATTCAATTCCCTTCGGACTCAGCCTCGAAGGGCAATATATTGTGAAAAATCTGTTTATGATCAGCGCCGCTTTTGTCATCGGTTCCAAGGTTTCTCAGGGAACCACCGATAGAGGACGGCTGCTATGACTTGGTCCCGGATGCAGGACCGTTTGTAATGAGTCCAGGGGTGACCCCTTGCGGGTCCACTCGTTGGGCATCATTTTTTAAATCTGCTGATAACAGCAGAGGTAGCTATGAACCAGTGGAGGAGTTTTCAATGAAAGAATCTGTCTACACCATCTGCGGGATGTGTGCCGTCCGGTGTCCTTTGAGGGTTGAGGTGGAAAACGAAAGGGTTACATGGGTTGAAGGCAACAGCCATGATGGGGGAATGGGAACCTCAATCTGCGCGAAAGCTGGTGCAACGATTCCCTTCCAGTATGACGACGAGCGACCCCAGTCACCGATGATCCGGGTGGGCGAGCGGGGAAGCGGGAAATGGAAGGATGTTTCCTGGGATGAGGCATACGATTACATTGAAGACAAGCTGAAAGGGGTTATCGATCAGCACGGTGCCAAGGCGATCATGCTCACCGACCGTGGCGGACCTTTTGCCGATATTCGCAAGGCATTCATGAAGGCCATCGGTTCTCCCAACTACATTAATCACGACTGTACCTGCGGCCGTAACGCCAACCACGCCTGTAAATCAGTCTTCGGCCTGGGACGCACTGCCCTTAACTACGACCTTAAAAACGCAAAACACATTGTCCTGTTTGGCCGCAACATCACCGAATCATTCAAGGTGAAAGAGGTCAAGGGTTTTATGAAAGCTGTGAAAAACGGGGCCAATATTACCTATATTGACCCAAGAGTGACCAACACTGCCGGCAAGGCGACTCGCTACTGGCAGATCAAGCCGGGTACCGATTATGCCCTGTTGCTCGGAATTACCAATTATATCGTTAATAAACGCTTTTACGATGAGGATTTCGTCTCCAAGTGGGTGAGCGGTTTTAAGGAGCTGAAGAGTTTTCTCAAGCCCTATACCCCGGAGTGGGCGGAAACCGAAACCTCGATTCCCGCTGAAGAGATCAAGGCCTTCTGTCATGAAATCAACAAGGATCGCCCTTCGGTAATTTTCCATATCGGCTGGCACCTGGCACGCTATCGCGATTCCTTCTGCGCCAGTCGAATACTCAATATTCTCAATGGCTTGATGGGCTCCATCGAACAGCCTGGAGGGTTGATTTTTCCGGGTACCCCAAAAGAAGCCGGCGGGGCCGGTCTTAAGAGTTTAGGCGCCAATATTCCATCAGTCGATGATGACCGCTGCGACTGCTGCGATTCTTCTCACAGTCACTTTGACTCCGGAGCAGGAATGCTCCAGCTCGCCTACCGCTGTATGGATCAGGATAAACCATATCCGGTGAAGGCGTATATCGTTCACCGCCACAATCCACTCATTGCCCTGCCGGATCCAGAGGAACAGAAGCGTATCCTGAACAAGCTCGACCTGCTGGTGGCCATTGACGTCAACTACAGTGAGACCGCCTGGTTTGCCGACGTCATTCTGCCGGAATCGACTTATGTGGAACGCGATTCCATTCTCAGAACAGACAAGGGGCCCAAACCCGGTTTTTCCATGCGTCGTAAATGTATCGAACCATTCTACGACTCACAACCGGGCTGGCAGATTTACACCAATCTTGCCAAACGGCTCGGCAAGGGCGAATACTTCCCCTATGAGACCATTGAGGATATCTGGAATTTTCAGCTTCAGGACACAGGCTTTAAAATCGAGGATTTTGAGGCCAAGGGATTTGTCAAAATTGACGGTCCCGCAATAACCTGTTCTGAGGATCGGATTAAGTTCGGCACCGAGTCAGGTAAAATCGAATTTGCCTGTGCCAAGTGGGAAGAAAAAGGAATCTCCTGTTTCAAACCCTACGAGCCGCCTGAACAACCACCCGAGGGCAGCTATCGACTGCTTTTTGGCCGCAAGGGCTACCAGACCCACGGCCAGTCGACAAACAACCCTGTCCTTTCCCAGCTCCTTGGTTCTAACACCCTGTGGATCAACAGTGCGGAAGCACAGAGACTCGGTGTGAGCGACGGCGACATGGTCGAGATTGCCAACGGTGATGTCAAAGGTGTTATCGAGGCAGAGATCACTGACTTTATTGATCCGGGAGCTGTATACATGTTGCACGGCTTTGGCCAGAAAATCCCGCTGCTCACCCGGTCATTTGGTAAAGGGTTGGCCGATCAGGATTTCATGCTCGGTAAACTGGAGGGATGGGACCCGGCCGGCGGCGGTCTCGCACTAAATGAATGTTTTGTAACCGTGAAACCGGCTTCATAGGAGGAGGGCGAAATGAGTAAATATTATGTCACCCAGGATGTGGAGCAGTGTATCGGTTGCAAGGCCTGCGAAGTTCACTGCAAGACCAAGAACCATACCGCAGAGGGCGCCTTTTTCTGTAAGATGATCGAGGTCGGGCCCAAGATCAAAAACAAGGTCCCGGTGATCGATTTTGTCTACATGGCCTGTTTCCACTGTGAACAGCCATGGTGTGTGGATGCTTGCCCTACAGGGTCAATGCAGCGCAGGGCAAAGGATGGGATCGTCTTTGTTGAAGAGTCACTTTGTGTCGGCTGCAAAGCCTGCATGACAGCATGTCCGTGGGGTGTTCCCCAGTGGGATGAGGCCTCCGGCAAGGTGGGCAAGTGTAACCTCTGCATGGATCGTATCGACGAGGGGCTTGAGCCGGCCTGCGTCTCGAAGTGCACCACCGGTTGTCTCAGTTTTGGCAGCCCCGAGGATGCCTCGGAAAAGAAACGTCAGGATTTTGCTGAAAAGCTGCTGAGCAATCGCGGCTGAGGGAGACGAAACGATGGGATCCTCTCCACCAGGTGAATATCTGCCGATTCTGCTCTTTATCCTGTTCGGCATAGGCTTTGGCGCGGTTACGCTCTGGATCGGCCGTTTTTTCCGGATGAAGCGGCCTTATACGGAGAAGCTGGTTGCCTACGAATCTGGTAATCCGCCGACTGAAGAACCGCGAATGCGTTTTTCCGTCAAGTTTTATCTGATTGCCATCCTGTTTATCGTTTTTGACGTAGAGGCCATTTATCTCTACTCCTGGGCACTGGTCTACGACAAGCTTGGGCTTTTTGCCCTGGTGGAGATGTTCATCTTTATCGCTCTCCTGCTTGTAGGTTTTCTTTACGCCTGGAAAAAGGAGGATCTGCAATGGGAAAAATGAACTCGAACCTGGTTGAAATCGAGGAGGGGATCAGCTTCATTCCCGGAGCCAGCGCCATTGTTGCGCCCCTGAATAAATTGATCAACTGGGGGCGCGCCGGCTCTATCTGGCCTGCTACCTTCGGGCTTGCCTGCTGTGCCATTGAGATGATGGTGGCAGGTGCCTCGACCAACGATCTTGACCGCTTCGGCATTATTTTTCGTGCCAGTCCCCGCCAGGCTGACTGTCTTATTCTTGCCGGTACTATTTCCAAAAAGATGGCCCCGGTGGTGCGACGGGTATACGACCAGATGCCGGAACCGCGATATGTGGTAGCCATGGGATCGTGTGCCTGCAGCGGCGGTATTTTTGACACCTACGCTGTTGTTCAGGGTGCGGACGAGTTTCTGCCGGTGGATGTCTACATCCCCGGATGTCCGCCAAGGCCTGAGGCCCTTCTTGAAGGGCTCTTGAAATTGCAGGAAAAAATTCTTCAGGAGCAGGGAAGATGGAGTCAACTGGCGTAGCAGAAGCACTGCAGAAACAGTTCCCCGGATCGGTGCGTGAAGTTCGCAGCCATCGCGGTCAACTGGCCGTATTTGTCAATCGTGAGCCGATCGTCGATATCTGCAGGTATCTTAAGGAAGATCATCTTATGAATCATCTCAACTGCCTTTGCGGTGTCGACAATCTCAAGCGCAAAGGACTGCATCACAGCAGGTTTGAGGTGGTGTATCAACTCTATTCAATTGAAAACCGGGTGGCTCTGCGGCTCAATGCGCTGATCCCCGACGATGACCCCTCCATCGACTCTGTCACAGACCTGTGGACCGGTGCCGACTGGCTGGAACGTGAGACCTGGGATCTGGTCGGAATCCGTTTCAATAACCATCCCGGCCTGGAACGGATCCTGATGCCATCAGACTGGCAGGGGCACCCCCTGCGCAAGGAGTATCCACTGCGCGGTGATGTTGAATGGCAGGGATTGGAGGAACTCAGGGAATTGGCCAAACGACTGAGTAAACATGACTTTCACCAGTAACCTGTTTGGCATTCAGACCTTTTCGGTGCCTGGTTATGAACAAAAAAAATAATCGATGACCATGAGTCAGACAACAACACTTGACGTGGCCGTTGCCAACGGCGACGAAGACCGCTACCGGTTGAAAATGGGGCCACAGCACCCGGCGACCCACGGAGTACTGCGGGTAGACCTGGACCTTGACGGCGAGACCATTCTCGACTGCCGGCCTAAAGTGGGCTATCTCCATCGTGGTTTTGAGAAGTTGGCAGAACATCGGACCTACAGCCAGAACCTGGTGCTCACTGACCGTCTTGATTACATCGCGGCCATGGCCAACAATGTCGGTTACTGCGAGGCGGTAGAGCGACTGCTGGCGATCGAGGTTCCTGAAAGATCGCAGTACCTGCGGGTCATGGTTTGCGAGATGTCGCGTATTACCGGCCACCTCCTGTGGCTGGCCACACATGCGCTCGACATCGGTGCCATGACCGTCTTTCTCTACTGCTTCCGGGAGCGTGAAATCCTGCTTGAACTTTTTGCCGAGCTGTGCGGCGCCCGATTGACCACCAGTTATACCCGGCTGGGAGGTGTCCGCCAGGATGTCACCCATGAATTTATGTCAGGCCTTGACCGTTTTGTAGAGCAGTTTCCTGCCTGCATCGAAGAGTACGAGACCTTGATCGACACCAACCGTATCTGGCTCAAACGCACTGTTGGCGTTGGCCAGGTCTCGGCAGAAGGGGCCGTTGACCTCTGCCTTACCGGAGCATCGCTGCGTGGATCGGGTGTGGATTATGATATCCGTAAGCACACGCCCTATGCGGTTTATGACCGTATGGACTTCGAGGTGCCCATCGGCGAAACCGGTGATACCTATGCCAGGTACCGTTGCCGTATGGAAGAGATGCGTCAGTCCAACCATATCCTCAAACAGTGCATCGAACAGATGCCGCCGGGTCCCATTATTGGCGATGATGCCCCGGATCTGGTGATGCCTGCCAAGCCGGGTAAACGGATGGAAGTGGATACCGTGACCCGGGCTTCACTGATCAAACTGGTTGAAGACCGCAACTGTTACATGGAGGGCGAGGTCTATGTGGCCACAGAGGTTCCCAAAGGCGAACTGGGATTTTTCTTTATCAGCGACGGTGAAGGAAAACCCTACCGGATGCATATCCGTTCACCGTCTTTTATTCACATCGGCGCCCTGGCATCACTTTGTAAAGGTGTGATGGTGGCAGACCTTATCGCCATCATCGGCACTTTGGACGTGGTCCTTGGTGAGTGCGACCGCTGAGCGGACGACCATCACCGCAGGACAGGAAAACAGATATTTATCAGGAGTAAAATTATGAAACTGGACACCGTCAATCTGCACAATATCATGGAAAAGAACAGTCATCTCGACTCCTGTCTGGAACGTAAGGAAGAGTTTGATATTCAGATGGATTACATCGATGGCAAAGCCAGTGAGCTGATTGAAGAGGAGAAAGTATTCAGTGAAGAGGGTGACCATCCTCAGCAGTTGAATTTCAAGTAGCCAAAAGGTGCGTCCATGCAGGTGCTGATAATTATTCTTCAGATTCTGGTCCTTGTTGCCATTGTTCTGCTCCACGTGGCCTATGCCACCTATTTCGAGCGAAAGATCATCGGCCACATGCAGGTCAGAATGGGGCCGATGGTTGTTGGATATCACGGGCTGCTCCAACCAATTGCTGACGGAATCAAGAGTTTCTTCAAAGAGGATATTGTCCCTGAACAGGCGGACAAACCCCTTTTTCTCCTTGCACCGGTGATCTGTCTGGTGGCCATGCTCGCCTCACTTGCGGTGCTGCCTTTTGCAAGTGGCTGGGTGCTGGCTGATATCAATATCGGCCTGCTCTTTATCTTTGGTATGAGTTCACTGGCCAGCTACGGCATCATCCTGGCCGGCTGGGCATCGAACTCAAAGTACACCTTCCTCGGCGGCCTCCGTTCCATGGCCCAGGTGATCAGCTACGAGATCGCCATGGGACTCAGTCTCGTCGGGGTAATGATGCTTTCGGGAACGCTCAATCTCAGCGAAATCGTCGAGGCACAGGGGAACTCAATATTTACGGTATATCTCTTTCCCCAGATCATCGGTTTTTTTGTTTTTTTCATTGCAATGCTGGCTGAGACCAACCGGGTTCCTTTTGATCTGCCCGAGGCCGAGACCGAGCTGGTGTCCGGTTACTCCACCGAGTATTCCGGTATGCGTTATGCCATGTTTTTCATGGCTGAATATATCGGCATGATGGTGATGGCCGCCATCGGCACTATCTGTTTCCTTGGCGGCTGGAAAGGGCCTTTCAATATCCCCTTTTTCCCGCCGTTCTGGTTCATTCTCAAAATTTATGGCTTTATGTTTCTCTTTATCTGGATTCGGGCCACTCTGCCAAGGTACCGCTATGACCAGCTCATGGACCTGGGCTGGAAACTGCTTATCCCGCTTGCGTTGTTCAATATTTTCCTGACCGGGCTCTTCAAGCTTGCAGTCACCTGACAGAAACAACCAGCTATGGAGAAATGGTATCCACAGAAGTTAACCGGGGAACGAAGCAGACCATGAAGATGGGTGAGATGATCATATGAAGATTCAATACAAACAGAAGAGAAATCTCTTTCAGACCATTTTCCACCTGGAGATTCTTCAGGGAATGGCCCTGACCCTGCGTAAGCTCTTTTCACCGCCCATTACCCGGCAGTACCCGCAGGAAAAACCGCCTATGTACCCGGGGTTTCGCGGACAACACGCCCTGGTCCGCGATCCGCAGACCGGCAAAACCAAGTGCGTTGCCTGCATGCGCTGCGCCACGGTGTGTCCGTCGCGCTGTATCCGTCTCAACTATCTCCTCGACAAAAGCGGCGCAAGGGTCGTTGAAAATTACTCCATCGAGGCGCTGCGCTGTGTCTACTGCGGCTACTGTGTCGAGGTCTGCCCGGTTAACGCCCTGACAATGACCGATGTTTTTGAATATTCAGACACCAGCCGTGAGGCCATCTTTTTTGACAAGGAGGGGCTCCTTGACAACTGGGATCGTTTCGTCAGGGAGACAGGTGCAGATAAGGACTATGTCAATCCATTCTGGCGGCCCCGTGGAATCCCGGAAAAAGGACTGGCCGCTGCAAAACGGATTGAGGTGGACAGGGATTGGACCATTGAAGGCCAGTATGTCGGTCCTGCTGCTAAAAATGGCACAACGACCGACAAAACCGGTTTAAAGGAGGTGGACAATGTTTGCTAAGTTCATTTTTATCTACTGCGCTCTGCTCATCCTGGGCAGTGGAGTGGCCGCCGTTCAGTTGAGAAACCCGGTTCATTCCGTACTGTCGGTCTTGGTTCTCTTCTTTCACATGGCCATTCTCTATCTCCTGCTCAATGCGGAGTTTCTGGCCGCCATCCAGATCATAGTCTATGGCGGGGGGGTCCTGGTACTCTACCTGTTCGTGATCTTCCTCGTCAGTCTGCGGACCGAGATTAAAATCAACCGCTTTGTTACAAATCAGCTGCCTGCAGCAGTTCTTGCCTTTCTTCTCTGCGTCATTCTCCTTGCCGTACTGCCCGCCTTTCAACTTGGGACAAAGGGCAACTATACGGCAGACCACCTCAGCGAACTGACCCATACCAGGGCCATGGGACTTGAGATGTTCTCAAACCATCTGCTCTCCTTTGAAATCGCGGGTGTTATACTGCTCGTTGCTGTTATCGGTGGTCTTGTTCTGGCACGCCGTGAAAAGAAGAGTGACCAACCGGAGGAGCCTCTTACTCCATCATCGCACTGTGAGGTGGAAAAATGATCCCATTGTCATGGTACATGACCCTGTCCGTGCTTCTGTTTTCCATTGGTGTGTACGGCTTTCTGGTGCGACGCAACATCATCATTCTGTTTCTGTGCATCGAGCTGATGCTGAATGCGGTTAACCTGAACCTGGTGGCCATGGGACACTATCTCGACAGTTTAGACGGTCACGTATTAACCCTGTTTGTCATCACCGTTGCCGCGGCCGAGGCCGCCATCGGACTGGGGCTGGTTATAGTGCTTTTTCGTAACCGCCGTTCTGTCCATGTCGACACCATCAACGAGCTCAAGGGGTAACTATGCCGACCTATCTGCTGATCATACCTTTTCTGCCGTTGCTGTCGTTTATCTTCACCTTCCTGTTCGGCAGGCGGCTCGGTACTTCCAGTCACTGGGTGCCCATTGTATCCGTGGTGATCTCGTTTATATGCAGTGTCTACGCACTTACACAGGTTGTCGGCGGTGTCAGGGTGAATATGGATCTTTACACCTGGATCTCTTCCGGGACGTTGAGTGTCTCGGTAGGTTTTCTCCTTGACGAGCTGACCTCGGTAATGCTCATTGTTGTGACCTCGGTCAGTTCTCTTGTGCACATCTACTCGGTTGGCTACATGAAAGGAGAAGACGGCTACTACCGTTTCTTCTCCTACCTGAGCCTTTTCACTTTTTCAATGCTCATGCTGGTGCTGGGTAACAATTTCCTCCAGCTTTTTTTCGGCTGGGAGGCGGTTGGACTCTCCTCCTATCTGCTGATCGGTTTTTACTATGAAAAGGTTTCGGCTGCCGATGCAGGTAAAAAGGCCTTTATCGTCAACCGGTTTGGTGATTTTGGGTTTATCCTTGGCCTCTTTCTCATCTATGGTGTGTTCGGTACCCTGCACTATGATCCGATTTTTGCCGGCGTTGATCGAATGGTGGGCAGCAGCTTTATCCTCTTTGGCAAAAGCTATGACCTTGCCACCATAATCAGTATGCTCCTCTTCTGCGGCGCTATCGGCAAGTCCGCCCAGCTGCCGCTCCACGTCTGGCTGCCTGATGCCATGGAAGGTCCGACCCCGGTTTCCGCTCTCATCCATGCGGCCACCATGGTCACTGCCGGTGTTTTTCTGGTGGCCCGCTGTAACCCGATTTTTGAACTTTCCACCACCGCACTGTCAGTGATCACCATAGTCGGCAGCGTGACCTGTCTCTTTGCCGCTCTTATCGCACTTACCCAGACCGATATTAAGCGGGTGGTGGCCTACTCAACGGTCTCCCAGCTTGCCTACATGTTCATCGCCTGCGGGGTAGGGGCCTACAGTGCCGGCATCTTCCACCTTTTCACCCACGCTTATTTCAAGGCCCTGCTCTTTCTTGGCTGCGGATCCATCATCCTCGGCATGCACCATGAGCAGGATGTCAAGTACATGGGCGGTTTGAAGAAGTATATGCCAATCACGTACTGGACCTTCCTGCTGGCCTCGCTTTCAATTTCGGGCGTACCCGGTTTTGCAGGCTTTTTCTCAAAGGACGAGATCCTTGCCATGGCCTTTGCCTCCAATGTTCCCGGAGCCAAATTCGCCTGGCTGATCGGCACCATGGTCGCCGGCATCACCGCCTTCTACTCCTTCCGTCTCTTCTTCCTCATCTTTCATGGTGAGTTCAGAGGCACCGAGGAGCAGAAACACCACCTCAGGGAGTCGCCGGCGGTTGTTACTGTACCTCTCATTATCCTTGGTGTTGGGGCAGTCTTTTCAGGTTGGGTTGGAATCCCAGCGGTACTTGGAGGTAAAGCCCAGTGGGCGCATTTCCTCGAACCGGTACTGGGGCATCCCCATAACCACCCGTCCCATTTTACTGAGATTCTGCTTATGATCGTTTCGGTGGGGGCTGGTGCGGCTGGCATCTATCTTGCCTGGCTCATGTACATGGTGCGTCCTGAGCTGGTGACACAGGTAAGGGAGCGTTTTGGTGGAGTTTACCGCTGGTCGCTCAACAAGTTTTACGTGGATGAACTGTACGACCTGACCATTGTCCGACCCATGCTCGGCATCAGCCGTGGTTTTATTCTCAACTTATTTGACAAACTGATCATTGAGGGTGTGGTCAACGGAGTTCCGCGCCTGATCGGTCAGCTTTCCCATCGGATGCGTAAGATTCAGGGCGGGTTGGTGTCCAGCTACCTGACCTATATAACCGGTGGTCTGGTGGTTCTTATTATCTGGATGTTTACAGGGGCCTAGCATGTCGTTTCCCATTCTCAGTCTGCTGATCTTTTTTCCCATCTTCGGCGGTCTCTCTCTGCTGACCATGAAGGGGGAGAACGTGCAGAATATCAAGGTGGTTGCACTTATTGTCTCCATCCTCGAATTACTCTTCTGCCTGCCGCTCTGGTTCGGATTCGACAAGACCACCCACCAGATGCAGTTTGTCGAGCGTCATAACTGGATCGAACTGTTCAATATCCAGTATTACCTCGGCCTTGACGGCATATCCGTTCTCTTTGTTCTGCTCTCCGCACTCATTGCGGTGCTCTGTATCCTGGTCTCCTGGAACTCGATCGAGATCAAGGTCAAAGAGTTTTTTGTCTCTCTTCTGCTCCTTGAAGGGGCGATGATCGGTGTCTTCTGCGCACTGGACTTCTTCCTCTTCTATATCTTCTGGGAGGCCATGCTCATCCCGATGTTTCTCATCATCGGTGTATGGGGCGGACCCAACCGGATCTATGCTGCGGTCAAGTTTTTCCTCTACACTTTGGTGGGCAGTCTGCTCATGCTGGTTGGTATCATTACCCTCTACATCAAGGGCGGCCAGACATTTGATATCCTCGCTCTCGCCGAGCAGAGCTACTCTCCTAAACTGCAGCTTATCCTCTTCTGGGCCTTTTTTGCAGCCTTTGCCGTCAAGGTGCCCATGTGGCCTGTTCACACATGGCTGCCCGATGCCCACACCGAGGCGCCGGCCGCGGGGTCGGTGGTCCTTGCCGGCATCCTCATCAAGATGGGCGCCTACGGCTTTCTTCGTTTTTCCATTCCGCTCTTTCCCGAGGCCGCCACCTCGATGATGATGGTGATGCTGGCCCTGTCTCTTATAGGCATAGTCTACGGCGGGATTATCTGCCTGGCCCAGGATGATCTCAAACGGCTCATTGCCTACTCATCTGTCAGTCATATGGGGTTTGTCACCCTGGGTATTTTTGCTCTCAACACCCAGTCGGTGGAAGGCGGTATTCTGCAGATGATCAATCACGGGGTGGTGACCGGCGCACTCTTTCTCGGCATCGGTATGGTCTATGAGCGCACTCACACCAGGAAGATCGCCGATTACGGCGGGCTGGCAACCAACATGCCTGTATTTGCCGCTTTTTTTCTTGTTTTTACCCTGGCCTCTGTGGGACTGCCCGGCACCAACGGCTTTATCGGTGAATTCCTTATCCTCGTCGGCGCCTTTCTGACCCGTCCGTGGGTGGCACTTGTCGCCGCTTCCGGCCTGATCATCGGTGCCTGGTACATGCTGTGGCTCTACCAGAGGATCTTTTTTAATCCGGTGAATTCGAAGTGGGCGTCAATCCGGCAGCTGGATCTTCGTGAAATCATAACACTGACACCCATGATCATCCTTATCTTCTGGATCGGCCTCTACCCTGAGGCACTGCTCAGCTACATGCATGTCTCTGTGGCGCATCTCCTTGAACAGGTCTCCGGCAGTCCTGAGGGTGTCGAACACGGGCTGGAGATCATCACCTCCCATGGTGGCGAACAGATGATAGATAAAATGATTAATATCAAGACAACCCATTAATATATCGTTCAAATTGAATGGAGTTCATTGAAAAATCTAAATATCCATATGTGAACATTGATTGTGGCGGTTCACCAGTATCTTGCAGCCTTCTGTCTGAAGCTTTTGTGATTTGCTTCCTCCTTAGCACAGAGATTCTCAGACAGGCGGCACAGGATGCTGGTGAGCTACTGCAAACCCATATTGATTTTTGTGCACCTGAAAAGGATAAAGAATGGAAACAGTATTTACCCTGCCTCCCTTAAACCCGATACTGCCTGAGATCCTCCTGCTCTGTATCGGGTTGGTCCTGATCGGTATTGATCTGTTTTTCCCACGAAACCGAGAGCTGCTTACCCGGATTACTCTACTGGCAGGGGTCGGACTGATTGCGGCCCTTCTTTACCAGGAGCCTGCGTCCAGTTTCGGCACCATGTTTGTGGTTGATTCCTACGCACTTTTCTTTAAGGTTGTCTGCCTCACAGGTCTTGTTCTGGCTACACTGATGTCTGACAGATATCTTGACATGGAAGGGATTCATCAGGGTGAGTATTACTCTCTGATGGTTTTTTCCGTGGTGGGAATGATGTTCATGGCCTCCGCCGGAGACCTGATCGTTGTTTATCTGGGGCTCGAGCTGATGGCGCTTTCAATCTACTGCCTGGTAGGGCTGCAGAAACATGAACACCGCTCCAACGAGGCGGCACTGAAATATTTTCTCATGGGGTCATTTTCGTCGGCCATACTCCTTTTCGGTATTTCAATTGTCTACGGCATGACGGGCACAACCGATATCCGTGGGATAGGTCAGGCAATTACTGACATGTCATTGATTAATAACCCTGCATTGATGACAGGGTTTGTCATGATATTGGCAGGTTTCTGTTTCAAGGTTGCCGCTGCCCCGTTTCATTTCTGGGCACCCGACATTTATGAGGGGGCGCCTACCTCGGTGACCGCCTTTATGTCTGTTGCCCCCAAGGCCGCAAGTTTTGCAGTACTTGGCAGAATACTTTTTGTCGCCTTCCCCGAGATTCACCACCACTGGGATATTGTAGTGGCAGTAATTGCTCTTCTCACCATGGCGGTTGGAAACATCATGGCGCTCAGCCAGACCTCTATTAAACGGATGCTCGCCTATTCATCCATCGGCCATGCCGGTTATGCTTTACTCGGCGTTTTGCCTGGAACCGCAGAAGGGTTGTCCGCGACCATGAATTATCTTCTCATCTATGCCCTGATGAACATGGGTGCCTTTGCAATACTGATTCTGATGTGCGACAAAAACAACAGGCGTGAGTCACTGGAAGCCTACAAGGGACTTGCCGGAACCAACCCGATGGCAGCGGCCCTGATGCTCATATTTTTCTTTTCACTGGCTGGCATCCCTCCCACTGCCGGCTTTGTCGGCAAGTTCTATCTGCTCAAGGCGGCACTTGCTGCAGGCTACACCTGTACAGTTGTAGGCGCGGTACTCCTCTCAGCGGTATCGGCCTGGTTCTACCTGAAGGTGGTACGATACATGTATATGAGTGAGCCGGGTGAATCTTTCACCATCAGTTATACTCCGTCTCTGCTGGTTGTGGTCTGGATCGCAGTCATCGGTGTTGTCGGGCTTGGCATTATGCCCGGCACTCTTCTTGACTGGGCAGCCTCATCGCTGATCGGTTCGTAATCAATTTTGCCCACACATGCCTCAGATGACAACTTCATTACCTGGAGAGATATCCCGGAAGGGAATGGAGCAGTTTAAAAACATGGCTGCTTTATGTCGTCATAAACATCACTGCCTGGGCAAGCAGTTCGTCTTTCCCAGGTGCAAACCCGTTGCACTGGAAAAAGATGGACTTCTGGAGGTTTCTCCCAAACCCCATTTCTTCAGTAACTGCAGTTATTGCCGGCAAGGAGAATCCCCCATGGATTCAAGTTGTTACTGCCACTGCCCTTTGCGGCTGGCACTCTTCAGCACATGGGATATCTGACTCCCTTTTTCTTGCTGTTCAATGGGTCAGGCTGCTGTCAATTTCCGCTGATTTTTTCAATGCCTCCACCAGTTTTTTTGTAACTTCTCGACTATCCGATCATTTTTCTTTTTCTTTATTGGAATTTTCGTATAAATAATAAGTATTCAAGTTCGTTCACGGCCAATTCTGCCAAAAGGAGAAAGGGGAAATGAAGATAGATAATGTCAAAGGGGTTGGGGAAAAAACAGCTGTCCTGCTGAGTGAAAACGGTTTGAAGACAGTGGCTGATCTTGCTGCAGCAACCGTTGACCAGCTCTGTGCCATTAAAGGTTTCGGGCCGTCTAGGGCCCAGGCAGTTATCGCCAATGCCGTGGAGATGGCAGGCGAAAAAGTTAAAAAGAAAAAAGGAAAAGTCAAGGCCAAGAAGAAAGTGGCCAAAAAGAAGAGCTCTGGCAAGTCCTGCAAAAAGACAGGGAAGAAAAAGAAGAAAAAAGAAGAGGGTGCCAAGAAAAAGGCAAGCAAAAAAAAGGGCGCCAAAAAAAAGAAAAACAAAAAGTAATAGTTTCAGTTGAAAATCAAATGAGCCGGGTTTAGCTGTTAAACCCGGTTGGCATGATCAAACTCGTCACAACTTCTATCCCCTGGATGAAGCTGCGGCGGGTTGTTTTTATTAATTGTCGGATATGGTCGATATGCAACTCAGGTTCATGTTGCAGACTGTATAGAACCATCCCTGTATCCTCTAACACCCAGTGTCTACCGGCTTCGTAGTAGATTATGATGTGAAATGGAGGCTAGTCCGGCAGCCGGACAGTCAACACCGGTTTGGAACTTTTTTGCACCACCCCGCGGGCTACACTTCCCATTAAGATATCAACAAGCCCGCTCTGGCCCTGGGTTCCCATGACGACCATGTCATAATTGTCCTTTACCACTGTTTCCACAATCTGCTCTATGGGATGCCCTTTAAGAATGATAATATGGCCGGTATCAAGGGGGCAGTGAGCCATTTCATTTTTTACCTCCTGGCAGGCTTCGCCAATGCGTTTTTTTATTGTTTCTTCGGCTCTGGCAAAACCTTCAGCACTGAATGGATCAGGGAGATCCTTGCTGAAATAGGAAGAAAAATCAAAGCCCATGCTCGAAGACATTTCTTTAATAACATCTGGAATTACGTGGAGCAGAGTAACTTCAGCCTCATATTTTTCCGCGAGATCCATGGCGTAACCAAGAGCAAATTGCGCATTTGCTGACAGGTCAGTGGGACACAAAATTTTCTGTATTCTGGGTCTCATTATTTCCCTCCAACGCTAAAAAATAATTTTGGTTTATGGCGATTATTTCCTGGATTCGTCGTACATCTGTCGTTCACTGAGATAACACTCTACACGGTGTTAATTGACGAGTTGCTCTGGTTAAAACAGAGATCAGCCTTCTGCCAGCACCTGTGTTTACACCTCTAAACGATATGACGGCAACACTGTGCTCCGATAACTATCATCCAAAGATAGCTGATTTGTCTTTTCTGCCTCTGATCACTCGCAACATTTGGCCATTGTAGGCTGAAAATCGGTAAGCATTGTCTACAGGCCACCTTGAAAAATTGCCTTTTTGTCCAAACTCTTCGTTATGAAATAAATTTTACACCCGGAAGAATAAAGGTAAGCCGAGCACT
>JBDLID010000017.1:0-32482 GCA_039715055.1 Thermodesulfobacteriota bacterium | reverse complement strand
GCGGGAACCGGATTATCCTCGGAATCGACAGGCAACCAGAGCCGGGCCGCAAGTTTTACACCATCAGGCATGGGAATCCACACATTCTCATGTTGAACAACATCATGATCAAATTTTCTTACGATCTTCATTGTTTTCTATGGTAAATGGCAACATTGCAAGGGCCGTTTCATAATTTGCCGATAATTCGCCGTAATTGTCAGCGCCCATAAAAAGAACTGCAATTTCATAGCTGTAACTGTCCTGATCAAACAAGTCGGACAGGAACATTCCTTCACAGACATGGAGAGTCACCACGGTACCTGGAAATTTCTCTTTTACCTGCCTGATATCCTCTTTACCAGGTACAGCCTTGACCCGCCCATCCTGAAAGTGTCGCAGCATAAACTTTGCCGCTACTTTGAATTGTCCTTTACGATATGGAAAATCCGGACGCTGTCCCAGGGCAAGATCAATCAACACCTTGTGATGGTATTCACCGTCAACCATCTTGAAGAGTGGACAGTGGGATTTTGAAATCCGTGTGTTAATCTCCAGGAGGTGGATGGAGCCATGGTCCTCATCCCAGTAAAATTCAATGTTAAAAGGTGCATTGTCATATCCTACATGGGTCATGACCTTTTGGGTTGCCTCTATCATTCGCTGTTGCACAGCAGAGGGGAGATTTGAGGGATACTGGTAACGTGTAAAAGTGGACCTGTGCTCTTCGTCACGAAGTGAATCAATGACCCCGTAAATGGAAACACTCCCCTGATACACATAACCTTCAAGGGTACATTGGCTGCCTTGAGAAATCAGACCTTCACCAATACAATAGTAACCGTCAACGTCCCTGATCGTCTCCGGAAGATCTGCCTTGCTCATGATTAAATTAAAAGGCTCTGCATAGCGGCCTATATTTTTACGAATAATTTCAAGACTGGCTTCAAACTCACCAGGACTGCGAATGAGAAAACCGAGGTGAGACAGTACTGATTTTACGGGTTTGAGCCAGAATGGAAAGTCCAGCGAACATCGGCTAACGGCGTCTTTCTGAAATGGATTGATCTTCTGAAATGGTGGAACCAGTTCAGGAACCACTTCTTTTTGAAGCAGGCGACTCCAGTATTTATGCTCACATTTGAGAACGGAGACAAGGCTTGGACCTACCTGACCAAGCTCTTTTTGAATGATGGGTAATGACGTGCTGACAGGAAAATCCCAGAAACCAATAACAGCATCAACGGTGGTATCAAATTCCTGCAGTACCCACCCTGCATAATCAAGAAGTTCCTTAACGGGAAAATGCTTTACACGTTTGATCTCATGGTAGGAGAGAAAGGGATGGAAGCGATAGTTGTCGGCACCCTGCAACCCTTGTAACTGGGCAAGGTGGAAATCATCTAGGCCTACGGCAAAGATATTCTTTACCATTAATGCCCTCTTTGAACTTGATTGACAACAACTCAGAGATCCAAGCTGAACTCAATCCCGGATAAGAACAGAGCGCTTTGAAGACGGGTATACTTTATATGTCTTTATTTTATCATATGCGTTGATATCCAACAAGAACACCTTTGTTCAATCAAATTGTCAGGGATCTTGTGAAGGCAGATAATATGCCATACATCCTTCTGAACGACATACGCGATGGAGTATCTCAAATGGCTGAACTGTGCCTCCACACAGAGAGTTATTTCACTATGTTGATGACCCTGTATATGATAAATTTTCCACCACTGTAGAAGCATGATAGCTCTTGTATTTCTACAAAGTGCAAACATAATCCATCAGCAGAAGAAGTTATTCAATTTCCACGGCGAACCAATCCGAGACCTACACCGGCTATAATCATCAATCCTCCCCCTGCCCGAAAGACTGATTGAAAAACTCGCTGACTCTGCAAATACCCTCTAACTTTTCCTGCAGCCAATGCCCAAACCGATGTTACGGTAAAAGTGATCACCAAAAACGTCGGAACAATAAAAGTGAATTGTAATCCAAGAGGGTGTGCTGCATCGATGAATTGAGGCAGAAAAGCGGCAATGAAGATCAAGCTCTTGGGGTTTGGAATCGTGACAACTAACCCTTGAACAAAAAGACTCCTTTTGGAGATCGACGAAGTATCAAACTCAAGAGGCTCACTTGCGCTTCGCCACTGCTTGATCCCAAGATAAACAAGATATGCGGCACCGGCCCAGCGCAGCCATTCAAAAGCTTCTGCAACAACATTTAACAACGAGGATAGACCGATTGACGCGACTAGCAGCTGAACACCAATTCCCATTGTCGCACCGGCAACAGTGGCGAGAGCAGGTTGCCAACCGAAGGAGATACTATGGGCAACTGTCAAAAGTACGCTCGGACCCGGTAGTGCAATCATGATTGCAGTGGCAATAACGAATCCAAGATAAACGTGTAATTCCATATTAAATGACTCCTGTTTATCGTAGCCGTATTAACGAAAAAAAAGCGAACGCAAAAGAAAGACACCGTTTCGAGGACTTTCCCCTACTCTTCTGACTGAGTAGGCCCACCACTCAGTCCCAAAAGGGACATAAAGCCGGAGCTTGTGGCCACGCTTCACTAGGCTGTCCTGCAGACTTTCTCGCACACCAAGCAAAAACTCAAACTCGTAAGTATCTGGAGCCCAACCGTGCTCAGTGGCATACGTAATTATTTTATCGATCATGACGTCATCATGGGTACCGAACACCGGATAAAAAGATGTTCTTTTTGCCTGGTCGGAGAGCATCTTTCTGGCCAGCTCAAAGTAAGATTGATCAATCTCTTTGCGACGGGTGAAGGCTATGGACTCAGGTTCAGCAAAAGCTCCCTTCACCAATCGAACCTTGCCGCCGCTTTCAATGATCTGCTGCAGGTCACTCTCTGTGCGGTGCAGATAGGCCTGTAAGGTCACCCCACACGGTAGCCCTTTGGAGTGGAGATCATGATAGACATCAAGGGTTGCCTGCGTTACCGATGTATCTTCCATGTCTATCATTACAAAATCAGAACTTGTTGGGTCACCTGGTGAGTGTTCCTGCACCAATTGCGACAACCTTTTTCCGTTACTGCTAAAATCAGAGACACTATTCATTAGCCCAATCTGGGTAGGATCGACGGAGATGTGGAGATCAATATTCTTCAGGGCAAGTTCTTTGATAGCACTCTCAAGCTCATCACGGGTCTTGGAAATTTCGTTCTGGTCACGAACATATTCTCCCAGATAAAAAAGTGAGCTTTTTTTACCTTGCTGTAAAAGATGTTCACTCCTGGCGAGGACTTCTTCTACAGACTGACCTCCGACAAACCTATTTGCCAAATCAGTCATCCTCCTGGAGTTCTGCATCAAGCGTTTTGCCCGCGGATTCGTAGCGAGCTTAATCATAACTTTCTGCCAAAGCATAGGTGTCTCTTTCTGATATTTGAAAAATACGTGGCAATCCCCAATCAACTAGATTGTGAGCTTGAGTTTTACCGAAAGAGTAAAGGAAGCCCAGGTACAGTTATTGTACAAAATTGACTTGATACTCTTTGGGGGTGACGGTGGTGATGGCTTTGAAGTGACGATGCAGGTGACTCTGATCGAAAAATCCACACTCTAAGGCTGTTTCAGCGATGTCCATGCCTTGCTGTAAATGGAGTTTAGCTCTTTCGATCCTGCAGTTTGTTCGGTAGGCGTGAGGAGTGATTCCGGCAGCTTTTTTAAATTGCCGAAGAAGGGTATAGGGATTTACCTGGTATTTCCCTGCCAGTGTTTCCAGGGTCAGGTCTTCTCGTAATGATGAGCCAAGTTCCTTTTTGAATTGCTCAACCGTTTTGTCAAGGCTGGCTGTTCTTACAATCTGCGGGTTGCAACTTTTCTTAAAAACAATCGAGACCAGATCAACCAGCAGCTGTTCCTTTTCCATCAAGTGTATTTCCGATTTCATGACCTGCTGCATAGCCAAGCAATACTGGTTGTACAGTTGGTTGTTGTCCAACCGGATTTTCTCTACTGGGACAAAATCGTATACCTCCCACAACGACTGTTGTACCTGCAGGCACCAGCCAACATCAAGATAGAGCATATAGTAACTACGACCCGCCTCGCTTATGGCGTTACAGGAGTGCAGAGCTTCGGGGTTGATTAACGCCAGGGAGCCAATCTCCAGGACGGACTTTTGATCAACAACACGATATTCAACTTTCCCATGGTCAATCGCACCAATACTGAAGGTGGAGTGCAAATGAGGTTTGTATTCACGTTTGCTGCCTGTGGAGTAGCGGCACTCGGCAAAAGGCAATCCAGAATCTTTAAAGAAAGTCTCGTTTGACATGACTCATTATCGTAAGGGAGGTTTTACTTGGTACACTAAAACGCCTGAGAAAACTGTCGGCTCATATCTTTTGTGATCAAGCTTAGGGCAGATTGAGGGGAGATAGTTTGACTTTTGAAATCAATTAGCTAAGTGATTTGATCAGTTTCTTTGAGCTTCTGAGACTATGTTCAAATATTATTGATGAAGAAAATATCGACCAAGGCGGCCCATAATTTTACAGGGCATCTCGAAGATAGTTATTAATATTCCTCGTTGGGCACTTTTTCTGGTACCACCCAGCTTAAAGTCAGAATGAAACTTATTTCCACATGAAGGACAAACCATAAGTATTCCACCAATGTTCTTTGGGAATCGTAATTTCTGATCACATTTTGGACATTTCTTTTCAGTATAATCAGGCATGGTTTAGCTATAACTCTCCCGATAGAGGGGAGGTATTGTTGACTTTTTGAATAGAGGTTTCAAATTAGGGATGAAGTGTGGTTTCATATAAATGCATAAAGATTGCGGATCAGTTTTCAGGACATTTATCTGTAAAAGTTTAGACCTTTATATTTTCATACCATTGTCGGTATCTATCGCTGTCAGGAATGTGTTTAGCAAAATGTCTATGTTTTCCTTCGAGGTTACTACAAACACGTGGATACCATGGGACGCGCTCAGAGAGTCATTCCGTTGCAATGGAGTGGGTTTCTTTCCAGGAACTTTTACTTCAACATAGAGTACCATGCCACTGGGAGCTGTAATGACACAATCAGGGATACCTTTCTTCTTAGGGCCGGAAAATTTCTTATATACCAAACCTTTCTCAGTACATTTTTTCTTGAGATGGATTTCGATTTCGCCAATTGCTGTTTTCTTTTTCATAATAGGGAGAGTACTGATCCTGTCTTGAATTGTTGGAGCGTTGGTAAAATATTCAGGCCTTCGATGTGGTAATATTAACCGTCTAAGAAAAGTTACAAGTTTACCTTCTTCCTGCTCTTCAAATCTGCTCTGTCTGATATAGGGGAGATATCTTTACTTTTTAAATTGCGGGTCCGAACCGGCGATGCTCAGCAGGAATCCCAAATTGAAACACTGGCACAATACAAAACCCTTCGAGATGGTGAAATCAATGTGAAAATGCACCGGTTCACCCGATCCTTTTTTTCAAGAATGAAGCCCCGCCCCCGGTGCTTTCTCTTCTCCCTCACAGTAATTCCGGGAAACACGCCCGGAGGGGTCCTGACGGTAGTATTTCTTCAAGACCCGATAAAGGTCCGGTGCATGCTTAATCATTTGCCGCGGCTGATCGAAAAATTGCTCAGTTGCAACGGCGAAGAATTCTGCTTCGTTGGTCGCGGCGTAAGCATTGAGAAAAGATTTCTTACCTTTTTCAGTACGATTTTTAAGACGGAAGTATTCATCCGAACATGTTTGGCCCCAGTCACGATATTCAGCCCTGTCTCTCAACGGGGGCGTGCCGTTAATCGAGCCATCTAACATGTCAAGTTTATGGGCGAATTCGTGATAAATAACATTGTGACCTGACTTGGGGTGGCGGCCTCCTTGCAGGGCTGCATCCCATATAATAATTACCGGTCCCCGCCGGACTGCCTGGCCGATAAAGGGGTGTGCAGGGTCCACTGGAGCTATTGTGTTTTCAAAGAAACCGGGCTTGTGTGGAGGAGGAACAACGGTGGAGGGGTAAACGATGATGGATTTGACATTTTTATAGTAGTTATGGGGGAGACCCAGAAGAAGTAAACAGGCTTGAGCGGAGATCGTGACGCGGACCTCGTCGGTAAGTTCCAGCCCACCGGCTCCTACCCAGTTTTTTTCAGCGATGAAGACCTGGGTCAAGGCACGAAGATGAGCGCGGTCGCTATCTTCCAAAAAGCAGTAGTGGCCAACATTACGGCGGATTATATCTTCCCACAATGAGAGAAAAGGAGTCCGGGTAAGCTTCTTTCGGCGTCGATTAACAAACCAACGAAACATTGGAACCTCCTGATATGAAATATGTTACCTGTAATGACACAAGCCTAATTGGTTTCCATTATGACCCCAAAGGATTCGAGGGTGTGTTTAAATTGCTCGATGTTTTTAAAGATGAAGGTGTGAATACCAAGCTCCTTCGCTCCGTCTAATTTTGACTCCCTGTCATCTGAATAGACAATCTCTGAGGCACCTACTCTACTCTGCTCAACAAGTGCTTTGAAGATGTTGACATGAGGTTTCAATACTCCAACATCAAACGAAAATATTTGAATATCAAAGTATTTCAGGAAAGCAAACTCTTTCTCAAGTTCGTTAATTCGTGTCACAAAATTATTTGAACATAAACAGGTCTTGTATCCTGTATCTTTTACCTTGCACACGTAATCCAGAATACCCTGATCGACCGAATAACTCTTCCTGAGTATCTTGAAAATCTCTTCGTTCGTCAGCGTTATCTCAAGAGTGTCTCTTGCATAATCCCAATATTCACCTTCATTGACGTTATTCGTTTTGAAGTTATTCATAACTGGACCATGGAACACGTCATCAACAAGTTGAGGATGTTCGGTGAGTTCCGCAACGGTCTGTTTAAATCTCGGAAAACTACTTTCCGTAAAGAATACACCATCAAGGTCGAAACAGATGGCTTTAATCATGTCACTCTCCGAAGAAATGAATCAAATGGTAATGTCGACTAAAGAGTTACAGCAGTAGGATAATATTTCCTGGTACATCTCCGGATGCTGTCCTGGCGAATAGCAGATATGTTGACCTAAAGCAGGAATCTCTATATGGGGGATTCCCGTAAAAATCACATCTTCGATGTGGCTATTAAGTGTCGTAGTATGAATTCGATCTGACAGGTACCTGTTAGATCAAGCTCAGACTAGTACAAGTAAAATGCTGACCTTCACAACAGGTCAGCCACCCAAGACAGGTCTAGTTCTTTCAACTTCTTTTTCGTAGGGATACCGGTTGTTACGTCCCATTCACTCTGTTGATAATACTCCTCCAAAGCGAGCTCAAACTCCTTTTGCTCAACGAAGAGCCCATCACTCTTGCCTCCTTTCAGGGCCTTGGTGAAAAACTTCTTCGGCAACCTGTCCTGCTTGCGATCAAAACCTTCACGGGCATTAAACGCACGCTGCATATTGACACTGCGCTCACCAACCAGTAGTAATTCGTCGATGCTCATATCCCATCCGGTAACGCTTTTAACTAAATCGCATAACTCTTGCGGACCGAGTAGTTGCCAGCTTGCCCCATAAACAAAAACACATACCGACATGCTGTTCATTGCACTATACAGGTACTGGGTAATACGGGCATAGCGAACCTTATCCGGTCCCAGTGATCTTCGTTCCATCGGTTGAGTAATGCCCAGCAATGCCATTCGCTCAGGAGAGCTGACACTGCAGCCCTCAACAGGTGGATCGTGTTCACTGCTCTCATGGTCAGCCCCAAAAGGGTTGACGGCATACATCAAGGCAAGGCTGCGCTTCAACTGAGGCATATGGGCTGGGGCTTCCATTTTATGACTCGTAGTAAGGTATGCCTCTGTGCCCTGGCCGATGATTTTGGCTGCGGCGTGGGACCCTTGCCCTAATATTTGGCCAAAGCCTTGAGCCTTGGCTATCATTTCAGTGATCTCAACCATTCCTTCTGCGTTGCCAAATTTGAGATCAATACCATTAAAGTCTTCTCGGGTGAGCTTACCGTTTTCAAAGGCTTCCATAGCCCAGGCAATGGTGGCTCCACAAGATATGGTGTCCATCCCATACTGGTTGCAAAGCTGGTTGGCATAAGCCACCGCTTTCAGATCGTCAACACCGCAATAATTTCCAAAAGCTGAAGAGGTTTCATATTCAGGTCCGCCATAACGAGGTTGGATTTTGTAGGGCCCTTCAGTAACTTCCACAACCCGCTTGCATTGGACTATGCAGCCATAGCAGGTATCGTTTCCATGCCTGTCCTGTTCACCACTGTCCGCACCTTTGAGAATCTTTTCATACATTGTGGTTCCGTCTATGCTTTCCCACTTGTCAAACACACCGGAATTGAAATTATAAGAAGGCAGCCCACCTGCTGCCTGCTGAGCTCCAATAGTTGCAGCAGTACCATATTTTCTCATGAGTACTGCTGAAGATCCCTCAAACTGTTGTGCTGCGTATTTTGCCAGCCTTACAACACCTCTTCTGTCGGCCACCCTGAAAGTGTTCCTGCCGTTTACTCCGCGTACCGCCACGGCCTTGAGGTTTTTGGCAGCCATAACTGCACCCATCCCTGTCCGGCCGTTAGCACGATTACATCCGTTGATAATTGAAGCAAACAACACACCGTTTTCACCGGCTGGGCCAACCTGAGCTACTTCTATCTTGTCGTCAGACAACTCTGTCCGGATGATGCTTTCGGTCTCGCCAGTCACTTTTCCCCAAAGATGCCTGGCATCACGCAGTTCGTATTTGCCGTCATGTACCCAGAGATACACGGGATAGGACGATTTCCCCTTGATAATGAAGGCATCAAATCCGGCAAACTTCATTTCAGCAGGGAAGAAACCTCCGCTCTGGGCATCGCCAATGGCTCCGGTAAGGGGACTCTTGGCTGTAGCTGTCATCCGGCTTTGACCGGAGACCGGCGCACCGGTCACCACCCCGACAGATAGGCAAAGGACATTTTCTGATCCCAAAGGCTTAGCGTTGGTCTTCATTTCATGAAGCATGTAGTACATGTTCATCGCCGAACCGCCGAGGTATTTTCGGTAGAAATCCTCTGATGGTTCCTCAACGACAAATTCACCAGTGGTGAGGTCTACATGCAATACCTTACTGTTGCATCCGCACGTATTCATTTAACAATTGATTCAGCTAAATTTGTTCCAATCATCGATGCTTTTTCCAGAATTTCAGTTTTTTCTTTAATTTTTCCTTTTGAAAACACACCAAAGACTGCAAGTTCATCTATTATTTCATATCCTAATGCTTCAAGAGGAAGGCGCATGGCATCAAGCGTAAACCCCATATCCTTTTTATTTTTCTGTTCACACACCGCTATAACAACTGCTTTACGTCCTTGATTGTTTAGTTGACTTGACCATTTGCCTGGGCGATATTTATTGTCAAAGTTGTAAAAACAATACAGACGATCAATAAAGGCCTTCATTATCGCTGTGATATTATAGTTGTGAGTAGGTGATACAAGCACCAAACCTTTGGCATCAATTATTTTAGGATAAAGCAAGGACATTCCATCCATTAAGCCAGTACAGATTTTATCTTTTCTACATTTTTCGCAACCAATACATGGTTGAAATTAAAAATCACGTAATTGGGCAACATCGGATATTACTTGATTACCTTTTATACCTTGTAAAATATTCCTCAAGAGCACATCTGAGTTTCCGCCTTTTCTTGGACTCCCACCAATACTCAAAATATTAGATTTTGGCAGAGTCTCGGCGGTATATCTGCTATTTATTTCATTAAATGAGATCATAATCTTATTTAATTTCATGAGTTAAAATGGGACAATTAACATAGAATGCGCCTACTACCAGCACAACCAAATATTGAAAATATACTCAGTGCGATTAACAATTTTGATACTATGCTTATTAAGCTTTTAAACTCATTCATAATCACCTTGATCAGCCAAAGATTTTTATACCTTATTGAAAGTTAGTGCTTTTCTCTTTCTCAGGCGGCTTTTCATTTTTTATAATTAAGGGGGCACAATACTGTTTTTTCTTCCAAGCAAGTCAACATATTTCTAAAATACCGTAACTTGCTACCCTCATATTGCACTTTTGCACACTAGCGAGATTCTTCCAGAATAACACGTGATTTTTGTGTCCAGCCCACGTTGGGCTGGACATCACCACACGACAATAAGAGAAACCATCGACTTGCTAAGGCTATCAAGCCCTATACTGCTATTAGAGAAAATGCTACGAACCCAACCATAGCGTTGGGAGCTATGACTTCCTTGCCTACAAGGTATTTTGATTCTTATTGTGGAATTCAGGAACTATGATTTGTGATAGGGGCATTCAGGGAGATGATTGTCACCACGCACCCTGTTTCCAGGGACCGGCGAGTTTCCGTCTTCCCAATTACGAACACCAGGTGCCTCGGCACCATGATTCTGAAATGATATTTCCCGTATCCGGTCTTCTTGATGTACTTCGGCAACGACATAACTTACCTCCAGTAACTTCGTTTTTGTAGCCAACACAGCCACAGTTAACTGGAAAAAAATGTCGTTATAGCAGAGAGAAATTTGTCAGGGTGGACTCGCCAGTGGACCCGTTTGAGCCCAGTAGCCTCCGGACCGACAATTTTCAGGTGGTAACTATACGATTAAATGAGAAAAAAATAACTCATTGATATTACTTGGTGCCGGAGGTCGGAATCGAACCGACACGGACGTGAATCCGCTGGATTTTGAGTCCAGTGCGTCTACCAGTTTCACCACTCCGGCAATAAGAAAGGTAGCTTTTAATACCGTACAAATTCAAACTCTGTCAAGGGGAAAGCTTTCTGCTCGTTAACCGTTGACTCTCATGTTGAGCTGGTCTCAATAAAGACATCCTTGAGCTTGTAGAAGTAGTCAAAGGCTGACCAGAGACTGAGTACAAGAGAGATATAAACCAGAATCAGGGCAAGTTCATACTGGTAGGGGATGGGGACGACACCAAGGGGAAAAATCATCAGGCCCAGTCCGAAGTACTGGAAATTTGCCTTAATCTTACCAAGATTATCGGCCGGAACCACTTTGCCGGTGGAGGCGGCAAGTCCCCGCAGACCTGTGATGATCAGCTCTCTTGAGATAATCAGCAGGGAGACCCAGGCAGGCAGCCGGCCAAGGGGGATGAGCATGACCAGGGCAGTGGTGACCAGCAATTTATCGGCAAGCGGATCCATCAGTTTGCCAAGCACGGTTTCACTGTCGTACTTGCGGGCCAGGTAGCCGTCAAACCAATCGGTTATGGCGGCAATGGAAAAAAGCAGCCAGGTCAACAGGGCGATGGACACACTCTGCTCAAGAGAAAAGCAAACTATCAGTACCGGCACCAGGAGCAGGCGGAAACCGGTCAAAATATTCGGCCATGTCAGCAGCTGTTTCATGTTCTTTGATGCAATCACTCAGTACAGGCGATGGCCCGAAGCAATAGGGAACGACACGATGTAGTGTTGTATCCCTGCAGCCGGTATCACCAGCCCCCTATCTCACGGTAACCATCTCACCGACCCGTATAACCGACGGGGCGGCACCAGTATCGATAACCACTCTTTTGCCCTTGTATCCCTTGTAGTAGGCCAGGACCTTACTAACATAGCGCACTGTTTCCGGAATCCGTGGAACCCGGTTAATCTGCTTTACACGGGTGGGACCGGCGTTATAAGCAGCCAGGCTGAGGACCAGATCACCATTGAAATCATTCAGCAGGTTTCTCAGGTAGCGGGTACCGCCATCAATATTTTCCACCGGGTTGAAAGGATTCCTGACATTTAAATCGTTTGCGGTCCCCGGCATGAGCTGCATGAGCCCCTGGGCACCTTTTCTTGACTGGGCAAAACGGTTGAAATTCGACTCCGTCTTGATTACCGCGCGAATGAGATGGGGATCAATATTATAACGGTTTGCGACCTGGTCGATGTAGTGATCATAGGACCCGTTCCAGTGACCGCTATAACCACTCACCCGAGGATACCTTATTGTCCCGGGCCGTCGCTGGCTGGTCAGGGACGGTTTATAGAGCCGGCTTTTTCTGTTGGGCGCGTTGGTATAGTGAGTCTTACCCTTGGAATCGACGTAGGTGTACATCTTCGCCAAACCGTTTTGGGCAGTCAATACAAGCAATGCGCAAAGCGCTGTTGTTAAGCAGGACAACTTCAATTGAACTCTCGCATAACGAACTATTTCTTTCTCTTCTCCCAGTCGGCAAGAAACTGTTCCATGCCGATATTGGTCAGAGGATGTTTGGCCAGCTGCTCGATTACCTTGAGGGGAATGGTGGCGATATCAGCGCCGACCATGGCGGCGTCCATAACATGGAGCGGGTTTCTCACACTGGCCACGATCACTTCACTCTGATAGCCGTAGTTTCGGTAGACGGTCATGATATCGCTGATCAGATCCATGCCATGCTCACTGATATCGTCAAGACGCCCGACAAAGGGGCTGACAAATGATGCTCCGGCCTTGGCTGCAAGCAGGGCCTGAGCAGAAGAGAAGACCAGGGTGACATTGGTTTTGATCCCCTCAGCAGTCAGTTGTTTAACAGCCTTGAGACCTTCGACGATCATCGGGATCTTGATGACGATATTATCGCTCAGCTTGGCGAGTTCCCTTGCTTCGGTCACCATGCCATTGGCTTCCAGACTGACAACCTCGGCACTGACAGGACCATCAACCACCTGGCAGATCTCCTTGAGGATCTCCACAAAGGGCTTGTCTTCTTTGGAAACAAGTGAGGGATTGGTGGTGACACCGTCCACCATTCCCATATCCACACCCTTCTTGATCTCATCAATATTGGCAGTATCAATAAAAAATTTCATTCACCCTTCTCCTTTTTGCTCAACAAAATGATCACAGCATTTTTCACTGCAGAAGTACACCATCTCCCCCTGGTATTGGAGCCCGATGGCCTGTTCCCTTGGGATCAGGGTGTGACAGACAGGATCCTCGACCAGTACATCGCTGACCGATGGATCTCCACCGTTTTCCACACCCTTGGATTTTTCACCCTTCTTTTTTTCTCCTCTTCCTGCTGTCAGTAGCCGATAACCGACATAGAAGAGCAGGGCCAGGATGACCAACTTCAACGGACTCACAATTTCACGCCCCGGTCAAAATTCATGCGCATACGTTCTGCAGTACCCGGAAGATCATTTTTCAAAGTACCCCTACTAGTATATTCGCCGAAAATCAAAAGTCTACGGATTCATAACCGTATCCTGATCTTTGTCACCCCAGCCATCTCTGACAATCTTCTGTTCCCCGCATTGACCATTGAGGATCCTGGCCAGAAGACGCTGATGCATGGCTGTCACGCTGACCCGCTGAAGAGGATCGATAAAATCTGGAATCAGATCGACCAGCGGAGCCAGGACAAAGAGACGATGGCGGATCTCCGGATGGGGTACAACCAGCTCCGCAGAGGCATGAACCATATCGCCATAATAAAGGATATCTAGATCCAGCAGTCGATCCTGGTAGCCGCTGTCCGATTGCCTGGGCTGCCGGCCGAAATCAGCCTCCACCTGCTGAAACAGACGCAACAACGCAATCGGCGCCAGTGTGGTATCCACTATCCCGGCAGCATTGAGAAACAGATGCTCACTCTCCATCCCCAGGGGAACACTCTCATAGGGCGGGGAGATTGCGACCGGTTCGATATTCTCCTCACCGGACAGGCGCTGCCAGGCATCGAGAAGAATTCGTTTCCGTTGACCGAGATTGGAGCCCAGACCTACTGCCACCCGGACAGGGCTATTCATGAGCTGCCCCGTTATTACAGATCCTTCAGACCGAGAACATCGAACATGGTATACATGCCGGGTTCTTTCCCAACCACCCAGGCAGCAGCGGTGGCTGCCCCCTTGGCAAAATTATCACGGCTGTGAGCCCGGTGGGTGATCTCGATTCTCTCCCCGGCTCCGGCAAAATAGATGGTGTGCTCTCCGACAATATCACCGGCCCGGACAGTCTGGATACCGATCTCCTTTGGATCACGCTCGCCAATTATTCCGTTACGTTCAAAAACCCCGACTTCAGCCAAATTGCGGTTGACGCCTTCGGCAGCCATTTCGCCAAGCTTCAAGGCGGTCCCGCTGGGAGCGTCCTTCTTCTTGTTGTGATGCGACTCGACAATCTCGATGTCGTAATCATCACCCAGAATAGAGGCTGTCTTGGTGGCCAGCTTGAAAAGAACATTGACCCCGACTGCCATGTTAGGGGCCTGGACACAGGGGAAACTTTTTGAAAGCTCGGCCAGCTCTTCCAGATTTTCTGCACCGAGACCGGTGGTACCGATGACCATGGCCCGGTTGTGTTTTGCGGCAAGACGGGCAAATTCCATGGTGGCCTTGTGAAAGGTAAAATCAATGATCACCTGTCCTTTATCGATAACTGACTCAAGTCCCTCATCAATGGTGATACCGCTATGTCCCCAACCCCCGATCAACCCGGGATCCTGGCCGATGGCGCTGCTTCCTGCAGCCTCAAAGGCTGCACTGTACTTCAGCTCAGGGTGGTCATTGACCATATATCCAATCCGCTGTCCCATACGACCGGCAGCACCTGCTACTATGACATCCACCATTTTTTCTCCTCAATCTATAATACCCCGGACAGATGAAATTCTCCTCCGGCTGACAACACACACCAGGGAGATTTTTTCATCAGCCAGCACTCAAACGATTTTTCAAATTACAGCAGCCCCGCCTCGGTCATGGCCTTCTTCAGAGTAGCCAGGGCCGCATCATCAATCTCGGAAAGGGGCAGGCGCGACACGGCAGACTTAATCTTGCCCATTAACTCGAGTCCCTTCTTGGCCGGTACCGGGTTAGGGGCGCAAAACATTGACGTCATCAACGGGAAGAGCCTGTAATGGATTTCATTGGCTTTTTTGATGTCCCCGGCCAGCGCCGCTTCCATGAGATCAGCCATGCCGCGGGGATGGACATTGGATGTTACGGAAATAACCCCTTTTCCACCAATAAATACTGTGGGCATGGAGGTAAAATCATCACCGGACAGGACGATAAAATCATCCGGACATTGACGAATCACTTCGGTGATCTGCTGCAGGGAGGCAGTGGCTTCTTTAATACCAATGATATTATCAAATTTTGCCAGACGGGCAACGGTTTCGGGAAGTAGATTAGTCACCGTCCTGCTCGGCACATTGTAGAGAATCACCGGGATATCGACAGCTTCTACAATTGCCTTAAAATGTTGATACAAGCCTTCCTGGTTGGGTTTGTTGTAATAGGGAACAACGGAAAGTGTTGCATCAGCCCCGCTTGCCTTGGCACTTTCTGCAAGCTCAATGGATTCAGCAGTGCTGTTGGCACCGGTCCCGGCTATTACCGGAACACGACCGTTAACCGTCTTAACGGTGAGCTCAATGATCCGTTTGTGGTCATTAAAATCAACGGTTGCCGACTCCCCTGTGGTTCCACAGGGGACGATTCCATGGGTCCCATTTGCGATCTGAAATTCAATCAGATCGACCAATCCCTGCTCATCGATCTCGCCGTTGATAAAAGGGGTGACAATCGCAACTATGGCTCCGTGATATTTTTCCATGACTTCCTCCTGAGTTAGCCTGATGGTCTCAATTATGTTTTTAGGCTGCTTTTTACAATTTTTTTATCTGGTCAATCATCATCTATGGCTCTTAGCTGAGCGCTTCCCTGCCTAGTTCTCCCTGGTAAATCACCAGGGCAGGTCCCTGCAGATGGACGTTTACCGCAGCCGGACCGTCAAGAAGATCAAAACTGATGGTCAACCGGTCTCCGCCGGAGGTGGTGACTGCCACCGGAGAAACTGCAATTCCCGTAATCGCCGCCCACAAGGCTCCTGCTACAGCACCGGTACCGCAGGCCATGGTCTCATCCTCCACACCCCGTTCATAGGTACGGACGCTGATATGGTTTTCGCCAAGCGGCTGGATGAAGTTGGCATTGGTGCCGGCCGGCTGAAAGTGATCATGGAAACGAATTGTTCTGCCCCATTTTTTAACCTCGACATCCTCGGCCGGATCCACAAAACAGACTGCGTGGGGGACACCGGTATTGACAAAGGAGATCATCCGCTCTTTCCCGGCCAGCTCCACTTCCAGAGCTCCATTGAAATCAAATGGATCGGTCATGAGCAGGCTCACGCTCTCATCATCCATTATCTCCGCCTCAATGATTCCGGCAATGGTCTCAAAGGACATTTTCTTCCCTGCAATCCCGTTCAGGTAGGCAAAACGGGCGGCACAGCGGGCACCGTTACCACACATCTCGGCAACGGAGCCGTCACCGTTGTAAAACCGCCATGAAAAATCCGCATCGACCGAGTCTTCAATGAGAATCAGGCCATCACCACCAACAGAAAACATCCGGCGGCAGACTTTGGCAGCAAAAGCGGACTGTTCCTCTTCGGCAATACAAGGCGTACGATGGTCAATGATGATGAAATCATTGCCGGTGCCGCTCATTTTGGTGAAGCTGATGGGAGAATATTGCGCCATACCGATCACCACTGAGGAATACTTTCGCCGCTGATAAGTGATTCCAGGCTTTCCCGCTTGCGGATGACGGTAAATTGGTCGTCGTCCACCAGGACTTCTGCCACCCGGGGGCGTGAATTATAGTTGGAAGACATGGTAAACCCATAGGCCCCGGCACTGCGTACCGCCAGCAGGTCACCCTGCTCAACCCGCGGCAGGTCCCTGTCTTTTGCCAGGAAATCACCGGTCTCACAGATCGGACCGACAATATCGACCCTTTCAGGCTGTGCACCCTTATCCACCACCGGATCAACTCCATGGTAGGCGTCGTAGAGGCTTGGCCGGGTCAGGTCATTCATCGCCGCGTCCACCACTACAAAACGCTTTTCACTCTCTCCACCACGATTGGACTTGGTGTACTGCACCTCTGTCACCAGGATACCACTGTTGCCGGTGATAACCCGGCCCGGCTCCAGGATGAGGGTGACGT
Source organism: Thermodesulfobacteriota bacterium (assembly GCA_039715055.1). Lineage (GTDB taxonomy): Bacteria > Desulfobacterota > Desulfobulbia > Desulfobulbales > Desulfocapsaceae > JBDLID01. The sequence continues at coordinate 15,477 of JBDLID010000017.1, read as the reverse complement.
CGAGGCCCTCAAGTTCCTTCTTGATGGCTGCCGCATACTCCTGCGGATGAGGCGGCTCCTCGTCGTCATAGGTAATGCCGACACCTCCGCCCAGATCCAAGTGGTGGATTTTGATCCCCTTTGTTGCCAAGCGCTCGATAAATTTTTTCAGCTTGGCCAGTGATTCGATAAACGGCGAGATCAGGGTCAGCTGGGAACCGATATGGCAGCTCACTCCCTTTAGCTCAATATTGTCCATCTCCGCAGCCCGGACATAAAGGTCAAAGGCTTCATCAACGGGAACACCGAACTTGTTTTTCGCAAGCCCTGTGGAAATATAGGCATGGGTCTTGGGGTCCACATCCGGATTAACCCGAAACGATACCGGGGCATCAACCCCCATATCCTGGGCCACCTGCTGAATACGGGTAAGCTCCTGTTCAGACTCGACATTAAACTGAAGGATATCGGCCTCAAGGCCGTAGCGAATCTCCTCCTCGGTCTTACCCACTCCCGAGTAGATGATTTTTTTTGCATCAATACCCGCCTTAAGCGCCCGGAACAACTCACCTCCGGAAACGATATCGGCACCGCCGCCAAGTTTGCCGAAAAGATTGAGAATACCAATATTGGAACACGCCTTGACCGCAAAACAGGTCAGGTGACTCATCCCTTCAAAACCATTATCAAAGGCCTTAAAATGCCGTTCAAGGGTCGCCCGGGAATAGAGGTAAAACGGGGTGCCGACAGTGGCCGCAACTTCACGGACAGCAACATCCTCACAAAACAACTCGTTGTTTTTATATTCAAAATGATTCATTTCTTTAACCAGCAAAAAACTAAAAAACTACTCCTGACGCTTCAGATGTGGTTCAGATTTGGACAAGCAGACCTGCGAGGAATAGTAAAGTCTATCCGAGCAGGCCTGATCGTTCAAATATGAGGTACAGCTGGATCGTCTATCCCCTAATGACGGAGAAGGGCTTCTTTCGACGGCACACTCTCATTAGCCGGCTTCATCCGGTCATAGGCAGTGACATAGTAGGCAATCCCCCTCTTTTTAGGGACATTGACGTCTTCAAAAATCGTATAAACCGCTTTGATATCACCAATCTGCTTAGCCTTTCCTCCAATCTTATCCCGTCGATAGATGCGGTAACCGTGGAGATCCTTTTCCTTTGATTTATCCCAGAAAATCTTATTGCCGGCCGCAGTGGCAACAACGGTTACTCCGGTGGGCGGTGCCGGCGGGGTCTTGTCAATGGCTGTGATCGTCACCACCTTACTCATCTCACCATCGACCCTGTCGTCTTCCACAACCTGAACGGATTGGACCTTGTAAGAATAAGGCTTACCGTTCTCCACTCCACGATCGTCATAGGCGGTGGCCGTAAGATCCTGAGCAATGACTTCGTAACTGCTGCCGTCTCCGCTTCTCAGCACATTGTAACGAATGGGCAGCTGACTCTTCTCTCCGTTGACCAGCCTTGAAACCGGTTGCCAGCGGAGCCGAATCACCTGGTCACCGGCATCGACGGTCACCCTTTCAGACCCTCTGACCGGAACCTGCCAGACAAAGGAGATGATATTTGAATCACTACTTGCCGCCCACCAGCTGTTTCTTGCCTTAACCTTATAAAAATAGCGGTGGCCAGGCTTGATCAGATTCGCCTCAAAAACGGCCTTGCGCAACCCCTCCTGTTCCACTGAACCGCCGTCTACCCGGATCGGCTCGGCAAAAGGAATCGGACAGGTGGGGCAGTAATCCTCATTTGCGATCTCGGCCCGAAAGAGATCAAAGGAAGCGATCTCGGTCAGATCGGTCCCCCTGATGGTTTTAACCGGAAAAGACCAGGTGAGCGTTACCCCCTTACCGGTAAAACGATAGCTCAGATCATCAACAGCCTCGGGAACAATCTGCTCCGGCGCCATTGGTCTTGTCTTATAGCCGCAACCACCAACTGCAACGAGAGACACCAGCAGTCCGGCCACAAGAATGGCCCGGTTCAATTTTACCAAGTATCCTTTCCGCATCATTGTATCCCCATTTTCTTTTCAGCAATTCTCAAGGCTTCTTCCACCCGGACCTGGGCAGTCCCTCCATCAGAAATCCGGCTGTTAATGGAGCCTTCAACAGTGAGAACCTCAAAGACATCCTTGTCGATGACTGGTGAGAATTCTCTCATCTCGGCCAAATTGAGATCGATCAATTCACATCCCCGCTCAATACAGTGTGCCACAGCCCTGCCGACAATTCCATGGGCATCCCGAAATGGAACATTTTTCAGGACCAGATAGTCGGCGAGATCTGTGGCGGTCATAAATCCGGTAGCAGTGGCCTCAGCCATCCGCTCGGTATTAAACGCGAGATTAGCGAGCAGCTCGGCAGTGATTGCAAGCGATGCCGAAACCGTGTCCACCGCATCAAAAACGGGTTCCTTGTCTTCCTGCAGATCCCGATTATAGGTGAGCGGCAAGCCCTTGACGAGCGTTATCAGGGACATCAGGCTGCCGGCCACTCGTCCCGTTTTGCCGCGAATCAGCTCCGGAATATCCGGATTTTTTTTCTGCGGCATAATGGATGAACCGGTACAGAACTTATCATCAATATCGACAAAAGAAAACTCCTGACTGGACCAGAGGACCAATTCCTCGGACAGCCTGGAGAGGTGCAGCTGAATCATGGTGCAACAGCTGACAAATTCAAGGGCAAAATCGCGGTCGCCCGAGGTGTCCATGGAGTTGGCGGTAATCTCAGGAAATCCCAGCGCTTCAGCAACATGATTCCGGTCGATGGGCAGACCGGAGCCGGCCATGGCAGCACATCCCAGCGGCATAACATTGATCCGTTTGCGGCAGTCAACAAGCCTCTCCCGGTCACGGCCGAACATTTCGAAATAGGCCAGCATGTGATGGGAGATGAGTACCGGCTGGGCACGCTGCATGTGGGTGTAGCCGGGCATAAACGCACCGAGATACTTTCCGGCCAGGTGGACAAAGGATTTTCTCGTCTCATCAAGGAGCTCAACCAGGATGTCGCACTGGTCACGGAGATAGAGCCTGATATCGAGCGAAATCTGGTCATTTCGGCTTCTTGCACTGTGCAGTTTGGCACCGGCAGAACCAATTTTTTCCACCAGGGCCTTTTCGATATTCATGTGAATATCCTCCAGCTCCTTGCGGAAGACAAAGTTCCCCTCATCGATCTCCTGCCCAATTTCAGTCAGCCCGGTGACAATGGCGGCAAGCTCCTCCTCGCTGAGCAGGCCGTTGGCCTTGAGCATCCCGGCATGGGCTTTGCTCCCGGCAATGTCGTACTTATAGAGCCGTGAGTCATAATGAATGGAGGCTGTGAAATCTTCCACCGAAGCTGCTGTGGTCCCGGCAAATCGTCCGCCCCAGAGTTTCTTTGAACCGTTCTGTTCCTGATTAGCCATTGAGAAAAACTCAAATTGTTAAAGATTTATATCTATTCAGCCAAAGCCAACAACTTCAAAAACACCGAATACAACTCATGGCCACCTTGAAAAATTGTCTTTTCATCCCAACTCTTCGTTGCGATTAGAATTTTGTCCTCGGAATATCATCTATATACCTGTGGCAAAATTCTCCTCACGCCTCAATTTGGAATAAAAATACTAATTTTTCAAGGTAACCTCATTACATTCGATTTAAAATAAAAAGGCCGCAGCCGCAATCCCGCAGCCCGAAAAAAGGGCGGCGGAATTGTACGGTCATGCGACCAGGGCCGGCTGCTATTTTTTCTGCAGAGCCTGAATTTGGAGACGCAGTCCGTTCAGACGGATAAAACCGGTGGCATCGGCCTGGTTGTAGACATCGTCTTCTTCAAAGGTGGCAAAATCCTCCTGGTAGAGGGAGTTTTCCGACTTCTTGCCCACAGATGTGCAGTTGCCCTTATAAAGTTTCATCCGTACCGTTCCGTTGACCGTTGTCTGACTGGCATCCATGGTGGTCTGGAGCAGCTCCCGCTCCGGCGAAAACCAGAAACCGTTGTAGACCAGCTCGGCATACTTGGCCACCAGCGAGTCCCGGATGCGCATCACCTCACGATCCATGGTGAGTGTCTCAAGGTCTCTATGAGCCTCGCGCAGAATCGTCCCTCCCGGAGTCTCATAGACACCGCGTGACTTCATGCCGACAAAACGATTTTCCAGAAGATCGAGACGGCCGATCCCATTGGCACCGCCATACTCGTTGAGTTTGCGGAAAAGAGGCAGCGGATCCATTTTCTCGCCGTTGATGGCCACCGGATCACCCCGTTCAAAGTCAATTTCGATATAGGTAGGCGTATCCGGTGCCTTTTCCGGCGAAACCGACAGCTTGTACATCTCCTCATCGGGTTCATTCCAGGGATCTTCCAGAAGACCGCCCTCAAAGCTGATGTGGAGAATATTCTCATCAGAGGAGTAGGGGTTCTTCTTGGAGGTGGGTACCGGGATACTGTGCTGCCTGGCAAACTCTTCCAGCTTAGTCCTTGAGTTGAGATCCCAGATCCGCCAGGGAGCGATGATCTTAAGCGTCGGATCAATCCCCAGGTAGGCGAGCTCAAAACGGACCTGGTCGTTGCCCTTGCCGGTGGCCCCGTGGCTCACCGCATCGGCACCTTCCGCGTGGGCGATGCGCACCTGCTCTTTACCGATGATGGGCCGTGCAAGCGAGGTGCCCAGCAGGTAGGACCCTTCATAGATGGCATTACAGCGGAAGGCCGGAAAGATATAGTCTTCGACAAACTCCTGTTTGAGATCGGAGATGATTACCTTCTCCGCGCCGGTTGCCATGCCTTTTTCCCGCACCGCGTCCCAGTCTTCGGTCTGACCCACATCGGCTGCATAGGCAATGACCGGACAGCCATACTCCTCGGCCAGCCATGTAAGAATGACCGAGGTATCCAGGCCGCCGGAGTAGGCCAAAACAATTTTACTTACCGTCATCGTTCCTCCGGATAGAGAATTTGTTCTTTGTTTTTAAAGTTTATCGAGCAGAAGCAGTTCCAGAATTGCCTTGTGAATGTGCATCTTGTTTTCCGCCTGATCAAAGGCTACGCACTGAGCACTCTCCAGGACATCATCGGTGATCTCCTCCCCACGATGAGCAGGCAGACAATGCATGACAATGGCGTCTTTGGGGGCCAGGGCCATTAAATCACGGTTGACCTGATAGTCCCTGAAAATTGCCAGCCGTTCTTCCTGTTCCTCCTCCTGTCCCATGGAGGCCCAGACATCAACGTTAACCACATCGGCCTCTGCAACAGCCTGTTTGGGATCACGAACCAGCCGTATCGGCCTGGTCGCCCCCTTTTCAGCAGCTGCAAGAATTTCAGCATTGGGCTCGTACCCCTCCGGGCAGGCCAGTGTCAGTTCAAAACCGATCCGGCCGGCGGCCTCGATCAGGGAATTGGCCATATTGTTGCCGTCACCGACCCAGGCGACCTTCAACTTCTCAATATCACCCTTTTTCTCGATCATGGTCATGATATCGCTGAGGATCTGGCAGGGATGATGAAGGTCTGTCAGTGCATTGATGACGGGAACTGTGGAGTATCGGGCAAGCTCTTCCACCACATCCTGACCGAATGTCCTGACCACCATGCCGTCCACATATCGGGACATCACCCGGGCCATGTCCTTCAGCGGCTCGGAACGTGCCAGCTGGGTGTCGCGTCCGGAAAGGAAGATGACCTGACCACCGAGACGATACATTGCCGCTTCAAAAGAGACCCTGGTACGGGTAGAGGGTTTCTCAAAAATCAGGCCGACACTTTTTCCGGCCAGTTGTTGATGGGAAAGCCCCTGCTGCTGCTCTTTTTTCAACTCCAGCCCGCGCTGGATAAATCTTGTCAGCTCTTCTTTGGTAAATTCGTGTAATGATTGCAAATGAGTCGGCATAACGTTGCCTCTAAATCTACGGAAACCTCATTTGATGTTTTTCTAAAAAAGCCAGGGAAAGTATTCCCTGAAGCCTTTTACGAGTTCATCGTATTTCCTGTACAGTTGTCACCCCCGGCCCAAACGCCGTCCGGGAGACTGAAGCCCACGTATTTCAGGCCCGCCTCCGCTTTGGGGAAAAGAATCATATTTACAAAAAAAATGACCCTTTGCAAAGGCTTTCCGGTCAAAGACTAGGAAAACTGTGACAAAACATCATCGAGTGCTGCAATCATCTGGTCGATCTGTTCCTTTTCAATGACAAACGGGGGCAGAAAACGCAGCGCCTGACCGGCGGCAAAGTTGATGAGAAATCCTTTTTCAAACATCTCCGAGACGATCTCACCACCCTTTTCCTGGCCGGCCCCGGTCAGGACCAGCCCCTGAATCATACCCAACCCCCTGGCTCCTTCAGCCAGAGCAGGATACTTTTCGGCCAGTTTTGTCAGACAATTGTTCAGGTAGTCGCCCTTGTCCTTGACGGCTGCCAGAAAACCATCGCCAAGGATCACCTTCATGGTGGCCACAGCGGCTGCCGCCGCAACCGGGTTACCGCCAAATGTCGAGCCATGGGTGCCGGGAACCAGCGCTTTGGCGATCTGTTTTGTCGTCATCATGGCGCCGATGGGCAGACCGTTGCCCAACGCCTTGGCAACGGTCATGATGTCCGGCACGATACCGAGCTGCTCATAAGCAAACAGGGTGCCGGTTCGGCCCATGCCTGTCTGAATCTCATCGAGGATGAGGAGCAGATTATGCTGATCGCAGAGTTTACGCACCCCCTGCAGGTATTCTCTGTCCAGCGGGCGCACCCCACCCTCCCCCTGCAGCGGTTCACAGAGGACGGCACAGGTCTGGTTGGTGATCATGGCATCCAGAACATGGAGCTCACCAAACGGTGCATGGGAAAAACCATCCGGCATGGGCTCAAACCCCTCGTGGAACTTCGGCTGACCGGTGGCTGCAACCGTGGCCAGTGTCCGTCCGTGGAAGGAGCCGGTAAGGGAGATCACTCCGTAACGCTCCGGACCGCTGCAAATACGGGCAAGCTTAATGGCAGCCTCGTTGGCCTCGGCTCCGGAGTTGGCCATGAAAACCTGATCCGCAAAGGAGTTGGCCACCAGCAGTTCGGCAAGCTCTGTCTGCGGTTCGGTATAGTACAGGTTGGATGTATGGACCAGCCTTGATGCCTGGTCAACAATGGCCGCCGTCACCTCCGGGTGACAGTGCCCCAGACTGCAGACGGCAATACCTGCCAGACAGTCAAGGTACTGTTTGCCGTCTGCATCTGTGAGCAGACATCCCTCTCCCTTGACCATGGCTGCCTGAAACCTGGCATATGTTCCGATAATCACCTCGTCACTCCTCCTGGCAATCTCTTCATTACTCATCGACATCAGACAATCTCCGTTCCAATACCGGCCCTGGTGAACATCTCCAGTAGAATGGCATGTTCCGCCCGGCCGTCAATAATATGGGTCTTTGTGACACCTTGGCCAAGGGCCTCTCCACAACAGTTCACCTTGGGGATCATTCCCCCGGCGATGGTGCCTTCATCTATCTTCTCTGCAAGCTGAGATCGCTCAAGCGAGCGAATCAGATTGCCCTCCCTGTCCTGCACGCCCTCCACATCGGTGAGCAGAATCAGCTTGGCCGCCTTGAGCTCTCCAGCCACCGCTCCGGCGACAAGATCGGCGTTGATATTAAACGCCTGGCCATCCTCGCCGACACCGACAGGGGCAATCACCGGGATAAAATCAGCGGCCTCCAGGGTCTCCAGTATTGCCGGATTCACCCGGGTCACCTGGCCGACCCGGCCGAGATCGATCAACTCCGGCGGCAGGATATCCGCCCCGGGCTGGTCATTTTTTTTACTGACCTTCATCTTCTCGGCAAGGATGAGATCGCCGTCACGGCCGGAAAGACCCACCGCCCGACCGCCGCAATGGTTGATATTGCCAACGATTTCCTTGTTTACCCGGCCAACCAGAACCATTTCCACGACGCTCATGGTCTCACCGTCGGTCACCCGCATACCCTGGACATAGCTCGGCTTGATCTCCAGGCGATCGAGGAGTTGATTAATCTGAGGACCGCCGCCGTGAACGATGACCGGATTAATACCGATGTGCTTCATGAGGATGACATCAAGGGCGAACTGCCGCTTCAGGTTTTCATCGACCATGGCGTGACCGCCGTACTTGATCACCACCGTCTTGTGGCGAAACTTCTGCATATAGGGCAGCGACTCAATCAGGGTCTTGGCCCGTTCAATACTTTCCTTCATTACTTCTCCATCTTTGAGTCAGTGATGGACTGCGAGTCCATCATCCATTTAATCAAGGGGGATTTTCAAATAGTTAATTCTGTACAGATTTCATTCTACAGATTCGCCGAATCCAAGTAAAGATTTCTTTCTTCAAACAAAATCACCATAGATCCGTTGGACGGCAATCTTCGCCGCCTTCCGGACAAAAAGCAATTTCTTCTTGCCACACCCTCAATTTTTTCGATAATATTGAAGAAATTCCAGTAATATCTCGTAAGCCACCAACGGTGACCAGATGGACAACGACACTCCGCAGGATCTCAAAAGCCACCCCTTCAAAGTGGCCGATCGAACCTGGTGGGTGGGGGCCATCCTTGTAAATGATACCCTCCAGTGTCACACCTTTCTGATTGAGCAGGGAAAAAACTCAATACTTCTGGATCCCGGATCCCTTCTTACCTTTCCCCAGACCAGAAAAAAAATTGAGCAGATTGTCCCCTTTGATCATATACGCTACTTCATCTGTCACCACCCGGACCCGGATATCACCGCCGCCCTTCCCCAGATTAACGAAATGGTAACCCGGGATGATGCCATGATCATCTGTCATGGACGGACCAAGGCACTGCTTCGTCATTTTGACCTTGACCTGGATTATTACCTGATCGAGGATAACGACTGGAAACTGGAGCTTGATGACCGTTGCCTGGAGTTTGTTTTTACACCGTACGCCCACTTCCCCGGGGCATTCTGCACTTTTGACCACTCCTCCGGCAATCTCTTTTCAAGTGACCTGTTTGGAGGGTTTACCAAAGAATTTTCATTATTTGCCCGTGATGACTCCTACTTTGAATCGCTACGCCCGTTCCATGAGCATTACATCCCGAGTAACCAGGTCCTCACTTATGCTCTCAGTGAAATAGAAAAGCTGCCGGTGCAGATGATTCTGCCCCAGCACGGCTCAATCATTTCCGAAGACCTTGTGCCGGATATGATCTCCCGGCTCAAGAAACTCGACTGCGGCCTTTTCCTCATGGGCAGCAAGATGGACGAGATTATCCGTCTCTCAGAACTCAACACGATCCTTCACGAAATCAGCGAGGTCATAGCCCACGCCCGTGAGTTCAAAGATATCGCCGAAGGACTGCTTGAAATCACCGCCAGATTCCTGCCAGTCAACTCTCTGGAGTTCTATACCAGGCTGAATAGTGGCCAGGTACTCCACCTGGCTCCGGACAATCGTTACCGCGGTAAACCAGCAACACCGCCACCTCAACTCAACAACATTCTAGGCGCAAGATTCAGTGACTGGCAACAGGACAAAAAATACAGCTACAAACAGGTCCTGCTGACCGATGACGCCAGACAGGAAAAACCCAATTCCATCATCGTCCCGCTAATCAAAGAGGACCTTATCAGCGGGATTGCCGTCCTCCATCCCGATTCCCCGTTTGATGACGAGCAGGGTCTCGACAAAATTTTGGCAAAGCTGCGGATCCCTCTCCAGGTCGCCATTGAAAGAGAGGCAATCTACCGCACCATGGACATTGAGCGGCAACAGATCTATGACCGCGCCTCCAGGGATCCCCTGACCCAACTGTATACACGCTTCTATATGCAGGATTCCATCCTGCGACTTTTTGAACTCCAGGACCGCAACCAGACCACCGACATCGCCCTGGCCCTGCTGGACATTGATCATTTCAAGACTGTCAATGACACATTCGGCCACAATAATGGTGACCTGGTCCTCAAAACCATTGCAGCTCTGATTCTTGAGCAGGTACGCTCCAGCGACCTGCCGGTACGGCTTGGCGGAGAAGAATTTGCGTTGTTTCTCATCGGAGCCTCCATGGATAATGCCAACGCCTTTGCCGAACGACTGCGGGAGAGCATTTCCGAACTGCATTTCCCGGCACCAATGGACAAACACAAGGTCACCGTTTCCATTGGAGTGGCTGCCAGGCAGCCCTACGAAGCACTTGAGGATTTCATTGAAAAAGGTGATCTTGCCCTTTACAAGGCAAAAAACAGCGGCCGCAATAAAGTCAAAATCGCCTCCTGAACACTCCCCTCCACCAACATTTCTCCCAGACAAACCATATTAGGCTCGCAAATTGCAATAGCTCTGGTATAATCCTTTCCACTGCAATCACGACAATCATTGACTACTGGAGATTATGAATGAATCGACGACTGATCGTCATCGTCTGCTGTCTGCTTGTTTCGGGACTTTTCCTTACAATCCCGGCATGGTCCGGCAGCAAGGCCCCCATTAATATCGAGGCCGACCGGATGGTCTCCCTGGAGGAGAATAGCTCCGTTCTTTTTACAGGAAACGTTGATGCCAGCCAGGCCGATGTCCGTATTCTCTCCGATGAAATGACCGTTATCTACGAAAAAAAAGCCAACGGCAAACAGGAAGTTGACAGGCTCAAATGTGTGGGAAATGTTGAAGTGACCAGGGGAGAGTGGCTTGGTACCTCCACAAAGATGGATTACCTTTCCCGGGAACGAAAAGTTGTACTCACCGGTAATGCCAAGGCCTGGCAGGGCAAAAACAAGGTCACCGGAGACACCATTGTATACTATCTTGACGAAGGCCGGTCAGAAGTCTTCAATGACCGGGTGCTCCTCGCCACCGATCCAGACGACCCGGACAGTGAGCCGCAAAAGCCGACCCGGGTCAAGGCCACCATCATTCCCCAGTAAACAGGATCTCCATGGCCCGTCTGGAAACCGATAAAATCGTCAAGCGTTATCGCAAACGAACTGTTGTCCATGGTGTCAGCCTGCAGGTTGACACAGGGGTTGTCGTAGGGCTGCTCGGCCCTAACGGGGCAGGAAAAACGACCTCTTTTTACTCCATTGCCGGCTTCATTGAACCCAATGAAGGACGAATCCTGCTCAACGGAGAGGATATCACCGGGCTGCCCATTCACAAACGGGCACTCAAGGGAATTACCTATCTCGCCCAGGAACCTTCCGTTTTCAAAAAACTGACGGTGGAAGAAAACGTCCGCATCATCCTTGAGCCGCACGGCCTTTCCAAAAGAGAAATCGACAACCGGATCGATGAGTTGATGGCAGACCTCAAGATCGAATACCTGCGCAACAACAAGGGCCATGCTCTTTCCGGCGGTGAACGGCGACGTGTGGAGATCATGCGGGCACTATCCACCCGGCCCGATTTCATCCTTCTTGACGAACCCTTTGCCGGGATCGATCCTCTGGCGGTGGCCGACCTGCAGAAAATCATCATCGGTCTCAAGGACAAGGGGCTCGGTATCCTCATCTCGGACCACAATGTTCGGGAAACGCTACAGGTTTGTGATTTCGCCTACATTATGAGCCAGGGTCGAATTTTGACCAGCGGCGTTGCCGGTGATATCATAGAAAGTGAAGTTGCCCGCAAGATGTATCTGGGCGATAATTTTTCGATGTGACGGGCAGGAGGCAGGAATCAAGTGACAGACAACAGGACAACAGTGATGCACCATTATTACCATGCAGCCTTGCTGCTGCCACTTTGTTGTCCCTGCACCCTGGTCTCTGAACCCTGTACCTTACACCCTAACCCCTAAACCTTAATCCCTGGCCCCTGGCTTCTGCTATGGCTCTTGAACTACGACAACAGCTGAAGCTGACTCAAAAACTGGTGATGACGCCACAGCTGCGTCAGGCCATCAAGCTTCTGCAGCTGAACCGGCTGGAACTCAGCGACGCGCTCCAGGCAGAAATCGAACAGAACCCGGCCCTGGAAGAAGACTTTTCCACTCTGGAGCAGGTCAGCAATCCTCAAAGCCTCACCGCAACCGCTGAAAAGAGTAACGACAGCAGGGAGACAGATTTTACCGAGCAGGTTCGAGCCGGAGACACCATTCCCGAAACCAACTGGGAAGAGTACAGCAACAACTTTGATTCCAACTTTTCATTTTCAAGAGAGACCCCGCCTGCAGATGCACCCAGTCAATTTGACTTCATCTCTGAACAGCCGGGGCTGCTTGCCTATCTTCAGTGGCAGCTGGCCCACTGCGAGCTCGATAAAGACGAGTGGCAGGTCGCCCTGTTTATTTGCGGCAACCTCAATCGCTACGGCTTTCTCGAAGTTGACCTTGAAACCGTAATGAAAGAGAGTGACTGCAGTCTCGATGACGCCGAATACATTCTTGAAGTGATCCAGGATCTCGACCCTCCCGGTATCGGAGCACGGGACGTAGCCGAATCACTTTTTCTTCAACTGGAACGAATGGGACTGCAGGAGTCACTGTCCGCTGAAATCGTCTCCAAACACCTCAATCTTCTCCAGACCAGGAACTATAAAGAAATTGGCAGAGTTACAGGAAAAAAACGGGCGGAGGTCATCAAGGCGGTGGATTTCATCACCCAGGAGCTGACACCTTACCCCGGCCTGCCCTATGCCGTTGAAAGCACCAACTACATTGTCCCCGATGTCTATGTCAAAAAAATTGATGGAGAGTATGTCATTCAGCTCAACAATGACGACCTGCCGCGTCTTAAGCTCTCCAGCCACTACCAGCAGCTTCTCCAGGACAAAAATGGCATGGAGAAATCCTCCCGCAACTATCTTCGAGATAAGGTGAAAAATGCGGAGTGGTTCATCAAATCCATCCATCAGCGGCAGAGGACTATCTTCAAGGTGATGGAGTCTATCCTTCGTTTTCAAAAGGATTTTTTCGAACACGGCCCCACCCGTCTCAGACCGCTGATTCTCCGGGATGTGGCTGAAGATATCGAGATGCACGAATCCACCATCAGCCGGGTTACCTCCAACAAATATGCCCACACCCCCCAGGGGATCTATGAGCTGAAATACTTTTTCTCCACCGCAATTCCCCGTGAAGGCGGTGAGGCGTTGGCTGCCGAGTCCATTCGGGAACGAATCCGCAGGATGATCCAGGAAGAAGACCCTCACAAACCACTCAGCGACAACACCATCTCACAAAAGCTTGCGGCAGGAAAAATCAAGGTTGCCAGGCGTACCGTTGCCAAGTACCGGGAACAGATGAAAATCCTGCCGGTCAAGCACAGGCGCAAACCGCGCTGAGCCCTTCTCTCCCATGTCCATCCTCGAGCGGGTCTACTTCTTTCACCAGCAGTTGAAAAACAACCGCTATCCCAATGCCAAAGACCTGGTGGAGGAGTTTGAACTCTCCCTGCCTACGGCAAGACGTGATATCGCCTATCTGCGCGACCGGCTGCTCGCCCCACTGGAGTTTGACCGGAAAAAAAACGGCTTCTACTATACAACAGATGATTTTGCCCTGCCCTTTGAGGAAAGCCCGAAGATCCTCTTTCTCCTCGGTCTGCTGGGTAAAATAGGCGAGGAGGCCGGCCTTGGCGGATTGGATGAGATCAGAAGTCTTGAGCACCGACTGGGATCAATGCTCACCCCGGAATACCGTCGCCTGATTGACGCCATCCACTGCCAGTGGATAGAGGTGGAATCCTTTGACAAAAAGGTTTTTCAGGCGGTAGTCGAATCTGTTGCCCGGTCAATGCAGCTGGAGATCAGCTACCGCTCCAGCAGGGGCAGAGAAAGTGTCCGAACCATTGAAGTCCTCCAGCTGGTGAATTACCAGGGACGCTGGTATTTACTGGCCTACTGTTCTCTAAGACACGATTTCCGTCTCTTTCACATGGCCCGGATCAGCCGGGCCGAGGTGCTGACGAATCCTGCCGAAAAAAGTATTGCGGACTGTCCGAACACCATGGACCAGGCCTTTGGTATCTTTCAAGGGGAGCCCCTCTACACCGCTGAAATTCTCTTCAGTTCAACCGCAGCAGAACTGGTTCGTCGTCAGTACTGGCACAAGGACCAGGAGATATCGGAATCGGACCAGGGGGTCATTCTCCGTCTGCCGGTCAGTGATGATCGGGAAATCATGATGAAAATTCTCCAGTATGGCTCCATGGTCAGGGTACTCGGGCCGGAGGAACTCCGACAGAAGATCATCGCCGAAATCAGCAATATGGGGAAACGCTACCAAATTCCAAGCTAGCCCATACTCCTTTTGAACTTGCCCAAAGTATTACCATGTAATACCATGGTGGTATTCAACCAAAAAGGAGTCCCATGAAAAAAGACCGGGTATTTTCGTTTAAGGCCGATGATGACCTGGCAAAACGACTGGAAGAGATTCCCAATCGTTCAGCCTTTGTTCGTCGAGCCGTTGAAGCAGCACTTGAGGCCAGCTGCCCTCTCTGCCACGGCAGCGGTGTCCTGCCCGAAAAACAGCACCGCCACTGGCGCCACTTCCTCGATCAGCACCAGCGCGAGTATTGCGACAAGTGTGAAGCAGTTCACTTTGTCTGTCAAAGCCCTGTCACTGACCTGCATTGATGAGGTGAGTATTATGAAATTCCTCCTCCGACTGCTTGTCATCTCTTCTCTGCTCCTCCTGCCGTCCACCACTATGCAGGCAGCCTCCAGACCCCTGTTTGTCACCATCGTCCCTCTAAAACAGCTGGTAGAGCAAATCGGCGGTCCTGAAAGGTCAGTGCGGGTTCTTGTCGCCGAAGGGCAGGACCCTCATCACTTCCAGCCCAGTCCCCGGCAGATCACGGAACTGTCTGAGGCCGGCCTGCTGTTCACTGTGGGCATCAATTTTGAGGAGAAACTGAAGAGCAAAATCAAGGGCCTCAACATACCGCTCAACTTTGTAGATATGGGACACGGTGTGCAAAAAACAGCCATGGAAAATGGCCTTCACCATCACCATGGAAAAGGGGATGAGTCCACCCATGACCCGCATATCTGGCTGTCTCCTCTCAACCTGAAAATCATGGCCAAAAATGTGGCCAGAGCTTTAATCAAAGCCTCCCCGTCAGCGAAATCGTCAATTGAAAGAAATCTCTTAAAAACTCTCGAACAACTGGACCGTCTCCACCAAAAAACAAGCCGCCAGCTGGCCCCATTTCAGGGAAGAACTTTTTATGTTTTTCACCCTTCCTTTGGTTATTTTGCCCGCGACTTCCACCTCCGCCAGAAAGCCGTGGAGATGGAGGGGAAATCACCTTCAGCCAGACAGCTGGCGCATTTAATCAACTCTGCCAGAAAAGACGGCGCCCGAACCATTTTTACCCAACCCCAGTTCGACCCTAAAAGCGGTGAAGCGATCGCCCGGGCCATCGGCGGTCAGGTGGTTCCCCTCAACCCTCTGGCCGAAGATGTCATGGCTAATATCGCCGGGATTGCAGAAAAAATTGAACTTTCATTTTCAACTTCAACGCGGACCACAGAGCAGCCGTGACCTCCTCCCA
>JBDLID010000016.1:0-34053 GCA_039715055.1 Thermodesulfobacteriota bacterium | reverse complement strand
TCGAGGAACTGCTGGCCAGGGAGAAAGAGTTGACCAGCCAGATGCGCTCCATGGAGATGCATCACACCTGCAGTCACTGCGGTTCAAGGCCCGGGGGTGGCTGCTGCAGTCTTTACATGGCCGGTGAAACCGATGTCATTCAACTGCTGATGAACATGATGGCGGGTGTTACGGTGGAGATGGTCAACCGGGACGGGGTGGAGTGTTGTTATCTGGGTGGGCAGGGGTGTATCCTGCCGCTGAAACCGATGTTCTGCCTTAACTACAACTGTGAACAGATCCAACAGCAGAGCGGGTTGGAAGAACTTGACCGGCTCGATCAATTGAGTGGTGCTCTGCTCCAGGCCCAGCATGAACTTGAAAAAAAGCTGATTGATTTCTTACGGGAAAGGGATTTGCAGCTTGTTCGCGAATGAAAAAAAGAGAGTTGAACCCGCTGGCCAGTAAGATTGCTCTACCTTAGAGGAGCAGATATGGTGCAGCCCTGGCAAGGCGACTCTGCAGGCGATAGTTGTCCTGGCTGAGCAGAGTTGACCATTCAAGTCCGGGGTGGCACTACTCCTCTGGCCTAACCTGCAACAATTCCCTTGACTATGTCATAGAAAAAAATCTTACCGCAGAGAAAGAGGATGATGGACAGTACCGCTGCCGCTGGTACCGTGATGATCCATGATCCGAAGATGGATGTCACCACTTTGCGGTTGATGCCGCCCAGTCCCCTGGCCAGACCAATGCCGAGAACCGCTCCGACGAGGGTGTGAGTGGTGGAGACCGGCAGTGACAGCCGGGAACAGACGAGTACTGTGGCAGTTGCTGCAATATCTGCGGCAACACCGCGTGACGGTGTTATTTCAGTAATCTTGGTACCCACCGTCTCCATGACCCGGTAGCCGTATGTGGCCAGGCCGAAGACGATACCCGCACCACCCAGGGCAAGGATCCAGAAAGGGACACCCACTTTCATCTCAATGGTGCCGGTCTGGAGGATATGGACGATGGCGGCAAAGGGGCCGATGGCGTTGGCCACATCATTGGCACCATGGGCAAAGGCCACAGCGCAGGAGCTGATGATGACCAGGGGGATAAAGATCTCTTCCACCAGTTCAAGCTGGGCGGCAATGGGCAGTTCCGACTTGCCCTTCAGCTTGGCGGCTACCCAGAACCTTGAGATCAGCCCGGCGACTACAGCCATGGCTATCGCCAGGAGAAAGGAGTTCTGGGGAGTGAGCCAGGAGATGTCACCGATGACATGTTTCATTCCCTTATAGATTGTGGCAAGGGTAACCACCACAACGAGGAGAAAGACAATAAGAGGTGTAAAACGGATCGCCGCCCGGGTCGGTTTTTCCTTGCCGAGGATCGCTTTGGAGATAAAGTTGAAGATCAGATAGGCAAGCATTCCGCCGGCAACCGGTGAGATGAACCATGAGGCAACGATTTGCCCCATTTTTCCCCAGTTGACGGCGCTCCAGCCGGCTGCCATCACTCCGAACCCGGCAACCGCCCCAACAATGGAGTGGGTGGTGGAAACCGGCAGTCCGGCAAAGGTGGAGAAGTTGAGCCAGATGGCTGCTGACAGCAGGGCTGCCGTCATGCCGAGGACCAGTATGGTGGCGGCATCGGCTGTTGTAATGCCAGGCATGGAGGCGAGAATAGAGGGGTCAACGATCCCCTTGCGTACTGTGTTGGTGACGTTTGCGCCGACCAGTACGGCTCCGGCAAATTCGCAGATGCCGGCGAGGATGACCGCCTGCTTGACATTGATTGCCCTGGAGCCCACGGCATCGGCCATGGAGTTGGCCACATCGTTGGCCCCGATATTCCAGGCCATATACAGGCCGATAATGCCGGTGAGAGCGATAAGAAAAACTTCCATTGTATCCTACCCCTTAGTGATCATGGTGCGGAGGTAATCTCCGGCATTTTCCGCCTCATTGGCAATGGAGCCCAGTTTGAGGAGCATTTTTTCGTAGAAGATGATGGTCAGCGTCGGAACTTCGTCTTCCAGTTTGTAGATTGCCTGACTGAGCTTGCGAGCCATCTTGTCGGCCTTCCACTCTTCCTCGCCGAGATCCTTAATCAAATCGAGAACCATCTTTGCCTCAGCACCGCCGAATGAGACTTCTGCCAGATTTTTAAACTCGACGGCAGCTGTCAGCAGGGTGCCGCTGACCTGAAAGACCTGGTTGAGAAAATCCAGAAAGGGCTGGTGCAGGCTCTGGTGGATGATGGTGTTTCTCAGCGTCAGGATAACGGCAAAATCTTCTGCATTGTCGGCAAGTTTTTCCTGGGCATTGAGGAAGCTGTCCAGTTCCTTGCGGTCAACAGGGAGGAAGGAACGACGGATCAGGTTTTTACGAAGCTCATGCTTGATGAGGTCCGCCTCGTACTCCAGTTGAGATGTTTTGTCGTAAAGGCGGTGAACCTTTTCAAAATCCTCTGCAATATTGGCCTCCAGCAGAGGCCTGAGGAGCTCCACACATTCATGGACTTTTTTGGAGTGTTCGACAATTGGACCAAAAGGAGAACGGCTAAGAAGATCATTTATGATGTTCATCAACGATACCTCTTGTGGTGGTAGAAAAGAACGTTTGTTAGGAATGAGTTGGATTTTTGTTAAGGCTTCTATACCGGACCTCAAAGTGGAAGTCAAGCAGTGAAGTATGGCAAACGAGCCTCACAGAACGAGGTGTCTGGAAAATAGTTCCCAGTAAGATCGGTAGACACATCTTCAGGTAGAACCGGTATTTAAAAATCGATCAGCAATGACGGGTCTCACCGGCAAACAAATAGTTGTTAGCGGTAGACGCCAATCCCCAGTGTCTTTTGCAACACTTCCACAGGCCCATAATCCAGAGGGTCGGTCCAGCCGATTATTTTTGCCTTTCTGGCAGCAGTATCACTTTTTTTAATGGACTTCAGGGCATCAGTGAGCTCAACAGCCAGTGCGTCCGGTGTGATTGCTGTCTTAGCCATGGGCCATTCGGGGTAAAGGGCGGTGGAGCAGACAAAGGGAAAATTTTCATGGTTTTGTCTGTTGATAATTTTGAAATCTTCCATGTTGATAGCGCCGGCGGCTGCCATTCGCTCAAGGGTGTCGGTACGCACGGTTCCGGCGTCAACCAGCTCGTTGATGACACTAAAGACAACATTGTCATGTTTGCCGGTGAATTTCATGACACTGAAGTCCCTGTAGGGATCAATGCCGTGATCTTTGAAAACCTTGTAAGCCATCTGCCAGCCGCCAAGAGAAGATTTCTTTACGGCACCAAATTTCTTCCCCTTAAGGTCTTTGATTTTGTTTATATCATCGCGATATTCTGTGGTGATAATGACACCGCCGAATGATTCAAGAGGCAGATCCTGTCGTGAGTTGATCATGGTGGCTATGGCAGATGCCCTGTATTTAACCTTGGCAGTGACGAACATGGAGGAGTTGACAAGGAAGAAGTCGATGTCATTATTTTCGATGGCCATGTTGACCTTGTCAAAATCGAGAGGGATGATTCTAACCTCATGGTCAACCATTTTTCGGGTAAGGTAGTCGCCGGTCGGGCCCCACTGTCTCAATGCTTTGGCCGGACCGTTCTTGGCCAGGACACCGATTCTTATCTCCTCAGCATGGGCCGCTGAAAAGAGACAGCAGACCCCCAGGAGCAGGGAAAAAAATTGTAACTTCAGTTTCATAACTCCTCCACGAAGTTATAACAGGGCGGCGCCAAAATTCATCCGAAGGGGATTATTGTAGATGATAAGAAATCTTTTCAAAAAAGATGTTGAAAGTCAAGGCTGGCTGAAGAAGAAAAAAAGCCCCGGTCCAGGAAAGATCCAACCGGGGCTTTTTACAGGTATCTGTAAAGATTTAGAAGTCGCGCATCATCCAGATGCCACAGGGACAGGTATCGGCGCAGAATCCGCAGGCAATGCATTTTTTATCATCGGAGACGTACTCATAACCACCTTCCAGGCCAAATTCATAGCCGGAGTTGTGGCCGAATTCAAGCTCGTTCCTGGTGATCGCCCCCTCGGGACAGATGGTCTCACAGAGGTGGCAGTCCCGGCATGAGGCGCATGACAGACAACTCTTGGCCTGGGCCTCTTCAGTGTGGATATCCATATGGTCATCGGGCACGTAGTGGGTAATGGTCAGTGCCTGCTGGGTGATGAGTTCCTTGGTAAAAGGTTTCCAGTCAATTTCTTTGAACTGGGAAACGATATACTCGGCAGCTGTCTTGCCGGCACCGAGCGCGTTGGTGGCAAGACCTGGTTTTTCAACATCTCCCACCGCCAGAACTTTGGAGTTTGAGGTGAGATGAGCGTCATCTGTTTTGACCCAGGCGGCACCGCCAATGGTCAGAGTTTCCACATCTTCCGGGAGAAACTTGAGCGAAGGTACATCACCGATGGAGATGATTACGGTCTGCGCTGCAATGACTTCGCCACTATCCATCACCAGTCCCTCATCGGTGACCTCTTTGGTCATTACAGGCCAGCGGAATTCAGCCCCCAGGGCCTCAGCGGCCTCTTTCTCGTGTCCAAAGGCCAGCGGCTTCTGAATATCGACCAGTGTGACTGTTTCAGCCCCAAGTCGATAGGCCTCACAGGCGACATCACAGCCCACATTACCGGCGCCGATGACAACGACCTCCTTGCCGACCTTGTCAGGATTGTCGGACTTGGCTTTTTTAAGAAAATCAAGGGCCGGCAGTACCTTCTCGTGACCAGGAAAGGGAATGGTACGCGGTTTGTGGGTGCCGACGGCGACGATGACGTAGTCGAATTCGTCCTGCAGAGACTTGAACTTGTCTCTGGTCATGGCCTCGCCGAGGTGGACGTGGATATTGGGGGTGTTGAGGAAGCGCTCGATCTCCTGGTCCCAGATGGCCTGGGAGAGTCGCTCCCAGGGGATGACCTGGGCAATCTTGCCGCCGATAAAGTTGTCACGTTCAAAGATATGGGCCTCGATACCGCTTAAGGCCAGCTGCCAGGCTGAGTTCATTCCAGCCGGACCACCGCCGATGATCGCCACCTTTTTGCCCGTTGAATCTGCCATGGCCGGAGCAGGGACGTGCCCAACTGCCCGACCAAGGACCTGCATGTCAATGGAGTCATCAACCCCGGCACGCGAACAGCTCTCCATACAGAGGTTGGGGCAGACTGTGCCACAGACCGATGCGGGAAGCGGGGTATAGCGGAGCAGCATCTCGTAGGCTTCATCGATTTGTCCATCACGGATCAGTCGAAGGCGGTCTACGGTGGGAATGTGCACCGGGCAGTAGTAGGTACAGGGGGCGGCGGATTCCCGATTGGCCCAGAATGGCTTTTTGCGTCGCATGTCTCCAGTGGGGACCGCATCGATCAAGCTTCGGTCAAGACCCGGGGCAAGATCCCGCAACGGATCGCCGCCGCCGAATGCCTTGTTCCAGAATTTATTGCGGAACTCGGCCATGGACATGGGGCCGGAGAACATCAGGGCCCGTTCCTGGGGAGTGATGGCGACAAGTACCTGCCATTCATCCCGGACCGAGAGTTCAGCCTTGACGTCGGTACGATCTATTTTTTCAAGAAAGCTGTCCAGGCCGTCCATGAGCCACTGCCACTGATCGTCATCGAGCTGGAGCAGCTTTGCGTTGGTTTTTGAATATGAGTCGTCAATAGGGCCATGGAAGAAGATCTGCCCGCCGACCATACCGACGCAGGGGCGATAGCCAAGGACGTTCGAACTGTTTTTGGGCTCGATACCGCAGACAACACCAATGCCGCCGCAGTTGAATTCTGCAAAAGAGTCTCCACATGAGCCCAGCACCCACAGTTCCGGCTTTGCGTATTCCGGGTTCCACTTGGTCATGGTCAGGCCGCGGGCGCCGATAGAGCCTTCAATGTAGACTTTACCAGCTGCCATGGCGTTGCAGACACCGTTGGTGGCATCACCATGGACGGTGATATTGGCCCCGATGTTGAGATAGCCGACATCGTCTGAGGCGGCACCATGACAGGTAATGGTTGTGCCGGGCATGCCCATGCAGCCAAGACGTTGACCGGCCGGACCTTCGAGCTCAATATTCAGCCCTTCCTCGTGGAAGAGGCGGATGCCGACATTATGCTGACCAAAGGTTTCCAGCTTGAGATTACTGGATTGTCCGGCAGCTTTCTGGACCAGTTGCTCAAAATCCATTGAATTGATCCGGCGGCCATTTTCATCCAGACCTTTAATTATCGTAGCACTCACTGAAAGGCTCCTTGAAATATAGTGTTAAGCGGGTATTTAAAGTCTTATGCAGTATGGAAAATGGTTCTGCTAAAAACTTAACACTTAAAACTTAAACTGTTTTTTTGTATCTACTCAGTCAAAAGCTGAAAAAGTTACTTTTTTAACATACATACTTGATATTGAGCCGCTCGGCTGCCGCCTTGTTGCCGATACCGAGAGCATCTGACATGCCGACGGGCAGTGATTGTGAACGTCCCAGCGGGGCCATGATTTTTTTGACCTCGGTACGGATCGACATGAATACATCGCCGACCCTCTCTGCGACCAGGTCGGGATCGAGGCGTCGATAAAGCTTGGGGTTCTGACTGGTAATCCCCTTGGGGCAGATACCGACGTTGCAGACGTTGCAGCGGTTTTTCTCATTGCCGAGACAACCGGCAGCAGACTGCATGATGTATTTGCCGATATGAACACCTGAAGCGCCGAGCATGATGAGCGCCATGGCGTTCTGGGCCACATTGCCGTTTTTACCGATACCACCGGCGGCAAAGATTGGAATCTCGTTCTGTTTACCCTGAGCCGCCAGTTCCAGATAGCACTCCCTGACATTGGAGGCGATCGGGTGACCGGTGGCGTTCATGGAGACGTCGTAGGCCGCACCGGTGCCGCCGTCGATACCGTCGATCATCAGTGCCGAGGCATACGGGTTGCGAACCAGGTTGTTGAGTACCGACTTGGCAGACGTCGATGCCGAGATCTTTGGATAGACCGGCACCCTGTGGCCAAAGGCGGTTGACAGGGTCTGGATCATTTTCATGACACTCTCCTCGATGGAGTAAAGTGTCTGGTGAACCGGAGGTGACGGCAGGTCAACCCCTTCCGGGACACCTCGCAGCCGGGCAATCATCTTGGAGACTTTGAACCACATGAGCAGTCCGCCGTCGCCGGGCTTGGCACCCTGGCCGTACTTGATCTCAATGGCTGCCGGATCGCACTGCATTTCCGGAATGGCACGGATGATCTCATCCCAGCCAAAGTAACCGGAGGCAATCTGGAGGATGATGTACTTGAGGTAGGGGCTTCTCAGAACCCAGGGCGGGCAGCCGCCTTCACCTGTACACATGACCACCGGAATACCGAGCACCTCGTTGCAGTAGGCTACGCCCTGGAGCATTCCCAGCCACATATTTGGCGACAGTGCGCCAAATGACATGGAGCCGATGACAAAGGGGAAGATTTCACGTGTCGGCGGGATCCACTCCCCTTTGGCCTTTCGTTTAAGAAATTCAGCCGGGTCAAGGACTCTACCCAGGGTGGTGGTCAGGTTGAACTCGTGGCGGCCTGCATCGAGAGCCGGGTCGGTGAGCATGGAGATCCGATCAAACATGATCTGGTCAAGCAGCGTCGGGGCCGAGACATTACGCCGGCCGCCGCGCTTCATCGGCTCACCCTTCTGGTTGTTGAAAAAAAGCGTTCGGTGTTCGTTGGTGTTGGGCACCGGCATGATCGCCTCATTGGGGCATACCATGGAGCACATGGAGCAGCCGATACAGGCGTTGGCCATGGTGGTTTTCTGGCGAATACCTACAAATGTGCGGTAATCATTTCCGCGCTTTTTCTTCAGTACATCAAGTTTTGGAACCCGTTGCCTGCGGTAGGCGAGGTAAATAGCGCCTTTAGGGCAGACTGCGGTGCAATGACCACAGAGAGTACAGCGGTCTTCCCGGTGCTGGATAATCCAGGGAAGATCAGTATAACTTAAGCTGCTTGGGCCAACGGATACGGATCGTGCTGAGACCATATTGTCAGTTCCTTTCGTTCAGGTGGAATAATAATTGTGTGTTCACGCATGGGCTGGAAATCAAGAGATGGGTCACGGTCAGGGACCATGGCATCTACACCGCACATCTCCGAGGCAATGGCCCAGGCACCGTCACGACCACCGACCGTTGCCGGCCGCAGTTTTTTCTGGTCCATGACCAGCATGCAGGTCTCATCCGGCAGGGTGCCGATGACCGCGTTGGGGCCATCGATGATGAGACGGCTGCAGGCGTTTCGCAGCCCTTTGAGAAAGTCTCCCTGCGGGTGGGCGTCAAGCTCCTCTGTTTTCAGCGGGGTAATGATGTGCTTGTAGGCCTGCAAGGGCAGTCCCAGCTGCTTGAGGGTATAGTGGAGGATATGGGTAAAGACCTCGGAGTCACTCTGATAACCGGTATAACCGGGGAAGTGCTTGCCGAGCAGCCAGTCGCGGATTGGGACAAAGGCGGTGTTCTCACCATTCGTCATGGTGGCGATTCCCTGGATGAAAAAAGGGTGGCAGGCATAGAGGTTAATGCCATAGTTGGTGTTCTGCCTGCCCTGGGCCATACAGACCCTTGACTTGAGACGGTTGTCGTTGAGTGTCAAGGCATCACCGACCTCCATGGGCCAGCCTACTTCCTTAATAATCGCCACATCGGGCCAGAATGAAAAGGCGGTCAGGTCATCACCGTGCTCCTCGCCGTTTTGTCGAAGGGCAAGACGGGTGAGCATCAATTCATGTTCGATCTCTGCGGTGGATTTACTTCTCAGCTCATCGGGCATCCGATAGGCACGGACAAAGTAACGGTAGCGGTCCCTGGCCTCAATCAGTTCAGGTCTTCGTTCAAACTCGTGGTCATACTTGAGCTCGAAGCCGCGATCCTCCATAAAGTTGTTCAGCCGGTGCCACGCCCTTTCAGTATGGGCGATACCGGACAGAATTGGATACTTCGACTGATAGTTGAAGTCCTCAAAGTCAAGACCCCGGAGCAGCAGCCCCAGGCCGGAACCGTCGTATCCTTCCTGCATGGCCTCCATGCCGAGCAGTACCTCGTAGGGTGAAAAAGGATCAGAAGCGGTTTTCAGGGCTAAACGACACATGGTGTTCTCCTGAGTTGGTAAATTTCAGTATATAAAGTTAGGTGTCAATAGAGTGCACAATTCACTTTGCCGTAACGTTGGCGTAAGCACCCTTGCATACCCGAAATCAGGTCTTTCTGTCAAGTTTAAACGGCTGTAATAAGGTGGGACCGGAAATTGCACTGTTCCCATGTCCACGTCATATTTTTGCACAGGCAGACCGGGGCGGCAGGCAGTCCTCGATGGCTGATTACTCCATTGAGTTGATTGACATTTATGCAGTGAAAAGATTTGAATATTATACGGCTTCACCGGTACTGTAACTAAAAAAGAGAGGATTTTCAGGCGAAAGCTATTTTTTTCTTGCGAACCATTCTAGGAATGTGTATTCGGCAATTTAGTTTCTTAAACGGTCTCCATAACAGATCAGATTCTTCGACAGGTGGTGGAAAAATGGCTGACAGCTTTCTCTTTTCCAATTTCAATTACAATCCGTCCACCTATTATTTTCTCTATATAGGTGATATCAAGGCCTACGGTCTTAATTTTCTCCTTCAGGACGGCCTTGCCCGGAAACTGGGAAGGCAGGTTGAGTTCATTGCCATCGTTCCCGATGTCCTTGTCCAGTACAATTACCGCAACCTCATCGTCATCAATCCAAATATCGAAGAGTTCCGGAAGGAGAATGGCCCCTGCGTCACTTGCCGGAGCAACTCTTCCGGATTCATGGCTGCAGTTTCTGAAAATCCCGCTATCAATGATCTGATCAGCCGGATTCTGGAGACCCAGGGACGGCTGTTTGTCAATATGTATGAAAGTGAGCCGGAGATGACCCTGGATGAGCAGTTTGCTGAAGTTTTCATTCTTGGACCTGATAAGCAGATTGCCAAACGGCTGAATAATAAGACGGTGCAGTATGAACTGCTTGCAGATATCGCACCGGTGATTGATTTCAGAATCTGCAGGGGCACCGAAGAACTCATTGAGGTGACGGAAAAACTCAGGGAACAGTGGTGTGACGGGATTTTTGTCTCCTGTGAGTACAGTGCCGCCGGAGCCAACTCCGCAATCACCCATCAACGCGCAGATATCGAAAAACGTTTCAGTGACCCTGAGGCGTCCTACCTGGTTACCCGTTATCTTCCCCATGAGCACGACCCAACGGTTCTTGCCATTGTTGCCAATGAAAAGGAAGTGTTTGTAGCAGGCGTCGCCGACCAGGTCATCATTGACGGCAACCGTTTTATCGGCTCCACCTATCCGACCAGGCAGCCGGAGGATGTGAAAAATGAGCTTAAGGAGCACACCCGGAAGATAGGTCAGGTCCTTGGCCGCGAGGGCTATCGCGGTATTTTCGGCTGCGATTACCTCATCACCGAGAAGGGCGATATTAAATTTCTGGAGGTCAACGCCCGTAAGCAGGGAACCACCCTGGAGTTTTGTTATACCCTGGAACAGAATCTGCCGGAATCGGCCGCCAGTCTGCCGGAGCTGGAATACCACGCCGTCATTGATGGAACCTTTCCCGCCAATAGCCGTGAGATGGAGGTTAACAACAAAAACATTCACTGGGGCACCTACAATTACAAGGTGATGGAGAGGTGCTGTACCAGGGGTTATATTCCTCAGAATCCGTATGAGCGTGAGGCTTTTCAAAAGGTGGCGGACGGTGAGCTGGTCAAGGATTTCGTGATCCTTGAACATGTCGGTTCCAGCTATATTGTTCTGCCGGGAACCTTCCTTGCAAGAGTTGTCTCCGTTGCCAGGAATCATGAGGACGTGGCAGAAGGGCTTGGTCTGGGCAAAAATTTTATTCAAATGACCGTTGACGGACATCAATGAGCTTTTAGGCGGGAAACGCAGCCTTCTCCCTGCACAAAAAATACTTAAACCGAGACAAGACAATGAAATTTGACCAGTACACCACAGACCTCCTTGATGCGCTCTGCAGCCCTGTTGATACGGAGGCCTCAGCTGACAACAAACATGAAGTCGAACAGCTTTACAACGCTGCTGACAGCCAGGATAAGACCGGGCCTATTGTCCGTTTATTTGAGAGGCTCACAGAGATGCGGGTGACGGAGCGGGTCAGTGTACAGTCTCTGGGCCTGAACCGGCAGCAGCTTGAGGACCTGGCCTTAAAACACCAGGAGATCGATGAGCATATGGTCAGTGTCGGCGGACGGGCCGGTCAGGCGCTGGCCATTGCCGCAGATGCCAATAGCCGGGTTGTTGAATATCTCAAGTTAAAAGACACCGAGGCCCCCAGCGGCATCGAGTTGTGGGACCGGATTGAAGAAAATCAGCAGAGAATCATGAAGGCACTGGACATGGATGAGGCGTCCTGGTCCTCCTACCAGGGCCAGATTCGTAATGCTGTTGATTCTGTGGACCAGCTTGCCGAGCTCATCGACCTGCCCGGGCCGGTCCTTGAGGATATTGCCAGGGTTACAAAAAATTACCGCATGCGGCTCACGCCTTACTACACCAGCCTGATCATGCCGGGTGCAGTAAATGATCCGGTCATGCTCCAGTCCGTGCCCACCGGTGAGATGGTGGATAACGCCGGTATCGAGATTCCGCCGGTGGCGGCCGACCATTCACCGGCAAGACTGGTGGACCAGTTTTACCCCCGGGTGGTGACCATTAAATCCACCAACATGTGCGCCATGTACTGCACTCACTGTCTGCGAATTGCCCATATCGGCAAAAGGGACAAACTGTTTTCCAAAGAAGCCTACGGCGAGGCGCTGGACTATATCCGGGCCAACAAGCAGATTCGCGATATCCTGGTGACCGGCGGAGATGCCTTTGTCCTGCCCAACACCATGCTCCGCTGGCTTCTTGAGGAACTCGATTCCATCGACCATGTGAAGATGAAACGACTGGGAACCCGGGTGCCGGTGACCGTCCCCATGCGTATTGATGACGAGCTGCTCGATATCCTTGAGGCATCCAATGACCGCAAACCGGTGCGGGTGGTCACCCAGATCAATACCGCCCAGGAGATCACTCCTGCCTCAAGGGAAGGTTTTAAAAATATTTCCAAACGGGTCAGCGCCGTTCTCAATCAGGCTGTTCTTCTCAAGGGTATCAACGACTCCAGCGTCAAGATGTGGAAACTCTGTGAGACCATCCAGGAGGCCTATGTAAGGCCCTATTACATCTTCAACTGCTCTTACCGTAATCCCCAGTTCAGTCATTTCCGGGTGCCGGTTGAAGTGGGCCGCGATATTGTTGAATCCATGTACGGCAATATTTCCGGTGATGCCATCCCCCGTTTCATTGCCACTGCCGGCGGCAAGATCCCCATGCACCGCTCCAATGTAATGGGTGCCGAAAATGGTGAACTGATTTTGAGGAAGCCGTGGAACGGAGAAGAGGTCCGTTATCCCGATGCCGACCGGGAAATTTACGAGAGAGAAGATTTTTCCTTTGGTCGGTTTTCAAAGTAAAAGAGAGATCGCAAATACATCATGTTCAAGCTTCTCGAACAACTGGTTCTGACCCAGAGTTTTACCCGCAACAAGGGTGGAGTGGACCGGGTGGGCGAGCTGATCTGCGGGGCCCTTGCCCGCCTCCCGCTTGAATTCACCCGTTTTTCCCAGGAGGAGTTCGGCGACCACCTGTTATTTAAAACCGCTGCCTGTAGTCCGGGCAAACCATTTATCCTGCTCTGCGGACATATGGATACCGTCTTTCCACCTGACACCGCATTCAACTGGTACAGGGAGGATGATGACAGGGCCTTTGGGCCCGGAGTGATCGACATGAAGGGCGGCCTGGTGGTTTTTATCAGTGGTCTGCAGCGCCTTGCGGCCAGCGGCCGGCTTGACGGGATTCCCCTGGCCCTGTTCTGCAACTCCGACGAGGAGATCGGCTCGCCCAGCTCGATTCCGATATTACGTGAACTTGCCCGGGACGCCTCCTGTGGTCTGGTTGCTGAATGTGGAGGTCTGAACAGCGAGGTCGTGACGGGGAGGCGGGGTAAACGGGGAATTCACCTGCAGGTGAAAGGCAGAGCCGGTCACGCCGCCTTTGCCGGGGCGGAAAAGGCCAGCGCGGTTCTCGAGCTTGCGAAAAAAACAATCGCCCTGGAAACACTCAATGACAGTGAACTCGGCAACGTTGTCAATGTGGGACGGGTTGAAGGCGGGATCACCATGAATGCAGTTGCTGAAACGGCCGAAGCACTCATAGACACACGCTTTACCAGTCCGGAAAATGGTGACGTCCTTTTTGCAAAAATAAAGAAACTGATCGATAACCGGGAAACTCCCGGCACCTCCAGCACGATTACCGTGACAAACGAGCGGCCGGTGATGGTCGGCAATGAATCCAGCCGGGCCATTTTTACCATCGTCCACGACCTGGGCAGGGAGCTTGGGATGAAGATAGGGGAGGAATTTCGTCAGGGGGTATCTGATGCCAACACCATAGCCGGGGAAGGGGTGCCGGTCATCGACGGTCTGGGGCCGGTGGGAGACTGTGATCACTCGGACCGGGAGTATATGGTGAAAGCCAGTCTCCCGGCAAGGGTGGAACTGGTGGAGAAATTGTTGCCGAGACTGGCCGGAATGTGATTGTCTAGCCCGGATATTTCACGAGTCGATACGGCCTGCTAGTCAAGGAGTCAAACGCAAAAGGCGCGTTCTTTCCAGGTAGGGAAAGAACGCGCCTTTTGTTTTTTAAGAGCAGGTGAGATTATTTCAAAATTCTGGTGATGTTTTTGACCTTATCGACCTGGTCTTTAACTGCTGTGACTTCTTTGACACCGGGCAGGTCATCAACAATGTCCTTGCCGCTCGTCTGGAGATCCTTGACCTCTCCTTTGAAGGAGGAGAGAGCCTTGCCGAGACTGGAGCCAAGTTCGGGTAATCTTTTCCCGCCGAATACCAGTCCGGCAATGACGAGAATAATTACTAGTTCAGGCATTCCCAGTCCAAACATGGGGTGGCTCCTTTTGGTGAATGTCAACAGGGGGGATTGATTCCGGCTCAGGCCGCTGAATCGTCTTTCTTGTCCTCTTCGATCTTCTTGGGATCTTCGTTTTTGGTGGCATCCTTGAAGTTTTTGATGCCCTTGCCTATCCCGGAGCCGATTTCCGGCAGCTTGCCGGCACCGAATATAATGACGATAATGACCAGAATAACTATGAGTTCCGGCATTCCTAGTCCAAACATATATTTTTCCCCTTTCTCGGTTCGTGTCCGGCTGTTTTTGGCTTTTCCCGGACACCTGTTCGGCGGATCAGCCGCTGGCTGCCGCCGTAATTGTTATATTTGTCCCCGGTTAGTTCAAGGGATTGTCAGTGTATTTAAGAAACAGTGAAGTTTAGAGTAGTCCGTAGAGAAAGTCAAGGAGGTCATTGTTTTGACTCAACTGCTTTCACGTAAGGTTATTATCTTCTCCTGCATCCTGTTCATCTCTGAAAGAATTTTTTCTTCATCAAGGGTGAGCAGCTGCCTGTTTTCCATGACCATCCTGCCATTGATCATCGAGTGGATGACATCGCCACCCCGTGCGGCATAGACCAGGTGGGAGGGAATGTTGTAGAGCGGGGTGAGATGGGGCTGGTTGAGGTCGAGCACGATAAGGTCCGCCTTTTTGCCGGGTGTAAGACTGCCGATCATGCTGCCTGCCAGCAGACAGTCGGCCCCTCCCTGGGTTGCACAGTGCAGAGTTGTTTCCGCTCCCATGACAGTCGGGTCCATTCTCGCCACCTTGTGAATCTTGGCGACTGTATTCATTTCGCCGAAGAGGTCGACATCGTTGTTGGAGGCACTGCCGTCGGTGGCAATGGAAACCGTTACTCCCTGTTGAAGCATCTTGACCACCGGGGCGATGCCTGAAGCCAGTTTCATGTTGGATTCCTGGCAGTGGGCAACCTTGACCCCCCTGTCAGCCAGAATTTTAATCTCATTATCATCGACCTTGACACAGTGGGCGGCAAGCGTCCGCTTTGAGAGAAGGCCGAGTTTGTCCAGGTGTTCCACCGGTGAACAGTTGTAACTGTCCCGGCAGCCGTTGACCTCACTATCGTTTTCCGAGAGGTGGATATGGTAGATGGAGTCGTGCTTTTCAGCCACTTCACCCAGCCGTTGAAGAAGCTCAGGTGAACAGGTGTAGACCGCGTGGGGGTTGGTGGTGATATTGATCAGCGGATGATCTCGGTATTGGTCAAACAGCTCTTCGATGTAGATAAAACCGTTTTCGAGTTCACCGTAGCAGGGTGAAGGAAAGTCGTAGAGCACCTCTCCCAGCCACCCCCGCATTCCAGATTGATCAACGGCACGTGCCACATCCTTGGCAAAGAGGTACATGTCGCAGAAGGAGGTGGTGCCGGACTTGATCATTTCGGCCAGCGACAGCAGAGTGGCCTGATAGACCATTTCCGGGGTGAGCTTTGTCTCGATGGGGAAGATATGCTCCTGGAGCCAGGCCATCAGCGGCAGATCATCGGCAAACCCTCGAAGACACGACATGGCGGCATGGGTGTGGGTGTTGACAAGGCCGGGCATGACCAGCCCAAACTCGTCGTGGTGGCGGGCGGCGTCGGGGAAGTCTTTAATCAGGCTGCTGCGGGGACCGACCGCAAGAATCTCATCACCCTGGACGACAACGCCCCCATCTGCAATGACAGCGTCCTGCCTGGCAACGGGTAGAAGGTATTGGCCTGAGATGATCAGCGTGTCTTGTGTCATGGTTTCCCTGTTGATTGGCTGCCCGGGGGCAGCTCTTTGATAACCTGTCCGATAAGCAGACTCAGTTTCGGTTCCATTTCTGCCGCTGTCGCAATGATGTCCTCAAGGATGATCGGCTGAAAGTTATCAGGGTCATTAACGTTAGAAACCACTGACAGTCCGAGCACATCAAGGCCGGCATGGCGGGCAACAATGATTTCCGGAATCGATGACATTCCCACCGCGTCACCACCACAGCTTCGCAGCCACCTGGTCTCGGCCGGTGTTTCAAGGCTGGGGCCCGGAATGCAGACATAGGTGCCGGAGATGACGTTTGCCACTCCGCAGGTCGTGGCGGAATCCAGGGCGATTTTGATCAGTTCCGGGTTGTATGGTGTTGAAAAGTCGGGAAAGCGTGGCCCCCACTCATCAACGTTGGGCCCCCGCAGCGGGTTTTCACCAAGGAAGTTGAGGTGGTCGCTGATCACCATGATCGAGCCGGGGAGAAAGAGGGGATTGAGGCCGCCGGCGGCGTTGGTGATAATCAGTCTGTCGACATCAAGCAGGGACAGAACCCGGATGGGGAAGGAAATCTCCCGGGTTGAGTACCCTTCGTAATAGTGGAAACGGCCCTGCAGTACCCCGACAGGTCGGGAATTGAGCCTGCCGACGAGAAGTTTGCCGTGGTGACTGGTGACGGTTGAGCTTGGGAAGTGGGGAATCTGTTCGTAGTCGAGGGAGAATTCAATTTCCAGCGATTTGTCAAAGTCGCCAAGGCCCGTTCCCAACTGGATAAATGTGTCGGGGATGAGAGGCAGGCGAGATCGCAGGAAGTCGACGCACTCCAACACCTCCCTGCGATGTTGTTCCATGTCAGCCTGCAGCCGGTTACCTTGCATGGCTGTGCAGGTATTCCCTGATCTGGTCCTGGTCGGAATCCATCAATTTGCAGCGGGACTTCTGTTTGTCCAGGGCCTGAATCGATTCGGGAATTTGAGGAGGATTGCCCGTTGCCTTTTTGACAACCTCGGAAAACTTTGCCGGGTGGGCGGTTGACAGGGCTATCATCGGAATTCCCTGACGCTTGAATTTCAAGGCACCAGAGACACCGACAGCAGTGTGCGGGTCAAGGGTGTAGCTGAACTCACTGTAAAACTGTGCAATTGTTGCCTCAACCTCTTCTTCTGAAACCGCAGTGGCACAAAAATCCCGGCTGATCTGATCAGCATGGTGGCTCAGATCCAGTTCGCCGTGTTCTGCAAAGTGGAGCATGGCCTCTTTAGTCTGGGCGCCGTCCTTGTCCAGCAGACAGAAAAGATAACGCTCAAAGTTGGAGGCGGCCTGAATGTCCATGGATGGTGAGGAGGTCGCTTTAACCTCTCCGATACTGTAGTGACCATCGGCCACGAAGCGGCTCAGGATGTCGTTTTCGTTGGTGGCCAGAACCAGTCTGCCGATACACCCTTCCGGCAGTATCCGCTTGGCAATGTAGCCGGCAAAGATGTCGCCGAAGTTGCCGGTGGGTACCGAAAAATCAACAGTGGCATCATTTTCATGCTTGGAGGCATGGAGACAGGAGTAGACATAATAAACCACCTGTGCCAGAACACGGGCCCAGTTGATGGAGTTGATGGCGCCGAGGTGGTAAGCCTCTTTGAATTTCACATCACTGAAGATCGATTTGACAATGGCCTGGCCGTCGTCAAAGGTACCGCGGATGGCAATATTGAAGACGTTGTCATCGGTGACGCAGGTCATCTGTTTTTCCTGTACAGGACTGACCCGTCCATGGGGGTGGAGAATAAAGATGTTGATCCGTTCCTTGCCGCGCACCCCATAGATTGCGGCGCTGCCGGTATCACCGGATGTGGCGCCGAGAATGTTGAGAACAGAGTCGTCGCGTTCGAGCAGGTATTCAAAGAGGTTGCCCAGGAACTGAAGGGCGATGTCCTTGAAGGCCAGCGTCGGTCCGTGGAACAGTTCCAGGATGTGCAGCCTGTCTGTGTGGATCAGGGGGGTGATATCGGGGTGATCAAAGGATTCGTAGGATCGGTTGATCATTTTCTTGAGATCCATCTCCGGGATGTCGTCGATGAATCGAGACATGATTTCAAAGGCGAGATCCGGGTAGGAGAGATCCTGCCATGAGTTGAAGGTGCTGCTGCCGATTCTTGGAATGGTTCGGGGGAGAAGGAGGCCGCCGTCTTCAGCGAGCCCCATCATTACTGCTTCGGTAAAGGAGATTGGGGATAAACCACCCCTGGTGCTGATATATTGCATAATTTCAGGCGAGTCCCCGGCGGCTCAGAAGAAGGTGGATTGGGTAATTATCCGGGGTTTGTAAAGCAGTTACCTGAAAGAGGGAGGAGTTACTCCCCCTGGTTAAGCAGGTCTGCCGGGTCCAGTTGTTTCGCTCCGTGCCAGAGGCCTTCAAGGTCATAAAAACTTCGCTGTTCATGATAAAAAATATGTACTACCACATCACCAAAGTCAAGCAGAACCCACTGCCCCTCCTGAAGGCCCTCGGCGTGTGCCGTCTTGACCCGCTTGGAGCGAAACGTTGCTTCGATGGTCTCGGCAAGTCCCTGGACGTGCCGGACTGAGCGACCGTTCATGATAACAAAGAAGTCGGTGAACGATGAGATTCCCCGGACATCAAGGACCACCAGATCCTCAGCCTTGGTATCCAGTGCCGCTGTGACGCACTCTTTGGCGAGTTCTTCACTGCTGAGTTCGCGATACTCTTTTTTTAGTTTCTTCATTGGGGTTCCTGGGGGCTTGTTGAGCGGTATCTGTGTCTTGAGACTACTTTGAAAATTCAAATTTTTCAAAGTAGTCTTGATTGATACGTCTATTTTCTTTTCTTTCTCGGAGGAAATTCAAAACTGATTTTCCCCTTTTCGTCAAGGAGTAAGTAGGCGTCGAACGGTCGCCTCTTTTTGGAGATGAACCCCTTGATCAGCTCTGTTTTTCCCTCTGTCAAAAGGAGCCTGACCTGTTCCGGCGCGATATCTTTGGAAAGAATAATCTTGCCGATCCTGAGGCCGGATTTTTTATCGCCTTCGAGGGCCGACTGGGACATGTAGGCCACCGGTGTTTCAAAGACCGGAGTCTGGTCGGTGGGTGAAATCCCCAGGGGAGGCGTCGCCTTGATCGCCTCAAGGTCCAGCTCATCGGTGGAGTCGGCAAAAAGAAATTCAATTTTGTTGGCCTGCAGCCGAACCGAAGCGGTAAATGATTTACCCTTTTTGGATCGAAAATCAGCAAACGGGCCAAGGGTTTCCCCCTGGATAATACGGACGATTTCATCTACCTGCATGATTCGGCCGCCAAGGATTTTACGGATGGTAATTGCACCGTCCTCTGACTGGTAGGCAGTAGGTGTGGAAAAAAAACGTCTGTTATCAACCGGGCTGAAGGAGGCTTCCTCCTTGGTCTCGTTTTTTTCAAAGTTGCTGACCTGGTCAACAATCCGCTGGGTGAGCTGCCGGATCTCTTCCATGAAACGGTCCCGGGTGAATTCGCCGTGGAGAATCATGTTGAGTTTATGCTCCCATTCGCCGGTCATTTCCGGAGAGGCAAGGACGTCGATATGCATGCCTTCGAGCAGCGCCAGCAGCTCAAAAGCCTTGCCGGTGGGGGTGAGTTCCTTGCCTTCGCGGACGATGTATTTTTCCTTGAGCAGTTTTTCAATGATCGCCGCTCGTGTTGCAGGCGTTCCCAGTCCCCGTTCTTTCATGGCGTCGGCCAGCTCTTCATCGTTGATGAGTCTGTCGGAGTTTTCCATGGCTGACAGCAGAGTGGCCTCGTTGAAGCGGGCCGGAGGCTTCGTCTCGGCACGATTTTTGTCGATTTCGTTGCAGAGTACGACTTCTCCATCGGGAACCGGGTCAAGGATGACGTCTTTGGAGTTGTCTGTGGCACTGCCGTATATGGCACGCCAGCCCGCCTCGAGAAGAATTTTACCCTCGGTCAGAAAGGTTTCTTCTTTGACCACGGACAGTCGCTTGGTGTTGAGGTACTGGGCCGGAGGGAAGAAGACGGCCAGAAAACGCTGGACCACCATGGTGTAGATCTTCATCTCCGCCTCAGAAAGTGATTTCGGAAGAGTGGTGGTGGGGATGATGGCATGGTGATCTGAGATCTTGGAGTTGTTAAAGATCCGCCTGTCCTTTTTGATATAATTTTTTTCCAGAGCCTCGGCGGCAAAGGAGCCAAAGTTCCACTTCTTCTGAACACCAATGCTTTGTTTCACGGTGGGCAGGTAGTCCTCCGGCAGGTGGCGACTGTCGGTCCTGGGATAGGTCAGCACCTTGTGTCTCTCGTAGAGGGCCTGGGCCATGGCCAGTGTGTTCTTGGCGGAAAAGCCGAAGCGGCTGTTTGCCTCACGCTGTAAAGTGGTCAGATCGTACAGCCCGGGGGAACGTTTGGTTGATTTTTTACTGGAGTCCGAAACCTCTGCCGGCTGGTTGAGGCATCTGGCAATGATCTCATCACCTTTTTCTTCCTGCCAGATCCGATCAGCCCGCTTGTGGCTGTTGGTTTTATCCTTCTTGAACCCGGGGTCGATCCACTTACCGAGATAACTCTTTTCATCGTAGATAAAACGGGCCTGGAGGGTGTGGAAGGTCTCCGGTTTGAATTCCAGCCGCTGTCGCTCCCGTTTGACGATCAGTGACAGGGTCGGGGTCTGGACCCTGCCGCAGGGGGTGAGAAAAAAGCCGCCGCGTCGTGAGTTGAAACTGGTCAGAGCCCGGGTGGCGTTGATGCCGATGAGCCAGTCGGATTCGGAGCGGCATAGGGCTGTGTCCTCCAGCGGCTGCATGACTGCCTCCTCCCGAAGGTGGGCGAAACCGTCCTTGATGGAGTCAAGGGTCATGGACTGGAGCCAGAGTCGTTTGAATCGTTTTTTGGCTACACTCTTGTTCCAGACATAACGAATGATGTATTTGAAGATCAGTTCCCCTTCCCGTCCGGCGTCACAGGCGTTGATGACTTCAGTGACATCTTTGCGTCTGATCAGTTTCTGGAGGGCGTTGAGTTGGGACTTGGTGCCGGAAATGCCCTTGAGGGGAAAATTATCAGGCATGATCGGCAGGTTGGAGAGCGACCAGCTCTTGTAGCGTGGGTCGATTTCTTCCGGGTAGCAGATGGCCACCAGATGTCCCACGGCATAGGAGACAATGAAGCGGTCACTCTCGAAGTGGGTCTTGCTTCTGGTGAATTTTCCCGGCAGTGCCTTGACGAGATCCGAGGCCACACTGGGCTTCTCGGCGATGATTAGAGATTTCTCAGTCATTTGCTTCTAGTTGGAAAAGGATTTGATAAAATTGAGAAGCTCCTTGTGCCAGGTGTCGGGCTGTTCCAGATAGCAGGCATGTTTGGCCCCTTGAATGACAACCAGCCGGTTGTCGGGAATGAGTTGGGAGAGGGTCCGGCCATTTTCCGGTGCGGAAATATGGTCGTTTTCTCCCCAGACAATAAGGGTTTTTACACCAAGATCCGGGAGCCGGTCCCTGTTGGTCTCCACACCTACGGCACCGATCAGCACCAGGCCGCTAAGAGTGGCAGGGTGTGCCAGGCTGAATTCGAGAGCAATTTGTCCGCCCATTGATGGGCCGACCAGAATCGGGTCGCTGATCCGGTGTTTTTTAAGGGCCTCGGAAATAACCTGGTCCGCTGTAAGTTCCGCCGCCGGTGACTGGCCAAAACCGGGAAGGTCCAGGGCCAGAACGAAAAAGCCGTTTTCGGCCAGGAGCTCGATGGTGCCCAGTTCACGCCAGGTCTCTGCCTGGAATGCCTTGCCGTGGAGAAAGACAACAGCCCTGTTCCCCGGTGTGCCGGCTGTCAGGGTGTGGATCGAATGGTCTGCAATGGTGAAGGTGGCTGAGCTGATCTCGGTCATGATGGCCTGCTCTTCGTGTTGGATTTATCTGTCGGGCTGCCCTGTACCGATCAGGTTCGGTTGGCCCTCTGTCCAGCTTGTTGCTTTGTTGATGAAAAATGACAGAGTTCTATAGCTCCATTGTCGGTTTGTCAATTGTATTTTTTTCAGAGCGACGCCCTTCGGGGTCGCTCCGGACTGTGTTCGGAAGGTCGATGTGGTCGGATATTTAACGATTTTGAAAACAGTACTGATGGTGCAGTTCTCTTAATAATAAGGAGCGATGATGCTTGACAACATTGTGGTCCTGTGTTTAATTATAGTGTTTGAATGGCTGGCGCGGGTGTAGCTCAGTTGGTAGAGTACAA
This sequence comes from Thermodesulfobacteriota bacterium, assembly GCA_039715055.1. Classification (GTDB taxonomy): domain Bacteria; phylum Desulfobacterota; class Desulfobulbia; order Desulfobulbales; family Desulfocapsaceae; genus JBDLID01. Next base: position 12,027 of record JBDLID010000016.1, on the reverse strand, counting down.
GCTTCCCAAGCTTGGGGTCGCGGGTTCGAACCCCGTTGCCCGCTCCATGATTGGCGATCGACCGGGAAACCGAAGGTCGTTGCGGTTATACCATCTGTATTTGTGCGTCAGATGGCTTTGAAAGTGGGCTTTGCCCGCTTTTTTTTATGTCTGGTGTCGGAGTAAACAGATGATCGATCCGGTTGTTGACAGGGTGACGAATTTTGCTCATGACCTTGCGGCAGGTATGGACTTGGAACTTGTTGACGTACAGTTCCGGCGTGAGGCCCATGGCTGGGTGCTACGGGTGTTTATCGACGGCCCGGAGGGGATTGGTGTTGACGATTGTGCTGTTGTCAGCCGTGAGCTGAGTGATTTCCTCGATGTGGAGGATCTGATTGATCATCCGTACAACCTGGAAGTCTCGTCGCCGGGGCTTGAGAGGCCGTTGAAGACACTGGAGGATTTCTCCCGTTTCGTTGATAATAAGGCCAGATTGAAGCTGCGTGAGGCAGTGGGAGAAGAAAAAGTTGTTATCGGCACCATTGTCGGAGTTGATGGCGAGGTGATAAGTGTTCATGCCGAAGACGGGCGTGAATTTGCAGTGGAGTTTAGTAATATTCGCAAGGCCAGGCTGAGCTTATAAGAAGTGTTTAAATAAATCAGCCGGCCGGTATTTATTGATGGGGAAAGAGAATGTTATCTGATTTAAAGCGAATCATCGATCAGATCAGTAGGGATCGAGGTTTTGACAAGCAGTTGCTGGTTGAAGCCATTGAAGAGGCGGTTCAGTCCGCAGCTCGAAAGAAACTCGGCAGTCGGCGTGATATTGAGGTGCGCTACAACGAGGAGTACGGTGAAGTTGAGATTTTTCAGTTTCGTACTGTTGTTGAAAATGCCGAAGACGAGCAGACAGAGATATCCCTGGATGAGGCGAAAAAGCTTGACCCCGAGGTTCGCCTCGAGGATGATCTTGGCGAGAAGATGGACAATATCGAGGATCTCGGCCGTATTGCCGCCCAGTCCGCAAAGCAGGTCATCATCCACAAGATGAAGGATGCTGAGCGCGACGTCATTTATGATATGTTCAAGGATCGCTGCGGCGACGTTGTCAGCGGAATCGTCCAGCGCTTTGAACGGGGCAGTATGATTGTTAACCTGGGACGAACCGATGCGGTCATGCCGAAAGAGCAGCAGATACCAAAACGGTCTTTTAAGCGTGGTGATCGTATTCGGGCCTACCTGATGGATGTCAGGCAGAACAGCCGGGATTCTCAGCTGGTGCTTTCCCGGACCGCAGATGAGTTCCTGGCCAAGCTCTTCACCATGGAAGTCCCGGAGATCGCGGAAGACATCGTTAAGATCATGGGTGTCAGCCGGGAGCCCGGCTTTCGAGCCAAGATCGCAGTGAGTTCCACGGAGACAGATGTCGATCCGGTGGGCGCCTGTGTCGGCATGAAGGGTTCCCGTGTGCAGAATGTGGTTCAGGAGCTTCAGGGGGAGCGGATTGATATCGTGCCCTGGAGCCCGGATCCGGCCAAGTATGTCTATAATGCCCTGGCACCGGCCCATGTCTCCATGGTGCAGGTTGACGAAGACGCAAAATCCCTTCTGGTTGTTGTTCCCAATGATCAGTTATCCCTGGCCATTGGCCGGCAGGGACAGAATGTGCGCCTTGCCTCCAAGTTGCTCGGCTGGCGGATCGATGTTAAAAGTGAGCAGCGTTACGAAAATCTCCAGGATGAAGGCTACCAGTCGCTGCTCGCCATTGACGGTGTGGAAGAGGCTCTGGCGGATCAGCTGTTTTCAAGGTCCATTCTTTCTGCCGGTGATCTGGCCAAAGCTGCTGTTGAGGATCTGATTGTACTGAGAGCCATTGATGATGATCAGGCGTTGTACCTTATTGACGCGGCATCAAAAATTGATCTTTCTGAATTTGATATAGATGAGAGCCGAGCTGCGGATGTTGATGAGGTGGAGAGCGCAGATTCCGCTGGCGATGAAGCAGAGTCGGTTGAAGATTCGGTGGAAAGTGCGGATGCAGCTGACGATGAAGTAAAGTCGGTTGAAGATTCGGCGGAAAGTGCGGCTGCAGCTGACGATGAAGTAAAGACGGTTAAGGATTCGGCGGAAAGTGTGGATGCAGCTGACTCTGAAGCAGAGGTGGTTGAAGATCCGACCGAAACTACGGATGCAGCAGCCGATGAAAAAGAGGTGGTTGAAGATCCGGCAGAGGATTCGGTTCCGGAAACTGACAGTGTTGAGGATGATAATAAGGTGGCCTGATTGTCAAAGCCGCTGAGAACGTGTTGTATCTGCCGCCGCAAGGCTGCAAAAGATAAGCTGACCCGATTTGTTTTTAATGGTACCGGGCCTGTAGAGGATACGTTGCAGGTCATGGAAGGACGCGGAGCATACAGCTGTCCTGAAGAAAACTGTCGAAAGCGGTTTGTCGCTGCTGAAAAGAAATGGAAGAACTGCTTTCGGGTTAGAAGTTGACCCAAAGAGCGGTTTGCAAATATGTTGAGAAAGCAAAGTAGTTAGACTGATTTTCATATTTTGGGACGACTGGGCTGTTGATTAGGAGAGACGGGAGTAAAGGATGAGCAGGGTGAGGATTTATGAGCTGGCCAAAGAGGCCGGAATGGCAAGCAAGGTGTTAGCCGAAAAACTGATTGAGGAAGGCTTTGATATTAAGGGCCACAGCTCAACCGTTGATGAGGAAACAGCTGACCGGATCCGAAAGACAGTGCTGCAGGCGTCAAACACTGAGCTGGTTGAAAAAAGAATCAGTAAAGAGGAAGGGCCGACTGTTATCAGGCGTAGAACTACGGTGATCCGCCGTCGGCCAAAAAAAGAAGAGGCTCCGGAAGTCGCTCCCGAAACTGCGGGAGAGGAGGCGGTACCGGAAGAAGTTGTTGCAGCAGCCGATACTGAGCCTGCAGAACAAGAGACTGTAGAGGAGGAAGCTCCTGTCAAGGAGGCTGTAGAAAAGCCTGAGCCGGTAGATGAGCCGGTGGAGGCAGCAGCTGAAGAACAGGTTGCAGTTGATACTGAAGGCAGTGATGCCGAGCCGGCAAAGGCGCCTGAAAAGCCACCCCATCGAAAAGGATTGGCCAAGGTCGTCGGTACCATTGAATTACCCATTGAGGAAAAGCCTGCTCCTCGGCCTAAAAGAGGCAAGCCAAAAACCGGTCCGCAGGATCGCGGCCGCCCGCAGACGGCTGGTGCAGCTGATGCTGGCCAGGCCAGGACCGATGCTGGTGGTGGGCGTGGACGCAAGAAGGGTAAACATGGTGCTCCGAGCCAGGAAGATGATGCCAAGCGACGTGTGGCCCGCAAGGGCGGCAAAAAAGGTCGCAAGAAGGTGCAGATTACCCGTTTTGGTGAAGAGTACAGCCGTCACCAGGGACGACGGGGGAGAAAGAGCGGTGGCAAGGTAAGCAGGAAGCCGACCCAGCCGGCGGCCGAAATGAAGGCCATCAAGAAAAGAATTGTTGTTTATGAGACCGTTTCCGTGGGAGATCTTTCCCATCGTATGGGCGTTAAGGCCAGCGAGGTGATTGCAAAGCTCATGGGGCTCGGTGTTATGGCCACTCTCAATCAGGCCCTTGACGTGGATACTGCGACATTGATTGCCACTGATTTCGGTTACGAGGTTGAGCAGGGGGTTACTGAGGAGATCGGTGTTCAGCAGCTCAACGTTGAGGAAGGTGGTGGTAAGGCGGTGCCCCGCTCCCCGGTGGTGACCGTTATGGGGCATGTCGATCATGGTAAAACCTCCATCCTCGATGCCATCCGTAAGACCGATGTCGCCGAGGGTGAAGCTGGCGGGATTACCCAGCATATCGGTGCCTATCACGTGACCTCCAGTGCCGGTGACGTCACTTTTGTTGATACCCCGGGTCACGCCGCGTTTACCGAGATGCGTTCCCGTGGTGCCAAGATCACTGACCTGGTGGTTCTGGTTGTGGCAGCCGATGACGGCGTCATGGATCAGACCAGGGAGGCCATCCATCATGCCCAGGCCGCCGAAGTGCCGCTTATCGTCGCCGTCAACAAGATTGACAAGGACAATGCCGACCCGGACCGGGTCAAGCGGGAACTGGCAGAACTTGATCTTGCTCCGGAGGAATGGGGCGGTTCCACCATTTATTGTGAAACCTCGGCCAAACAGAATAAAGGCATAGAGGAGCTGCTTGAAAATATTCAACTCATGGCAGAGATGCTTGAGCTGAAAGCGGATCCCGATCGAAAGGCACGGGGGCGTGTGGTTGAGGCAAAACTTGACAAGGGCAGAGGGGCAGTTGCCACCGTCCTCGTTCAGGAAGGAACCGTGCGTACCGGTGACCACTTTGTCGTCGGCCAGTTTGCCGGCAAGGTCCGGGCGTTGATCGATGATAAAAATCATCCGACCAGGGAGGCCGGGCCTGCCATGCCGGTTGAAGTGCAGGGGCTTTCCGGTGTACCGTCAGCCGGTGACGAATTTATTGTTGTCACCGACGAGAAGATGGCCAAATCGGTCAGCCAGGCTCGGATTCTGAAAGTCAGGGAGAGTGAACTGGCGGCAGATTCAAAGGTTTCTCTGGACAGCCTCTTTGACAAGCTGGCTGAAGGGGAGGTTCAGGAGCTGCGGGTAGTCCTTCGCGCCGATGTTCAGGGAACGCTTGAGGCTTTTGGCAAGGCTGCCGAGAAGCTCTCAACCGACGAGGTGAAGGTGCGGGTCCTCCATGAGGGGACTGGAACCATCACCGATTCCGATGTGCTGCTGGCCTCGGCATCGGAAGCCATCATTATCGGTTTTAATGTCAGGCCGGGCACCAAGGTCAAGAATTTGGCTGAGAAGGAGCACGTGGATATTCGCTCCTATGATGTCATCTATCATGCCCTTGACGATATCAGAAAGGCCATGGTGGGAATGCTCGCACCCACGTTTGAGGAAGAGGTCATTGGTAATGCAGAGGTCCGTGAGACCTTCCATGTTCCCAAGGTTGGCACCATTGCCGGCTGTTCAGTGGCCGAAGGAAAGATTGTCCGCAATGCCGCCGTCAGGGTAGTTCGGGACGGGGTTGTGGCCTATACCGGTAAGATCAGCTCTCTGAAGCGGTTCAAGGATGACGCCAAAGAGGTGTTGTCAGGTTATGAGTGTGGTATCGGCATTGAGAATTTTAATGATATTAAGGTCGGTGACAACCTCGAAGCGTATGTGATGAACGAGGTTGAGGCCACTCTTGACGACTAAAAATATGTTTGCAACAAGCTGCCTTTTGCCTGGTCTGCTGTTCTTGAAGAGTATGGTTACGGTTCGGCAGCCGGTTAATCGAAACTAATCCTTTGATCTGGTTTTGAACCTTTTTTACAGAAGGGGATGAATAGACTTCTTTTATTATCATGTGGGATCCGAAAGAAACACTTGAGTCGGTAGGGCTCGGCAGGGAGGAACAGAAACGTTCCACCCGGGTGGCGGATGTCATTTTCCGGGAATTGTCCGTGCTGTTTCTCGGCAAGGTCCGTGACCCCAAGCTGGCCGAGGTGGCGATCTCCCGGGTTGAGGTCACCGATGATTTGAAACTGGCTCGTATTTATTATACTCTTGCAGAAGGAGTGAGTCGAAGCGGCGTACAGAAGAGTCTGCAAAAGGCCAAGGGGTTTATGAGAAGTCAGCTGGCCAGCTCGTTGAACATGCGCTACACCCCGGCCCTTGACTTTTACTATGACGAGAATGCGGATAAAGTTGCTGAAATGGAAAAACTGTTTCAGGAGATAGCCGAAGAGAGAAAGGGCGATGAACACGATTCCTGAGAACGTGGTTGAAACCCTTCTGGCGGCAGACCGGGTGGTTCTTGTCACCCATGTCCATCCGGATGGCGATGCCCTGGGGTCCCTGCTTGGGTTTGCTGAAATACTTGAAGGGCTGGGTAAAAAGGTGTTCCGTTACCTGGAGGAACCGGTCTCCAACCTTCTCGATTTTCTGCCCGGCTGTGACCGGGCAGAGACCGATCCTGCGGCGGTAGAGAGTTTTGCCGGCGTGGATGAGCGGGTGGTTGCCGTTTCCCTGGACTGCGGTGACAGTGAGCGTTTGGGAAAAAATAAGGATGAGCTTTTAAAGATCTCCCCTTTCCTGGTCATTGATCATCACCGGGGCCATCGCACATTCGGTGACATGAGCTGGGTGGACTGCGATCGTTCATCGACCGGTGAAATGATCTATGAACTGGCCCTGCGGCTCGATGCCAACATTTCCCCTGACTCAGCCTTTAACCTGTATGTGGCGATTACCACTGATACCGGTTCCTTCCGCTATGAAAATACCAGTCCGAGAACCCACCGGATTGCCGCTGAACTGCAGGAAAAAGGTGTAAGGCCGGAAGTGGTCGCCAACCTGGTTTATGACAATTTTACCCTGCAGCGGTTAAGGCTGATGGAGAAAGTACTCTCCACCTTAACGCTGTTTGAGGATGATCAGCTGGCTCTGATCAGGGCCACGGCACAGATGCTGAAAGAAAGCGGAGCAGAGTCTGCCGATCTCGAAGGTTTTATCAACTATCCTCGTGCATTGCGTACGGTAAAGGTAGCAGCCCTGATCAAAGAGGGCGCAGCTGGAGGAGTATCGGTCAGCCTGCGGGCTAAAGGTGAGTGTGATGTGGCAAGGGTTGCCGCCGGTTTTGGCGGAGGCGGCCATCGAAATGCCTCTGGATTTCGATTCAGCGACAAGAGTGTTGAAGAGGTGGAGCAGCTGGTAATACGGGCATTGAAGGATGCCATTGGCCACGGGAATGACTGAAGGCGGTTTTGAGGCCGGTATCTTTCTCATTGATAAACCGGCCGGTGTCACCTCTTTTTCTGTTGTCGCCATGGTGCGGCGGCTGCTTGGCATCAAAAAGGTCGGTCATGCCGGAACTCTTGATCCCTTTGCCACCGGACTGCTGATTGTCTGTGCCGGTCGCCCGGCCACCCGGATGATTTCCAGGTTTATGGACAGTGATAAGGAGTATGAGGCAACCCTGCAGCTGGGTGTGGAGACCGAAACCCTTGACCCCGAAGGGAAAATCACCTCAAAACGGGAGGTCCCATCCACCACAGCTGAAGAGGTGGAGAGAGTCCTGGATCGATTTCGCGGAGAGCAGCTGCAGGTCCCGCCTGCCTATTCCGCCCTGAAGCATAAAGGCAAACCGCTTTACCATTATGCCCGTAAAGGGATAAAGGTTGTCAAGGAACCGCGTACCGTTCATATTTATGAGTTGGTTCGACTTGGCGAAAATGAAGAGATCGGGCCCGACCGGGACCAACTTGAAATTCGCGTACGGTGCAGTAAGGGAACCTATATCCGGACCCTTGGTGCCGATATCGGCCGGGAACTGGGCTGTGGAGCCTACCTCACTGCATTGCGGCGGACCAGGTCCGGTTGTTTTTCAGTGGAAAACAGTGTGGACGGTGCGCAGCTTTCGGGTGATGAAGGAAAAAAACATCTGTTGGACGGTTTATTATCAATAGAAGATGTCTCTAATTTATTGCAATAATCGGTCGACATGGTAAGTGTACATTCGGAAATTTGTGATATTAAAAATTAAAGGATCGAAAAAGAAGCTTAGAGAAAGCATATTTGCTTTTTAGATCATATAGCGTGTGATACGAGGAGGTTCGTTTTGGCACAATCAGCAGTAAAAAAGAATGAAATTATTGAAAAATTCAAGACCCACGATAAAGACACAGGTTCATCTGAAGTCCAGATTGCCCTGTTGACAGACAGGATCAGCTACCTCAACGACCACTTCAAGGACCATACGAAGGATCATCACTCCCGCCAGGGTCTTCTCAAGCTGGTTGGACAGAGACGAAGCCTGCTCGACTATCTCAAGAAGAAAGATATCAGTAAATACCGAACTCTGATTAAAGAGCTTGGTATCCGGAAGTAACTGCTGCTTCCGAGCTTAGAATCCGACTTTCACAGGCTTTATGGCCTGTGAAGGCCGGTACGACTGTATACGTCGGGGTTCTTTTATGATCTCCGGCGTATTCCTTTTTCAGCACCGCGCCGGTGATCCGTTGACGAACTCCCGGCAGGGTTGTTCCTGTTAATATTTTCCTGGCCACACTGTTGACTGCTCTGTAAGGATTTACAGGGCAGTAAAGATATTCAGAGACCTGAGGGCCAATGGGGGCTCCTCCAGGTTAGAAGTAAATCAATCTGCTGCGGGTATGCAGCTGGAGAATGTATGCATAAAAAAGTTGAAGTAGAAATCGGCAACAAGTCACTCACTATTGAGACCGGTAAGATTGCTAAACAGGCCTCCGGATCAGTTGTGGTCCGTGTTGGTGATACCGTTGTCCTGGTGACTGCAGTGGCAGCCAAGGAAAATAAACCAGAGCTCGGCTTCCTGCCGCTGACCATTGAATACCAGGAAAAGCTTTCCTCAGTGGGAAGAATCCCCGGCAACTATTTTCGCCGGGAAATTGGACGGCCCTCCGATCAGGAGGTTCTCACCTGCCGTATCATCGATCGCCCGCTGCGCCCTCTTTTTGCCGATGGCTACTGTTCCGAGACCCAGGTTATTGCAACCGTGTTGTCCGCTGATCAGCAGAATGATCCGGATGTCCTGGCGCTCACCGGGGCGTCATGTGCCCTGACACTATCCGATATTCCCTTTAATGGACCGGTTGCCGGTGCCAGGGTCGGATATGTTGACGGCGAATATGTGATCAATCCCACCAAGGCGGAGCTGGAAGAGTCCCGGATGGACGTCGTTGTTGCCTGTACCCGCAACGCCGTTGTCATGGTGGAAGGCAAGACTGATGCCATGAGCGAAGATGAGGTGCTGTCCGCCATCTTCTTTGTCCACGAGCAGGTTCAGCCCCTCATCGATCTCCAGGAGGAACTCCAGGAGTCCAACGGGCTTGAAAAACGAGTTGTTGAGCCGCCTGAGATCAATGAAGAACTGCTGGCAAAAATCAAAGAGATTGCTGCCGACAGGATGAAAGAGGTTATCACCACCGCAGACAAGATGGAACGGGGACGCCTTGGCAGTGAGTTGAAGCAGGCTGTCATTGCTGAGCTTGACACCGATGGTGAGCAGGCCGGTGAGATCGGTAATCTCTTTTCCAAGTATAAAAAAGATGCCATGCGTACCATGATCGTTGATGAGCAGCGCCGCATCGACGGCCGCGGCTTTGATCAGGTTCGTGACATCTCATGCGAGGCTGGTTATCTGCCGAGAACCCATGGCTCTGCACTCTTTACCCGGGGTGAGACCCAGGCACTCGTTACCGCTACACTTGGTAGCGAGCGGGATCAGCAGAGGATTGAAACCCTTGCCGGTGAGAGCTATAATCGCTTTATGCTTCACTATAACTTTCCGCCCTACTGTGTTGGTGAGGCCCGCTTCCTGCGTGGACCTTCCCGCCGTGATATTGGTCACGGAACACTGGCCATGCGGGGCCTCTCTGCAGTCCTGCCCAGTGATGAGGACTTCCCCTATGCCATCCGGGTGGTCTCTGAGATTCTCGAATCCAACGGGTCCTCCTCCATGGCCACCGTCTGCGGCGGCTCCATGGCCATGATGGATGCAGGTATCCCCATCAAGCAGCCGGTCTCCGGTATTGCCATGGGTCTGATCAAGGAAGACGACAAGGTTGTCGTTCTTTCTGATATTCTCGGTGATGAGGATCATCTCGGTGACATGGATTTCAAGGTGGTTGGTACCGGTGACGGCATCACCTCCCTGCAGATGGATATCAAGATAGACGGCGTTGACCGTGACATCATGGGCCTGGCACTTGCACAGGCAAAGCAGGGAAGGCTCCATATCCTCGATGAGATGGCCAAGGGGATCGCAGCCGCCCGTGAAGATGTTTCCGAGTTTGCTCCCAAATATATCAGCCACCAGATCAATCCGGACAAGATCCGTGACATTATCGGCCCCGGCGGCAAGGTCATCAAAGAGCTCTCCGCCGAGTATGACGCCAAGATCGATGTGGATGATTCAGGTCTCGTCAAGGTCTTCACCAGTGACGGCCAGCGCGGTGAAGAGCTGCTCAACCGGATCAAGGAGATCACCGCCGAGGTTGAAGTTGGCGCGGTCTATAAGGGCGTTGTTAAAACCGTCAAGGACTTCGGCGCCTTTGTCGAGATCCTGCCCGGCACAGACGGCCTCGTTCATATCTCCGAGCTGGACACCAAGCGGGTCGGCAAGGTCACCGACATTGTCAATGAAGGTGATGAGCTGGAGGTTAAAGTCCTTGAGGTTGACGGCCGCGGCCGGGTCCGCCTCAGCCGCAAGGCGCTGCTTTAATCTGATATGGCAACAAGCTGAAATCGAGGCCGGCCCCGTTTGGGGGTCGGCCTTTTTTATTTGGAAGGAAGATATGGATTCAGTAACCGTCGAATTTTGTTGGCTCAACCCTTCAGAGGTCCAGGATTTAAAGGCTTTATTTTACCAGACCGAGCATGCCTCGGGCATGGATGTGCAGGTGGCAGTAGAGAGTGAGGAGACTCTAGCCCCCGGTGAGATCAAACTCCTTGCTACCGGTTTTGCAGTGGCCATTCCTCCGGGCTATGAGATCCAGGTCCGGCCGAGATCCGGGCTGGCGGTCAAGCACGGCATCACCGTGGTCAACAGCCCCGGTACCATTGACGCGGATTATCGTGGCGAGGTGAGGGTCGGATTGATCAATCTGGGAAGAAAGCCCTTTGTCATAAAGCGTGGTGACCGCATTGCCCAGCTCGTTCTCGCTCCGGTCTGCCAGGCCGATTTTAAAAAAGTCACTGTACTAGCTGAAACTCAGAGGGGTGACGGCGGTTTCGGTCACACCGGGGTGTAGCTCCATGCGTTTTGCCACGCTCGGCAGTGGTTCCAAGGGGAACGCCACCTATATCGAATCAGGAAAAACGTCGATTCTGATCGATGCCGGTTTTTCCGGTAAGGAGATTGAGAAACGTCTGGCAGCAATCAATCGCTGCCTTGACGATCTGGACGCGATCTTTGTCACTCATGAACACCAGGACCACATCCGGGGGGCAGGCGTTCTCTCGCGCCGCTGCTCCATTCCGCTCTTTGCCAATGGTGGCACCTTTTGCGGGGCGGAGAAAACAGTCGGCAAGGTTGTCAGGTTTGAGGAGTTCGGGACCGGGGAGACCATCGAATTCCAGGATCTTATGGTCCGCAGTTTCCAGATTTCCCATGATGCCGCCGACCCGGTGGCCTTTGTCGTGGGAGACGGCAGGGTGAAGCTGGGCTGCTGCACCGATACCGGTAAGGTCTCCCAGCTGATGATTGCACGTCTTGGCGGCTGCAACGGTCTTATCCTTGAATGTAACCACGATCCGCAGATGCTTAAAAGTGGTCCCTATCCACCCTCCCTCCAGCAGCGGGTCAGATCCAGTCACGGCCACCTCTGCAACGAGGACTCAGCCGCCTTTCTCTCAAGCCTGATTCATCCCGGACTTCAGCAGGTGGTGTTAGCCCACCTCAGTGAAACCAACAACGACCCGAAGCTTGCCCTGGAGACTATGCAGGCACATTTGCCTGCTGATCCAACCTTTCAAGTCAGCTGTGCTACCCAGAAGCAGTCGGGCACACTATTTCTCCTAAAAGAGCAGGGATAAAAAGCTGGCAGACCATGCTGTGCCTCAACTACCTAATGAGCGAGGATCACCTTTTCAGTGGTCTTGGCACGTTAGAGTGGTTTAGTCGGAGTCAGAACCTTGGACTTGTGGTTCCAAAATTGACCAGCCTTAAACTTGTAGTTGATATGAGCTACCCCTAATGGACTGCAAAGGGTTGCAGTGTGATGGAATGGCAAGAATTTTTCTACAGAAAAAAGCCTTGCCAGATTTTTACCAATCTGGCAAGGCTTGCATAGTCATAGACTATTGGAATGGTTCTATTTTGAAGCACCGCCTTGTTTCAGTGTATCCAGAACATTGTCCAGATTGAAGCTGGCCGCTGAGGCGCTGGGCGGGAATTCCTTGAAGGTCTCGAGGAATTTCGCCACATAAACCTGGGCTGGCACCAGTACAAAGACACGGTCAAGGAACCAGTCGTCATAAGT
>JBDLID010000015.1:0-34759 GCA_039715055.1 Thermodesulfobacteriota bacterium | reverse complement strand
ATTTCTTTGGAAAAAAAGTAGGCTGCGCCACTGCACAGCGCAATGGAGACAAAAATCTTTATCAGGCGGTTGCGCAGTTCCGCATGATGCGGTGCAAAGGTTTCCAGGCTTCTTGCCAGCATGATCAGTGCGGCCTATGCTGCGGAATTTTCCGGCTTGGCAGAATCCCTCTGTTTGTCGCTGTCCGCTACGGTGGACTGTTCTTCCTCGGCGACCTCCGTCAGTTCTGTTTCAATAATTTCGGAGTCAGAGCCGGACTCAGAATCGGAGCCAGAGGCGGGGTCAGAGTCAGCGGTGGAGTCACCCATGTCAGTGTTGTCGCTGTTGACACCTTCTCCGGGCTGCAGATCATGCCACTGCTTTTCGTCACTGTCGAGCAGCTTGTTTTTGATGGAGTTGGCCGCTTCCTCAAGCTCAGGTTTGATGTCGTCCAGGGGGTTGCCGTCTTCTGTGAGGTTGTCCTTGATCGTGTTGGCGGTCTTCTTCAGTTCCATGATACCCTTGGCCACGGACCTGGCCATTTCGGGCAGCTTATCCGGCCCGACCACGATCAGGGCCAGGGCAAGGATAAGGATCATTTCAGGCAGACCAATGCCAAACATACAGATACCTCGTCTAAGTGTTGCAGTTGAAACGAAAAATGGTTTTGTGGAAATGGTCGAGCCCTTGTTTCGGAAAGGACGACCACTAGATATAGGCTACTATGTAAGCCATTTGGTATGGGGTGTCAATGGCTCAGCGAGTGTATCAAAGAGGTGTTTGTGCCGGGTGCTTTGATTTGCATGGTCTTATTGAATCATCGATCCGCCGGCTGATTAGTAAATAAGCACGCCATCATGATTGACTTTGACGGGCGAGTTGTCTATAATGATGCGCTTGTCTGCTTGATTTATGTGAGTAGAGTTGCATCTACTTGAAACAGTTATGTTTTTTTGAAGAATTTTCTACCGCTGGCCCAAGAGAAAATGATCTGAAGTTGGTGTGGGGCAGGTGGTGGAGTTGGGAGAGAAAAATGTCCAGTGTGGTTGTTGTCGGAACCCAGTGGGGTGATGAAGGCAAAGGGAAAATTGTTGATTTATTAACCCGTTATGCCGATTATGTCGTGCGTTTTCAGGGCGGCAACAATGCCGGCCATACCCTGGTGGTGGATGGGAAGAAGTATGTCTTTCACATTATCCCGTCCGGGATTTTGTATGAGGACAAGACCTGCCTTATCGGCAACGGGGTGATTATTGACCCCAAGGTGCTCCTGGAAGAAATTACCGAGTTGAAGGAAAAAGGGCTGCCGGTGACGCCATCGAGGATGATGATCAGTGAAAATGCCCATCTCATCATGCCCTATCATCAACAACTTGATATGGCAAAAGAAGCATCCCTTGCCAAGGGCAAGAAAATCGGCACCACCGGTCGCGGTATCGGGCCATGCTACATGGACAAGGTGGGCCGTGTCGGTATCAAGGCCGGTGATTTGCTCGATGACGATCTTTTCCGCGAGCGCCTCCAGGCCAATATTGATGAGAAAAATTTTCTGCTCACCCAAAAGTACAACAGCAATCCCATCGATTTTGAATCCATCTACAGTCAGTTTAAGACCTATGGTGAGAAGCTGACACCCTTTATCGGTAATGTCTCCGTTGTCCTTGATCAGGCCAGGAAAGAAGATCGTAATATTCTTTTTGAAGGGGCCCAGGGAACTCAGCTTGACATTGATCACGGCACCTACCCATTTGTCACCTCGTCAAATACCATTGCAGGCAACGCCTGTAATGGCGCAGGCTTTGGGCCAGCCCATATCGATTCGGTCATCGGAATCCTCAAAGCTTATACCACAAGGGTGGGTGAAGGTCCCTTTCCCTCTGAGCTGTTTGATGATGTCGGTGCTGCCCTGCAGAAAAAAGGCGGCGAATTCGGCGCCACCACCGGTCGCACGAGACGTTGCGGCTGGCTCGACGGCGTGGTGGCGGCAGATGCTGCCCGCCTTAATGGTTTAACCGGCCTTGCCATTACCAAGCTCGACGTCCTCAGCGGCCAGGGGAAATTGAAGATGGCCACCGAATACGAGCTTGACGGAAAACGCCTTAGTGCCATGCCGTCAAATATCAGGCAGGCAGAGCAGGTTCGTCCGGTGTACGAGGAGATCGACGGCTGGCAGGAGGAGATCAATGAAATCCGTGATTTTGATGAACTGCCGCAAAAGACAAAAGATTATATCAAGCGGATTGAGGATTTCACCGGTGTTGAGCCGGTTATAGTCTCTGTTGGACCAGACCGGGATGAGACCATGATGCTGAAAAACCCCTTTGATAAATAACAGGGTCGTCCCTGTGATCTGAATTTCTAGAATTAATAACGGATAACAAGTTTGTAAAAACTTATAATTTGAAATGGCAATCAGCCCCGCCGGCTCCTGAAAAACTTCAGAGATGGCAACCAGTCGCTGATTGTTCATGTAGATTATCTAATTAGAAGAGGAGTAGTCAATGGCTAGAATTACTGTTGAGGATTGCCTGGCGCAGGTCGGTAAAGACAATCGTTTCAACCTCATTCGTCTTGCGGTGGATCGTATCAAGCAGCATCGACATGGAGAACCCTACCTGGTTGAAGGAAAAAACAAGGAAATTGTCATGACCCTGCGGGAAATCGCCTCAGGAGATGTCACTTTTGACAATATTGATGAACTGCCCAATCTCAACGACATGAACGAGGAAGAGGAAGGGGAGACAGCAGCGGACGCCCAAAAGGCGGCCGAGGCCTAAATAACTCCCGGTTTTACGAGCATGGTACGCGATTATTACGAAATACTCTCCGTCACCCGAACTGCCGGTGGTGGAGAGATCAAAAAGGCCTATCGAAAACTGGCCATGAAGTATCACCCGGACCGTAATCCTGATGATACCGAGGCCGAGGCCTGTTTCAAGGAGTGCACCGAGGCCTATGAGGTACTCAGTGATCAGGAAAAACGTAAGATTTACGACACCTATGGTCATGACGGCCTGAAGAACAGCGGTTACCGGGGGCCCGGCAATTTTGAGGATATCTTTTCCGGCTTCGGTGATCTGTTTGGTGACCTCTTCGGAATGGGAGGCCGCGGCAGGCAGCCCAGGCGCGGCGGACCTCAACCTGGCAACGATCTCCGTTACGATATCCAGATCAGTTTCATGGAGGCGGTGCACGGCGTTGCAAGGGAAGTTGAGCTGACACGGCGGGACACCTGCTGGACCTGTGAAGGTTCAGGCTGTCGGCCCGGTTATTCCAAGGAAACCTGTCCTTCCTGTCACGGGCGTGGCCAGGTCATCCGTTCCCAGGGTTTTTTTCAGGTCAGTTCCACCTGTCCTCAATGTCACGGTGAAGGAGAGATTGTCAAAGAGCCGTGCAATGACTGTAATGGTCAGGGCCTCAGGGAGAAGACCAAGACGGTATCCATCAAGATTCCTCCGGGAGTTGATACCGGGGCCAAGATGCGCCTTCGGGGAGAAGGGGAGGGAGGGCGCAAGGGTGGTCCTGCCGGTGATCTCTATGTGATCGTCCATGTTGAAGAGCACGAGTTTTTCAAGCGGGACAACAATATCATCTTCTGCCAGCTTCCGGTCTCCATGATACAGGCTGCACTGGGATGCAAGGTTGAGGTGCCGACTATCTACGGTAAAAAGAAGCTGACCATCCCTGAAGGAAGCCAGTCAGGTGAAATTTTCACTCTGAAAAACGAGGGTGTGGTCAGTCTGCGCGGCGGAGGTCGGGGCGATATGATTGTAAAACTGCAGGTTCAGACCCCAACCGATCTCTGCAGTGAGCAGAAGGAGCTGCTGAAAAATTTTGATCAGCTTTGCCAGGAGCATGGTCAAAACAAGGAGCGGGATGGCTTTTTCTCCCGCCTCTTCAGCGAGGTACTTGGCAAAAAAGAAAAGTAAAAAACATTCGGGTTGGGTGTACCATTCTAATTTATGCTAACGGTGATCCCTTGAATATCCGAATGGAAGATGGAGCACTGCAAAACAGTTACAGTTCATATATAAGGGCAATTAACTGCGCTTACTGAAGAGTTACGGTGGAGAAAACCAGTCGTGAGTAACGGAGACGGGATACTGAATCATTTTGATGCCGAGGGCAACGCCCACATGGTCGATGTGAGCAGCAAGGCAGAGACCAGTCGTGTCGCCTGTGCCGAAGGAATCGTCACCATGGGAGATGAAGCCTACGGTCTGGTTAAAAAGGGGAATATGGCTAAGGGGGATGTGCTCGGCGTTGCAAGAATAGCCGGGATCATGGCTGCTAAAAAAGTTGACACTCTTATCCCCCTCTGCCATCCACTGATGATTACCAGGGTATCTGTTGACTTTGAGTTCGACGATAAGACAAATTGTATTATTGTCAGGGCAACGGTTGCCATCAACGGTAAGACCGGAGTTGAGATGGAGGCTTTGACAGCAGTGTCGGTTGCCTGTCTGACCATCTATGATATGTGCAAAGCCGTTGACAAAGAGATGGTCATCGGTGATATCCGGCTGTTGAAAAAAACAGGCGGCAAGAGTGGTACCTTTGTCCGCAGTGACTGGTCTGAGGAGAAAGGCTGAACAAAGGAGTTAGTTGCGAAATATTGACTGAAACCGGGCAGAAACCTTTTTTTTAAAATCAGTAATGTCTGAAAAAGTACGTCGTCCAATATCGACGACGCGTAATGAAGCAGGAGATCTGGATGGAAGAGAAGATTCTGAAGCAGTTTGAGCAGGCACTCATGGAAAAGCGGGAAGAGATTCTCAGCGATGTCGACCGGACCCTCAATGATCTTCATAATCAGAAGGGTAATATCCCCGATCCAAATGACCGTGCAAGTGCCGAGTCGGAGCGGAATTTTGAGTTGAGAATCCGGGATCGTGAGCAGAAGCTTTTGAAAAAAATTGAGGGCGCTCTGGAACGTATCCAGGACGGCACTTTTGGGGAATGCGAGGATTGCGGCGAGATCATCGGTAAGAAACGGCTTCAGGCCAGGCCGGTGACGTCGCTTTGCATTGAGTGTAAGACCCGGCAGGAACAGGAAGAAAAGTCCCAGGGGAAATAGTGTAGAGATGCCAGAATTACGAAAAGACCCGGTCCTAGGGCGTTGGATCATTATTGCCGAGGAAAGGGGCAAGCGTCCGACCGATTTTATTATTGCCGAATCGCCCACCACCGGCGGATTTTGTCCGCTGTGCCCTGGAAATGAATCTACAACTCCCCAGGAGGTACTTGCCTATGGCCGTCAGACCGGGCAGGGAGCCAACACCCCCGGCTGGAAGGTTCGGGTTGTTCCCAACAAGTATCCGGCCCTGGTGATTGAGGGTGAGCTTGACCGGCAGGGGGAGGGACTCTATGACAAGATGAACGGGATCGGTGCCCATGAGGTCATCATAGAGAGTCCCCGCCATGATGATGTCTTTGCAGACCTGCCGCCGGAACAGATGCTGCTAGTCTTCAAGTCCTTTCGTGACCGGATTTTCGACCTGGAAAAGGATGATCGGTTCCGCTATGTTCTGGTTTTTAAAAATTTCGGCAAAGCTGCCGGCGCCTCGCTGGAACATTCCCACTCCCAGCTGGTGGCCCTGCCCATCCTGCCGAGAAAGATCTTCTCCGAGATGGAAGGGGCGATCTCCTACTATAACTACAAGGAACGTTGTGTTTACTGCGATATCATCCGCCAGGAGATTCAGCAGGAAGTGAGAGTGGTCTGCCAGAATGAGCATTTTATTACCATCACTCCCTTTGCTCCGCGTACGCCTTTCGAGATGTGGATTCTACCCAAAGAGCATAATTCAGCCTACCACCACGAGAACGACAGTAAGCTGGTTTCACTCACCGAGATCTTTTCAGAAAGTCTTTGCAGGCTGGACGCCTGTATTCCCAATGTTCCCTATAATTTTGTTCTCCACACCCAGCCGTTACGTTCGGATCCTCTCAAACACTACCATTACCACTTTGAAATCGTACCGAAACTGACATCAATAGCCGGTTTTGAGTGGGGCTCAGGTTTTTATATCAACCCCATGCCGCCGGAAAAGGCCTCGGCCTATTTACGTGAATCACTGGAAAGATTGTCATAGGAGAAATTTGATGAAAAAGATTTTGATCGTTGACGATGAGGAAGGGATTCAGATTCTTTACCAGGAGGAGTTTGAACTGGAAGGTTATAAGGTTGTTTCTGCATTAACCGGTGAAGAAGCACTGGTTAAATTTGATGCGGAAAAGCCTGATCTGGTGATTCTTGATATCCAGATGCCCGGAATCAACGGTATTGAGGTTCTGCGCCAGATGAAGTCTAAAAATCCTCAACTGCCGGTGATTCTCAGCTCCGCATTTAATGAATACAAGCAGGACCTCGGGGCTTGGGCATCGGATGACTATATTGTTAAATCAGCGGACATGACTGCCTTGAAAGAAGCGGTCAACAAACATCTCAAGAAGTAGATACAGCTCCTTCTTAACGCCCACGACCTCGACCCGCTGCATGCTTTAGAGCAGTGGTGCTGCTTTTTATCCGTGATGAGTAACTATTCAGCTGCACTCCATCTTGTCCCATTTAAGCCTTCTCACATAGCACAAGTATGCTTCGAAGTCTTAAATGAACCAATTTGAAGCACATCTGAACAGTTACAGTTTAGTGTAATGGGCAATATTCTTTTCTTGCTGAATAGTTACCGTGATGAAAGATATCCAGAGCCAGCTTGATCATAATCGGATCAATATCAAAAAGGTCGGAGTCAAGACCATCTCGTATCCGATCACCGTCCTGGACAAGGCAAAAAGCAAACAGCGCACCATTGCCATGGTGAACATGTATGTCAATCTGCCGCATCATTTTAAGGGAACTCATATGAGCCGTTTTGTTGAGATTCTCAACCGTTTTCACGGTGAGATTGATCTCAACAGCTTTCATACGATCCTTGAAGAGATGAAGAGTCGTCTTGAGGCTGAGGCGGCCCACATAGAGATGGCGTTCAGCTATTTTCTCGCCCGGCCGCAACGACAACAGTCCCTCAAGGGAGACCATTATGACTGCCGGATGCATGGCTCGCTTGAGGAGAACGACGATCTGGAGTTTTCGGTTGATGTTCCGGTTTCCCTGCCTTTTCCCGGTCAAGGAGACCAGGGACTGCCCCGATCTCCAGGACACTGGGGTAAAGCACGGGTGTCGGTCCGTTTTAATCACTTTATCTGGATCGAGGATCTAATCACCCTGGTGGAAGGTGCGATAGACAAGGAGCGGCAGGAGTGTCTGCAGCAGATTTCCGGACCATTTTCGGTGGAATCCCTGACCCGTACCATCGGCACCACCTTGAGTGACCAGGAGGCCATCAAGTGGTTCTCGGTGACAGTGGAGAACCTGGCAGAGGGGTATTCGACCTTTGCAGTCTCCAGTGGCTGAAAAGCCTGGATTTTTGCTAAATAAAAAGGTTAACGGTTGGCTCTGGTTAAAACATCCGGGGCCGGTTGGTGAATGGTGCATTGTGCAGTTTGAAAATTAATGAATAATTATCCATGGCAGATCTACTATTTGAAATAGGCATAGAGGAGCTTCCGGCTGGTTTTTTACAGCCGGCACTTGACCAGCTGAGAGGCGATTTTTGCAAAAAAGCAACAGAGCACAGGTTGGAGCATGGCTCGGTGAGCGTCATGGGAACCCCACGGCGTCTGAGCCTGATTGTCCAGTCTCTGGCTGAGAGCCAGCCTGACGGTTCCGAGACGCTGATGGGACCTTCGAAAAAGGCCGGGTTTGACGAGGACGGCAATCCCACCAGGGCGGCTCTCGGTTTCGCCGGCTCCAAAGGCGTTGATGTCTCCGAACTCAAGGTGGCCCAGACCGAGAAAGGCGAGTATCTCATGCTGGTTCGTGAGATCAAGGGATCCGCTACCTATGACCTGCTGCCCGATCTGCTTGTTGATCTCCTGCTTGGCCTTTCATTTCCAAAATCAATGAAATGGGGGGGCAACCAGAATAGTTTTGCCCGTCCAATTCAGTGGCTGGTCGCCCTGTATGACGAGAAGATCGTTCCTTTTGAGCTGGAAGGGATTAAGAGCGGTCGACAGAGCCGGGGTCATCGTTTCCTTGCACCTGAAGCCATCGATATTTCCACAGCGGCTGATTATGAGGCTCAACTTGACGGAGCCTCTGTGATTGTCGATGTGAAGCGGCGGAGGGAGATGGTTATTACTGAGATCCGTCAGGCAGTTGTTGACCGGTCACTTCCAAGTGGGGCCGAGGTCGCCATAGACGAGGGGCTGGTCGATACGGTCTGTAATCTTGTTGAGCACCCTTTTGGCATTTGCGGTTCTTTTGACAGTCGTTTCCTGGAGCTTCCGGACCAGGTATTGATTACCTCCATGCGCGAGCACCAGAAGTATTTTCCCGTTGTCGATGTGAACGGCGACCTCATGGCTAACTTTGTTGCGGTCAACAATACCCGGGTAAAAGATCCAGACCTTACCCGCGCCGGTCATGAACGTGTATTGCGCGCCCGACTGGAAGATGCCTTTTTCTTTTTCAGCTCCGACAAACAGACCAGCCTCGGTGATCGCTACGATGACCTCAGCGGTATTATTTTTCAGTCCAGGCTGGGAACCATGCTTGAAAAGAGTGAGCGGATAGTCAAGCTCAGTGCCATCCTTGCAGAAAAATTTGCTCCCGCTGAAAAAGAACTGGTCAGCCGGGCGGCAAAGTTGTGCAAAATCGACCTGCTCACTGATATGGTCGGTGAGTTTCCATCCCTGCAGGGTGAGATGGGTACAGCCTACGCTGTCCATGACAACGAGCCTGCTCTCGTGTGTGAGGGAATCCGGGAACATTATCTGCCCAAGCGGGCAGGTGCTGAGCTGCCGATATCCGTGGTCGGTGCCCTGGTCGGCCTGGCCGATCGGATCGATTCCATCGCCGGTTGTTTCGGCATTGGTCAGATCCCTACTGGAACCGCTGATCCCTTTGGACTGAGGCGGTTATCACTGGCGGTGATTCATATCCTGGAAAAATTTGACTACAGCCTGTCACTTTCCGAGATTTTTCATAAGGCCTTGGCACTCTATGGAGACAAGGTCGACGGTGGCAGTGATACCGTCGAATCTGTGACAGGGTTTATCCGTGGCCGTTTCATCAATGATGAAGTGGGTATGGGAAGAGACCCGGAAGCGGTTGAGGCGGCAACCGCGGTTGATTTTGACGACATCAACGACTGTCGAAAACGGGTAAAGGCCCTGGAGCAGGTTCGCCGGGAGGACGCTTTTGGAGTACTTGCCGCCGCCTTTAAACGGATTCGAAATATCATTAAAGACAACCGTGACCGGGAACTCCAGCCAGGTTTATTTACGGAGACAGCGGAAAAAGAGCTTGCTGGTGTCTATGAACAGGTTGCGGAAAAAGTTGCGCCGCTGATCGAGGCCAGGAATTATAGTCAGGCTCTGGAGGAGATGCTGGTTCTCAAGGCGCCTGTGGACAGTTTCTTTGACTCGGTAATGGTCATGGCCGAAGATGAAAAGGTCCGTCAGAATCGTCTCAATCTGCTGACAGGTATCGGGGCCCTCTTCCTTGAGGTCGGTGACATCTCAAAGATGTCCACCAGTTGATCGGCCGTCCTCTTCTTTTACAGACCCCCAAGAGGGGAAAAGATCGTCTCACCGAGAGAATGAAAAAAAAGGGCTGCTCCCGATCGGGAGCAGCCCTTTTTTGATGAATAACGCTCAGACCTTACTTCTTTTTCTTTGGATGACAGGTCGTACATTTCTTCAGATTCTTCAGCTTGGCATCTTCCTTGGCTTTTGCCTTATGGCAGGCCAGGCAGTTGCCGTGTGCAGCACCCTTGAGGGTATCAAGCTTGAGCTTGCCTTTTTTCTTTCCGGCAAGTTTCTCGGCGTTGTGGCATGATGAACACTTTTCGTTCTTCTGTCCCTCAACCCAGGCGACCTGCTTTCCGGCATCGTCCATGGAGTGGTGACAATCTGCGCACTTGAGGGTCTCCTGATGCTTGGCGTGGGGAAAAGTAACCGGACTTTTTTTCGGCTTTGCGGCGGTGGGCTCGATCACAATTTCAGCCGGCCCTTTTTCGTCGGCCGCAAAAACATTTCCTGTAAAGCTAAATCCGATCACCAGGCTCAAAGCCGCAGCACAAATAATACTCTTTTTCATCAACCTTCCTCCTTGTTGGGATTGATCTATAAACTTAAGATTCTCTAAAGGAATATTCAGAAAATCTGATAAATTTGATTACGATCACCTGTAAAAGTATTCAATTATATCCTATACCGTTATCCCGCTTCCTTGTCAAGAAAGACCATCCGGATCATGAAGAGCCGTAGCTGTGCAGGCCGGAGAGCAGGAAGTTAACCCCGTAATAGGTAAAGATAACGGAAACAAATCCAACAATGGACAACCAGGCGATACGCACGCCGCCCCAGCCTCTGGTGTAGCGGGCATGAAGGGTGATTGCATAGATGAACCAGGTGATGAGCGACCAGGTTTCTTTGGGATCCCAACTCCAGTAGGTACCCCAGGCCGAGTTGGCCCAGACCGCACCGGAGATGATTCCCAATGACAGCCAGAGAAAGCCGAACACCATGGTCTTGTGGGTGATATCATCGATGACCTTGAGGCTCGGAAGTGAGCCGATCAAAGTGGAGTCGTCAGTGGTCTGCCTGGAAGCGGACATGTTTTTGATGAGATACATGAATCCGAGGCCTGCGGCGATGGCAAAGGCGGCGTAACCGATGAAACATGTCACCACATGGGCAATGAGCCAGTTAGACTGCAGCGCCGGGATGAGCGGGTTGATCTCGGTGTTGATTCCGGAGTTGGAGGCATAAGCCATGGCAAGAAAGGCAAAAGGCACGGCAAAGGCACCGATGATCTTGGTCTTGAACTTCCACTCGATAAGCAGGTAGATCAGAATAATGGTCCAGGCAAAAAAGACCACCGATTCATACATATTGGTAAGCGGGGCGTGACCGATCCCCATCTGGTAGGATTCCTGCCAGCGCAGCGCCAGTCCGGCGGTTTGGATGAGAAACGCAACCAGAGTGAAAATAGTTGTGGCCGTGCCTAGTTTTTTCGCCCTAAAGATGAAAATAACGGCATAGAGGATAGTGGAAAAAAGATAGGTAAAAGTGGTGATACCTAAAAGTTGGGAACTGTCCATTCAATCACCTCGTGATCTGTAAAATATATTCTGTCAAGATTGTTGAAGGTCCTGTTTGAGTACTTCAAAGGATTTTTCAAATCCGGTTCTGTTTTTATTGGCGCTTCCGGCGAGAAGGATATTACTGGCACCGTTATCGTCTTCAATAAAGAGCCAGATCCGCCGGTGGGACATAAAAAAGGCCACGCACAGTCCAAGCAGCATCATGGTGCAGCCGAAATAGACAATCCACACCCCGGGGTCCTTGGCAACCTGCAGGCCGGTGGCGTAGAGCTGTTTTCCGTGAAGAAGATAGTTGCCGGCTTCTCCTTCAAGGGTGGCGGTGCCGCCGGCATCAAGCCAGAAACTTGTCGGCTCATTATCACCTACTGAAAAGAGAATTTTCATTGCAGACACTGTCTGCCCTGCAGCCCGGGCCTGAGCTACGGCAAATTTTATATTTTCTTCTGCCCAGAGAGTTTTCTGCTGGTAGGGAACGATAAAAGTCTTTTCGGCACCGCTTTTTTCAGACGTCAGTTTGACCAGGAAGTCGGAATAGCCCTGGTAGCTTGACTGGTAAAAGGTGATCCCCTTGTATGTCAAGGGCTCGTTGACCTCGATGGGGGTCGTCTGGATCTCCTTGCCGTTTTCAAGGACGGTGAGTACCGAGCGGTAATCTTTGGGCATGCCGTTGGGGTAAAATTCAATACCAAATGAATCACAGCGAACGGTGAATCCGAGATCGATGGACTCCTGGGTGTCAAATGTGTGAATAGAATCTACCTGTTTGGTCTCTGCAATCATTGCCCCTCCCTTGAACCCCAGGAGACTGCCAAAGATTGCCCCAACAAAGATTACCAGGATGGAGAGGTGGACGATGTAGACACCGGTCCTTGACCAGGCACCTTTCTGGCCAAAGAGAAGAATACCCCCATCCTTTTCCAGTTGCTCCGGATTCCAGCCTTTGGAACCCAGGTCTGCGGCAAGGCGGGTGGCAGTATCATTTATGCTGCCCTCCACCTGCCAGCTTTCCCGGCGACCCATTTTCCTGATCCGGTCAACAGGTGTGGAGAGATTGTCGGCCTTGATCTGCTTCCAGACTCCAGGAAAGCGGTCAATGGAGCAGATGATCAGGTTGGCGCTGAGCAGTCCAAGCAGGGCCAGGAACCACCAGGAGGCGTACATGTCGGCAATATCGAGAACATCGATGAGCTGCGCCATGTTAGCGCCGTATTTTTCGGCATAGACACTGGCTGGTTCCTTTTGAGGAATAACAGTACCAATGATCGAAGTAACGGCGAGGACAAAAAGGGTGAACAGGGCAAGCTTAACCGAGGCGAAAAAGGCCCAGGCGGGATTTTTTTTATTCATAGAAAGTCAGGAATTATTATTAGTTTTGCTTTGAATACCACACTGCGAATTATGGGTCAATTGAAAAGGGTGAGGCCGAAGGTTCCCAAACTATATATGCACGAACACCTACTATTCAAGGAATAGTTGGTAAAAATAATTTTTTTTGGGAGGTCGATCCACCATATCCTTATTCCGACGGCAAAACTATTATTTACCCGGTGCACTGTTTTTCTGTCAGCTAAAATGAGAAAATGATTTGTCAGGATCTTTATAAATTTTTTTCGTGCTGTTATCTGATTTATCAAGTGGGCGGACCGGAGAGGGATGTAAATATAGTATGAACAAAAATCCTGCACATTATTGCAAAGTGTATTTCATCATAAGCCCGAAAACCTGGTATACGAACGCCTGATAATTAAATTTGCAGGCGGCTGTCAACGGTGATCAGATGGGATCTCACAGCGATCAATGAATGACCCCATCGGTTTTGGCCGACCAGTGTCTAAAAAAACTTGCGAATTATCAGTGGAGGCAGTATAAGGTAGAGTTTTTATAATGTGAAAGGTGAATACACCCTGTCGTATAGAAGGAGAGTCTGTCATGGCTAAAGTTTGTGAAATCTGTGGAAAAGGTCCTGTTACCGGGAATAACGTATCTCATGCCCACAACAAGACCCGTCGTCGTTGGCTACCGAATCTGAAGAGGGTTCGCATGGTGACCGCGAGTGGTAGAACGGTACGAGGCCGTGTCTGTACCCGTTGCATCCGCTCCGGTGCTGTGGTCAAGCCGTCCTGAGCGACACTGTTGGTTTTTAAAAAATTGTGATTAATAAGGCGGGCAGGGTTGACCGACTCGCCTTTTTTTTTATCCCTGCGAGACTGGTTTACAGTTTTGCGGAAGTTTTGATTGTGTAAAGTCATGAGTGAGCAGGAAATCAAGTTTCTTCCTTACAAAGAGGCGGCGAAGATCGTTGCCGCCATTCAGGAGGAAGAGGATATTCATCACCAGGACCGCCGTATTCTTACCGTCTACAACCATGACGACAAGGAGGTGTGCTGGTTCGATTTTGAAGAGTTGCTTGGCGAGGTGGGCGAGATCCAGGATAAGGAACAGCGCATGGAAGCCGTCCAGAACTATGTCCTCCACCACATCCCGGACTGGGCACTGGATATCTAGTCTTGGTCCCTGGACGTTTCTTCGTCCCATCGCAAATGAAAATCAGTGTTGGCGGGAGACTGGTCCTTGAGACCTTTTTTCCGTCAGCTGGTCCCCTCCTGCTCCAACACCCCGTCCGGCATCTCTGCCACCCTGTCCCCGCCTAAGCAGAAGCCGCCGTCCAGGCGCAATACGCTGCCAGTCATAAAGTTACTGTCCCGTATCATAAACAGGGCTGCCTGAGCCACTTCTTCCGGACTGCCCGAACGGTTAAGCAGGGTGTGGTCGATCAGTTTCTGCTGCTCTTTTTCTCCCATTTCCGCCCAGCCCCGGGTTCCCCGGCCGTGGCGATGGTCGATGAGGCCGAGCATCAGTTCATTGACCCGCACCGTTGGCGCGGCTTCCCTTGCCCAGGTTTCGGTGAGCGAGGATACAGCCCGGTTGGCAGCGCTGTATCCATCGGAAAAGAGGATTGAGGCCGGTCCGCTGCGGCCGGTGATCCCGGCAATGGATGTGATGTTGACCACACAGCCGCTGCCGGACTGGCGCAACAGGGGCAGGCAGTTCTGATAGAGAAGCCATTTGGCATGCAGCGTGGTGTCGAGCTCCAGCTGCCATTGATCGCGATTGTGGGGGTGATTATAGGAACCGTGGATAATCGGCATGCCTCCACGCTCGATATTGTTGACAAGGATATCCAGGCCGTGAAAACGATCTTCTGCCGCCAGGATCATATCTTCAACCTGGTTTTTGTCACGCAGGTCGACATGCAGTGACAGACAGTCAATGTTCTTCTGAGAAAACTCTTCAATCATCTCTTCAGATGATTCGGGCCAGTCGTAGTACGGGAGGATGAGATTAACCCCGTTTTTGGCCAGACAGCGACCGATGGCTCGACCTAGCGGTCTTGAAGCCCCGGGAAGGAGTGCCGTTTTACCCTGCAGGTTCATGTTTGAATTCCTCTGGTTTGAGCTGCACTGTTTTGTTTGTCGATCAGGGCAACGGCTGCGCAACCGGCCAGGTGGCGGGAAACGATGTACGGGTTTTGCTCTTTTCCAAGAAAACCCTCAAGCCAGCCATGTTCACACCAGACACGATAATGACTATAGTGACTCCTGCCTGCCATTCGTTCAATAAACGGAATCAGGCCGGTGCCCATGAGGCGGCTGACCAGGGATGGCCGGGGGATGCAGTAGTCGGCGATGATCACCTTGCCCTCTGCATTGAGCAGCTGTTGAGCCCTGTTGTAGATGGCTGTTGCTGTTTCACTTTTTTTTTCGTGCAGGGCAAAGCAGATGATGACACGGTCGTAGCTGTTGACGGGCAGATCCACCGTTGCGGCGTTGGCCTCGACGTAGGTGATTGAGGAGGGACTTTTCCTGCGCGCCTCTTTCAGCATACCAGGCGACAGGTCTACCCCTGTGAGCCGGCAGCCGCTATCACTGAGTCTTCGCAGCTGCTCGCCGGTACCGCAGCACAGATCGAGAATGTTTCCGTCACAGTCTCTGACGAGATCTTCGATGGTGCGTCGGATCGGCCGCATGGGCCGGGAGAGAATGAGGTCATATCCCGAAGCCACTCCGCCATATTCGTCATCTGTCACTTGCTTAGTGTTGTCAATTGGTTATAGTTCCCTACTTAGGAGCGCACCCAGCTTTACGCTAAATAGTTACGAAATAGTTTGGTCTGGTGCTTGCATGAATCGGGTTCGTTTAGTTGGCAGGTCACTCTGGGCTGCCTGCTATTATCTGTCTCGTTGCTGTCATCCGACGCTAATTTTTATATGTTTATAAAAAAGTGATTCCATTGTAATTTCTGCTTTCTGATAATCAATATATCTTACATCCTCCACTTGGTTTGACAAGGTGATTTCATGTCCCGATTTTTAAAGATCCTTATCTGCTTTGTTCTTGTTCACTGTTCAGGTTTCCAGGCGCCTTTTCTGTTGGCGGACTCTGCAGGGGGCGAGCAGAACTGTTTTGAAACCCGTTGGCCCCACGAAAACTCCACCCTGCAACCTGACCCGGGCCTTGTTTTTGGACGGCTGGATAACGGTTTTCGTTATGTACTGCTCCAAAACCAGGAACCGAAAGGGCGGGTGGCGATCTATCTCGATATTCAGGCCGGTTCACTTCACGAGACCGATGAACAGCGGGGAGTGGCCCACTTTCTCGAACACATGCTGTTTAACGGTTCCACCCATTTTCCTCCCGGTACCCTGGTGGATTACTTTCTTTCCCGGGGAATGAGTTTCGGCGGTGACACCAACGCCCATACAACATATGACGAGACGATTTATAAAATTTTTCTTCCGGACAATAGTCGTGAGGAGATGGAAGAGGGGCTGCTCGTCATGGCCGATTACGGCCGTGGCGCACTGCTGCTGGAATCAGAGATTGATCGTGAACGCGGGGTAATTCTTGCTGAAAAAAGGGAACGGGACTCAGCGGAATACCGCAGTCATGTTGCCTCGATGGCGTTCACCATGAAAGGCAGCAGGGTGGTTGAACGGATGCCCATCGGCATCCTAGAAACCCTTGAGGGAGCAAACAGGCGAATCCTGAAAGATTACTATGATGGCTGGTACCGGCCCGAGAACATGGTTCTTGTCATGGTCGGCGATTTTTCACAGCCCCTTGCAACAGAGCTCATCAAGGATCGTTTTGCAACCATGGCCAACACCACTGACCGACCCGCTTGTCCGGATGTGGGCCAGGTTGATCATCTTCCACTGGACTTCTTTTATCACCACGATCCTGAGCTGGGCAATACTGAGGTGGCCATTGAGAGTATCTGGAATACGAAGCCCCGGGCTGACTCCTTTGAACTGCAGGTGAAAAATATCCGGGAATACCTGGGGGCAATGATCCTGCGTCACCGCCTGGAACAACTCCAGGAACAGGCTGATACCCCTTTTACCCAGGGACGTTATTACTCCGGCCGTTTTCTTGACCGGATCGCCTACGCCAGTATCTCGGCCAGTGGAGACAAGACCAAATGGCGTGAGAGTCTGGCACTTATTGAACAGACCCTGAGACAGGCACTGGATTTCGGCTTTTTGGAGCATGAACTGAAACGTGTCAAAAAGGAGTTGATTGCTGAACTGGAAAAGGCGGTTCTGACCCGTCCCACCAAAAAGAGCCGGGAACTGGCCCGTGCAATAATTAAAAATATCAACCGTAACCGGGTGATGATGTCACCGGCTCAGGAGTTGAAACTCTTTGGCCCGGTTGTTGAAAAGTTGAGCATCAAAGAGGTGGAAAAGAGTTTTTCCGCAATGTGGCAAAACCGGAATCGTCTTGTCTCAGTGAGCGGTAATGCTGAGATGGAAGCTGCGGGTGCCAGGGCTGTGGTTCAAGGTCAATATGAAAAGTCTCAACAGGCTGCGGTCTCTGCCCCCGGTGAGGAAGAGAGGGTTGCATTCCCATATCTGCAGCCGGATGGATCCGCTGGTGGAATTGCTGCCCGGCAAAAGCTGGAAACAGTGGACGGCACCAGGCTGGTGCTGGCCAACGGCGTGATTGTCAACCTGAAGAAAACAGATTTTGAAAAAAAGCAGATCCGGCTGGTGGCCGATTTGGGGCAGGGAGATAGAACGGAACCACGACCTGGCACTACCCTTCTTACCGGTAAGGTGGTCAATGATTCCGGAACCGGCCGGTTGAGGAAATCCGAGTTGGCAGGAGTCCTGGCAGGGTCCACCGTGAAAATGTCTTTTTCTGTCGGTCGCGAGAGTTTCCGCTGGCAGGGAGGGGCACTGGTAACGGATCAGGAGCTGTTGTTTCAGACTCTTTACAGTCTGCTGGCCGACCCCGGTCTCCGCCACGATGCCTATGATAATGGCATGGACGGTTTCTCCATGATGTATCAACGGCTCGAAAGCGATATTTCGGGGGCAATGCAGTTGAAGGGGGATCGCTTCCTTGGGGGCGGCGACGATGATTTCGGCCTGCCGACCAGGGATGAATTTTCCACCATTGAGCTGGCAGAAATTTCAAACTGGTACCTTCCTGCGGTCAAATCCGCCCCGCTTGAGATCTCAATTGTCGGTGATTTTGACGAGAAAACAATGGAGTCGATGATTATCAAGTACCTCGGCGCACTGCCTGCGCGGGAAAAAAGAAAACCTGTCAAAGATAAAGAGATCGTTTTTCCGCGAGGCGAACGGTTGGAGCTGATGACCCGATCCGAGGTGGAGAAGGGGTTGCTGGTGGTGGCCTGGAAGAGTGATGATTTCTGGGACATCATGCGAACCCGGCGGCTCCATCTGCTGGCCGAGATCTTTTCGGAGAGGCTGCGTCTTCGCATCCGGGAAAAACTTGGTGCCAGTTACTCTCCCCGGGTGTTTAATCAATCCAGCCGTATCTATCCCGGCTACGGGGTGATTCAGGCCCGGTTAATCGCCGATCCGGAGAAACTTGTTTTAATGGAAAAAGAGGTGTTGGCAGTGGCCGCCGAGCTGTATCGGGACGGTGTCACCGCTGAAGAGATGGAACTGGCTAAAGGGCCGATGCTGACCTCTCTTAAGGACATGGTCAAGACCAACGGTTACTGGCTTCGGTCGGTTTTATCCCTGTCACAAAGATACCCGCAGCAGCTTCAGTGGCCCACATCCATCCTTAAGGGGTTTGCATCCATCAGTACGGAAGAACTGTCAGGGTTGGCGAAACGCTATCTGGAACCCGGGGCGGCTGCCGCTGTTCTGGTCCGCTCCCAAAAAAATGATGGGAAAACAGTAAAGAACGACAGTTGAGAGGAAGTGTCAATTTGGAGGACGCAGGACCGCAGAAAACAGCTGAGCCGTACTTGTCATCAGGATTGTTGTGAGGAGTGGTGAAGCACTGTGACCCACTGCTCCGCAGAATCTGATAACTGCAGGGTGCCTGCAGTGAGTCTGTTAACTCAGGCCAGGGCCGGAGCGGAATCCACGGTATTAATGGTTGCTCTGCGGCGGTCATATTGGCGCCGTTCCCTCACCCTTGAACGTCGGTCTACGACACCATCTGCCGATCTGGCCTGTGTACCGACCAGGGTAGTAGATTTTTCAGTTCCAAGAAAGGGGATCAGGAAGTGGGTCAGCCCGAGGGCCAGGGGGATGAAGAAATGAATGAGGACAGGAATAAGCCAGACAAGGATGATCAACTCAGGTTTGTAAAACATATCGATTCCTCCACTGATAGTTTGCAAGATTCCTATTGTCTCTTTAATTTCACATTATAGCACGGAAGGAAACCGGATAATATGGGTGTAAATACCAATTTTCTGTTAGGTATTAGTACTAGGTATTCATACCTATGCAGTTAAAAAAATGGTGTTGTTTACGTTGGTTGGCAACCACCAGGGTGAGCTGCTGGGCGGCAGGCCGGAGAGTTCTGTCCTGACCTGAGAGGTCGGTGACTGCAGGCTAGAGGAGCTCCCGTACAGCCCGGCTGAGATCCTCCATGGTGTATGGTTTTGGGACCACCCCGCTGAAACCGTACTGTTCATGGTTGGCCATAATGGGATCGTTGGCATAACCGCTGGAGACAATGGCTTTGACCTCAGGGTCGATCCGACGCAGGTGGTCAATGGTTTCCTTGCCCCCCATTCCCCCTGGAATCGTCAGGTCCATGATGACACCGGAAAAAGGCTGTTTGTCCTGGAGGGCCTTGCGGTATATTTCAATGGCCTCTTCTCCGTCGCGAGCCACTTCCACCTCACAGCCAAGGGCGCTCAACATATCCACTGTTGCGTCGAGGACAATGTCATCGTCATCCATGAAGAGAATTTTGCCGTTGAGGCTCGCCGTTTTTCTGGGAGGCTGAAAAGCCGGCAGCTTTTCATTGGGCGAGGCCGGCAGGTATATGTGGAATGTCGCTCCCTCTTCCAGTGAGGATTCGACGCTGATGTGGCCGTCATGCTGCTTGATGATCGAGTAGGAGATGGCCAGTCCCAGCCCGCTGCCGGTGGCCTTGTTGGAATAGTAGGGGTCAAAAATTCTGGTGATGTCTTTTTCACTGATGCCGTGGCCCTGATCCTTAAAAGACAGGTGGATATAGTCACCGGCAGGCAGGGGAGGCAGTTCGTCTTTCGCCAGGTTTACATTGGCGGAGGTGACGGTAAATTTACCGCCACTGCCGGTCATGGCCTGACTGGCATTCAATGCAAGGTTCTGGGTCACCTGGCTGAGTTGACCACTATCGACCTTGGTCGGCCACAGCTCGGGCGCCAGTTCATAAATCGGTTTGATCGATGAGCCGCGGAGGGTAAAACCAATGGAATCTTCCAACAGGTCATTGATAGATGTGGTCCTGAGGATAGGCGCGCCGCCTTTGGAAAACGTGAGCAGCTGCTGGGTCAGGTTTTTTGCCTGCATGGAGGCTTTTTCCGTTCTCGCCAGCCGTTGCCAGGCCGGGTGCTGTTCGTCAAGATGGAATCTGGCCATGGAGATGTTGCCGAGGATGGCGGTGAGCAGGTTGTTGAAATCATGGGCAATACCTCCGGCAAAGACCCCCACTGATTCAAGTTTCTGGGCCTTGAACAGCTCCTCCTCCATTCTGCGTTTGTCGGTGACATCGTTGAATATGCACTGGGTATAGAGCGGCTGCCCTTCATCGTCGAATTTGCATTTGGCGTTGCCTTCGACAAATACCCGGCGACCGTTTTTGGCCTGAAAGGTTGAGCGGATGACATGGACCCCGGCTTTGCTGATGACCTGTTGAAAGACATTCTGGCAATGATCGTGACAATCCCTGGCAATCAGCTTAAAGATGGTGAGTGACTTGACCTCTTCTTCGCTGTAGCCGAATGTCTGCCGCCAGGAGTGATTGACGTAGAGGAGTTTGCCGTCAGGC
Source organism: Thermodesulfobacteriota bacterium (assembly GCA_039715055.1). Lineage (GTDB taxonomy): Bacteria > Desulfobacterota > Desulfobulbia > Desulfobulbales > Desulfocapsaceae > JBDLID01. Next base: position 14,289 of record JBDLID010000015.1, on the reverse strand, counting down.
TGTACGATCTGGATCAGATCATGGGCGTTTTCAAAAAGATCCTGATAACGCATTTCACTGTCCTGCAGAGCTTCAGTGTGGAGGTTTTTATCCGTGGTATTCCTGAAAACCCCGGTCATCATCAGAGGTTTGCCGTCCTGGAAGTGGGTCCGGCAGCGTCCCTCCACCTTGATACGCGAGCCGTTACGAGCGATAAAGGTGGTTTGGTTACGGTCGATCTGATCACCGTTGATCAGACATTGGAAAATCTCATTGCAGGTCCCCCGGCAGTCCGGGGCTACAATATCCATCATCTGGAGGTTGCTGATTTCCTCATCACTGTAGCCAAGTACCTCTTTCCAGGTTTCGTTGACATACAAAAATCGACCTTCCGGTGTCACTGAGTGCATCAGGTCGCTGGCCTGGTCAACCATCAGCTTGTAATGGTCCAGTTCATTTTCCAGCTCCTGCCGCCTGGCAATGGCTTGCGTTAACTTCTCTTCAAGGGAGTCGTCCACCTGCTCCTGCCCGGTTTTGCCTGCCATTTTTCCTCCTTCAAACTATGATCTTTCAGTGGCTTTTTAATAGTCAACCCCATGATGCCAGAGCAGGCCAAATTTTCAAGGAAAAAAGGAATTCAGGCCGGTTTGCCCGGAGGAGCAACAGCTGTGATACCAGTAGAGCCGGATATGAAAAGGGCTGCCTCCCGTATGGAAACAGCCCTTTTTACTAAAGAGAAGTGAGGTTTAAAGGCAGAGCCTTATGAAACTATATCAGTGCCGACCAGGTCTGACACGATGAGAGAGTTGTTGTTCTCTGCAGGGAAGTCCGTGGTGCTTGAATGGGTTGCAGCCCTATTTTTGCCGGAGTGGTTAAAATAGCCTCCAGATCCTGATTGCGGGTCGCCCGCATCTGCAGCCGGAGATAATTTGATCCCCAGTTTTTTCAGGCGGGAATCATCCAGAGTAATCTTTGAGTTGGCGGTGAGGTCGAGTCGGTCTGCCCCTGGCGTGTCAAAGCAAAGGGAGACCCGGCCATTCACTCCGGAGACGATCTGATCACCGATATAGACATCGTCATTGGGAGCCAGGAAGCGAACTCCACCATATTGATTAATGGCGGTGACCTCACCATAAAGGATAAAAACACGACCAACGGTACGATTGCAGGATTGTTCCATGGCTGCTCTTTGTCTGGTTAAATGTCGTGAAATAACTTTGTCAGGATCATGGCCGATCCCGATGCATCGTTTCTACAGGCCACCTTGAAAAATTGCCTTTCGGAGTCTACCCTTACCTCGCCCAGACTCTGAAAGGTAATTTTTCAAGGCACCCTACAGGGAGTTGTATTTTTACCGCCTGGTACAATACGCAGCTCTTCCAGGCCGGAACAGCTGCCTCGCAGGAGGGGATAACCGGTTCTTACTGCAGTTCGAACTTGAGTTTGTTTTTATACATGTAGAAGAGTGCCAGCCATTCCATGGAGTCGGGAAAGTAAACTGCCATTCCTTCCGGATCATTTCGGATGACTATTGCCGAAAGATCTCTGATGACCAGGTTGCTGCTCTCTCCCGTCAGAGTTATTGAGAGCATGCACTCACTGTCTATGGGCATGGCCATTTCCCCGGTATGGATTAAAGCTCCGGTGGCACTGAGGTTCTTGATGGTGCCGTTGACGTTTCCACGGTCCGGGTTGGAAATGACAACCTTGGTTGTCAGGTTGAAGCGTGTTGTGGACCTTTTTTCATTGATTGCATTGACCAGCATATGAGCTCTCCTGTTTGCTCAAGTGCATGACTGTTGCGACAGTAACATGGACGATACTGCCGGTGACTGTGAGTCGGACAGGTACTCCCGCTCACCACTGCTGTATATTCTTATTGTAATTAAATGAATTAAACAATAGGTAGAAATACCTATTTTTCAGGCTGTTGTGCACTTTTTTTAAACAGTCCGGTAAAATTTGGTCCTTCGGACATCTTTTGCGCTCCTCAAAGATACTGGTCAAGCAGATGACAATGGGGCAGAAAAGTGAGTCCCTCCCGGAGCTTCCAATGTTGGGCCATATGGGCCCGGATATTTATTGCTGTGGATTGTCAATTCAGTTTCAATGATGGAACCATTGGCGGTGGATCTGCACTGTGTTACCAGATTAAGAAGAGAATCAGATGTGTCTACAAAACTAGAGGCAATTTACTTAATCATTTATAAAATGCTGCAAGTTAACCTTCTTCTTGATGATCTCAAATTCAGTAGAAGAGCTAATGCTCAACCGTCTGAAAAGTCAGAACTTTGGAACACTATACAAAAAGGTAACGTTTTAGGAGTATCTGAATTTACAGAGATTTCCACTGGCCATTCTTACTGCCTGCAGAGAAACTATGTACCCCTCTCTGTTGTTTAGCAGTATGGTGCCTAAGATTATGAAGAAAAATGATCGGTGGCCAGCTTGCTGAAAACAGCAGTAATGGCTTCAGGGTTGAATGGCTTGGCCAGGTAGTCATCCATGCCTGCCGCCAGGCACTGCTCCCTGTCTCCACTCATGGCATTAGCTGTCAAGGCAATAATAGGGAGATGGCCACCAGCAAAACGGGTGCGAAGTTGCTCTGCCAGTTGCTCTTCTATCTCTTCTACCTGGTTACCGCACTCCACCTTACGGATAATTTCGGTGGTGGTGAGACCATCCATAACCGGCATCTGAATATCCATCAAGACTACATCAAAGTCATTTTTTGCCAGCACCTTTAAGGCCTGTAAACCATCGTGGACTTCAGTTACTTTATGCTTGTTTTTTTCCAGGACCATTCTAGCCAGAATACGATTGGGCTCATTATCTTCCACAAGGAGCAGCGAAAGGGAGGGGGGGCGTGGTTGTTCCTTCTTGTGTTCCTCTATTTTTTTAACAGGGAGATTCTTTCTATCATGAGGTTGGAAGCCGAGGGCGAATGTGAAAGTTGTCCCCTTGCCCACCACACTGTCGACCTCTATATCACCACCCATGAGGAGACATAATTGCCTGCAGATGGTCAGGCCAAGTCCAGTACCACCATGTTTTTTTGTTATAGTCTCATCTGCCTGGGAAAACTGTTCGAATATATGTCCCATCTTCTCTGGTGCTATACCTATTCCGGTATCCTGAATCTTGAAAGACAGCCGGATTTGGCTGTCATCTGAGCGCAGACGGTCCACAAACAAATCGATTCGTCCCTCGTCTGTAAACTTAACGCTGTTTGCCAACAGGTTAAGGATAATCTGTCTGAGTCTCGAGGTGTCACCTATTACTGCCTGCGGAACATCCGGTGCGATAGCGCATTTTAACTCTAATCCCTTATCGTTGTTTTCCAAAAGAACAGTGATGATTTTAAGACAGGATTTTATGGCTTCATGAAGGTCAAATGGCTTGTTTACAATTTTCAGCTCACCAGCTTCTATTTTTGAAAAGTCGAGAATGTCATTGATCAGAGCCAGAAGATTATCTGCAGAACTGGAAATCATTTCCAGATGAGCTCGGGTTTCCTGATCAAGATTGTTGTCAAGAGCCAGGCTTGTTCGGCCAATAATAGAATTCATCGGAGTACGAATCTCATGGCTCATATTGGCAAGAAAAACACGTTTCGCCTGATTTGCCGCTTCGGCCCTTTTGGCAGCCTGATTAAATTCCCTTGTACGTTCTTTTACCCTGTCTTCAAGCTCAAGGTTGTTTTTTTCAAGAGATTGATTCAATATCAATATTTTTCCGACAAGGTTCCCGTAGCTGAAGTACAGAATAAGAAATGAACCGAGAAGGATAATTCCGCTCATGATGAGCATCAAGAGAAAGAGTTTTTGTTTTTGGGCAAGTTCGTCAGAAATCTGCAAAGCCACAAAAAAATTACCGAGTTTCTCATTCCTGAAATTGCTTACCGGTAGAATGTTGAGAATGGTGTGAATATCACCATGCAAGACAACTCTTTGCTTATCTTTACTCCAGTCAAGCTGATCTGCTATGGGGCCATACATCTCAACATCATTGGCTCTAATCGTATGTTCGCCGGAGACAAGTCCCGGCATTTTTGATTTGAGTAAGGTTCCACTCTCACTGGTCAGCACTGCCATCCCGGCATGAATCTTTAACCTGTCCCACATGGTGTCAAAAATAAAAGCAGCTTTTATACCAAATTGAACTGAACCAACGAATTTATCTTTATAAAAAACCGGCTGTACTATTCGATACTGCATGCCGGAAACTCCGGCATCAAATCCGTATTTCTGCTGTTGTTCCCGATTTGCAGCAGCAATATCAGGCCTGATCTTGCTGACCTCATCACCAAATAACTCGGGGGCATGAATACGCAAGAAGACACGATTATCAGGAGTGATCCAGCCAATGGTTGAAAAATGGGGGTTTTTTTTAAAAACTTTGAGTATTGGCCTGCTCATTTTGAGCAATGTTTCACGATCCCTCTCAGCAAAAGCTTGAATCATTCGCTCTCTACTTGGGGAAACTTTAGGGTTCGTAAACGTTTTAATTCTGTCTCGATATACGTAGGAAAAATCAAAGAGAGTAGTCTCCGCCATCACCATGGCACTCTCAGCCTTCCCATCAATTATAGCTTTGATTTTTTCATCGTTTAGCCGTAATACAAGTCCCCCGAATATCGTGCAAATTATTATTAACAGCACCATAACTGACAATATGACTTTCCATTTTGTAATCATAGTACGATAGTTTTGATTGGTGCAAATGGAAGCTGAGTAGCAGCTTACTGACCTGATTCACAACGAATGTGATATTATTTCATAAATAAGAATTATTTCTATTAAATTTACATTATTGCATGAATGTTAGTCAAGAGCACAACGTGGTATTGACGGTATTGAGGAGTTCGGAGAGGTGGTCCCGGTTGTTCGGACAGCCTGGCGGTATAAATAAGGTGGGAATCTGGTTGATACCAGTAGCAAGATATCCTTGTTTATAGAAAAGACGCAGTGCTGTTTCTATAATTCTATCTCTGGGTAATGATTCAGATTCGCTGCTCATGGGACATGACTATACCAGACAGACTTGTCTGTCAAGCTTGGTGGAGGGAATTGTTTAAGAAAAGATGATCGGTGCCAACCTGACTCGTTAAAACGAACCAACGAGTTAAGACTATTCCTGATCGTGTCAGACTGAGTCAGAACTCCACATTGGATTTGTCAGGTCACGTGTCAAGTCAGGTGGGCTGGTCTGGGGAATATATTTTAAGCTCCCGCTGAACGGCCAATCCCAGCTGATGCAGTGAGTATGGCTTCTTGATGAACTGGCCGGCTCCCAGGTCAAGGGTTTGCTTCACCTTGTCATCTTCAGAAAATCCGCTGGCAATAATTGCTTTTTGATGTGGATTTTTTTCAGTAATCCGCTGGTAGGTTTGATGACCATCAATTCCGGGATCCATCTTCATATCAAGAATAAGCAGATCGACACTGCGGCTGCCCAGGAAATCCACAGCCTCCTCTCCTGATTTGACACTGTCCGGATTATAGCCGAGGGTGGAGAGAAATTTACAGGCCAGGTCGCGCTGCATTGGCTCGTCATCAATGACAAGAATACTTTCACCGTGACCGTGAATTTCATCCAGCCTTCTATTGGCGGTGGAAGAATCTTCCTCCTCCTCAGCCTCCGATGCCGGCAGGTAAACTTCAAAGCAGCTGCCCGAATCGGAGCTTTCAACGGAAATGTGACCGCTATGGTCTTCAATAGTATTCCAGACCACAGTGAGGCCCAGGCCGGTACCGCTTCTGCCCAGTACCTTTTTGGAATAGAAGGGCTCAAAAATTTTGGCAAGATCCTCGTTATTGATGCCTTGCCCGTTATCAGTGACGGACAGGAGCACATACTCACCTTCCGGCAGCGGTATGGTGCCGGAATCGGTTTTTCTGACAGAATAGTTTCGTGTAGCAATGGTGATCAACCCATCCTCGTCAATGGCCTCTATTGCGTTGAGAATGAGGTTCAACAGACTTTTCTTGATGTGTACTCTGGAGCAGGAGACCCGGGCGAGGCCTGGCTCCAGTGCAGTCTTACAGACTACTCCCTGGTGCTGAGTGATAAGGTTTTGGTGCTCGGGTGAGTTAAGGTGTTCAAGAATCAGTGTGTTCAGGTTGGTGACTTCCTTTGCTGCGGCAACCCCGCGGGCAACTGTCAGCAGGTCGGCAACCACTGCCGAGGCACGTTGACCGGATTGCTTGATCGCTTCGATGGGTTTACGCAGCCTGGAGTTCTGCGGGAGATCCCTGAGGAGCAGCTCAGGATAACCGATGATGCCTGAAAGAATGTTATTGAGATCATGGGCGATTCCTCCGGCCATGAGGCCGATAGCCTCCATCTTCTGGCCGCGGTTAAGCTGTTCTTCCAGCTTTTTCCGTTCCGCAGCCAGCTCGGTCTGGCTGGTGATGTCCTTTGCCAGCAGGACATAGCCTGTCTGCTGTTCATCGTTGCTCCACAGGGCGCTGATTGTGGCCTCAATGAGTTTCTGATGATCCCCGATGGGCAGCCGAAATGTAAAACTGTGGCTCTGGTGGTGCTCCAGGCTCTGCAACGCCTCTCCGAACTTGTCGGAAGGAACGTGAAACCTTTGATGGAGGTGGGCAACATTTTGGCCGATGACCTTGTGGCTGTCTACTTGAAACAGCTGCTCCGCTTCCGGGTTGAAAAACTTGACCTGCAGCTTTTCATCGGTGGCGGCAATGGCCAGGTCGGTGGCGGTGTATAAAATGGAGTCGAGGAGACTGTTTTTTTCATCCAGTTCTCTGGTCCTGCTTTCGACCTGTTCTTCAAGTTCCCTGTTCGCCTGACGAAGGGCCTCGTCTTTTTGCTGCAGCCCTTCAACCATTTTATTGAACTGGGTTCCCAGCAGACCAAACTCATCTCTGCCGTTGATTGTGGACCGGGTTGCCAGGTCTCCGCGGTTGATCTGTATGGTGGCCTTCACCAACTCACTCACTGGAGCGAGAAGTTTGCGGGAGAACAGCAGAAGGGTGATGATGATGATAACAAGGCTGACACCAATTAAGATAAGGTGCTGATTTTCAAGCAGTTGTAAAGTTTGTTTGAAATTTTGCTGTGAGTAGGCCATCAAAAGAGAGCCGGACATGTTCTGCTGCATGGCCCTCAACCGGACAGCTTTCAGGTAATACATGGTACCGTTGATCTCTGACTGGAACAGATGATCGGGGTTATTCAGCACCATCTGGTACTCGGTAAACGGTACGGGGATGGTGTTAAGTCGTTTACCATTTTGCTCCAGGGTGCCGGCGATGACCGATCGGTCTCTGACGATTGCAATATCGATTGCAGTGTTTTTTTTCAGATTATCAACAAAGCTGTTGTTCATTGCATAGCCGACGAGAACGATGCCGATGGTTTGTCGTTCATGTTTGTCCGTCAGCTGGCGGTCATATCTGTCTCTTAATACAGGTGCGGAGGTATAGAGAATAAATGTTCCCATATCCTGGACAATGGCAAAGTCAGGTTGACCGGTGGCCAGGGTCTGTCGGACAAGCTCCAGTGAACGGAGGTTGCCGCTGGCTTCAGGATAACCGTCTGCTGCCAGGATATATCCGCGATTGTCGAGCAGAATGGTGGTGTCGGCGGAAATTTTTTCCAGGGTGGAAGAAAAATAACTGACCACTGCCTGGGAATCGTCTGCAGACAGCAGCCTGTGCAGATTGGGATCTGCTGCCAGGGCCTTGGCCGTTATCAGCCCGGACTGGCCTACGAAGTCGATAAAATTTTCTACGATGTTGGCAGTGGTTGTAAACTGGGTTTTGATCAGATGCTCCATTTGGCCTTTGGTGAAGCGGTGATCAATGTAGTGGCTGACAGCAAAAGCAATCAGGAGAACAGCTGTGATTATCCAGATCAGCTTGAATCTGATCTGTCTGTACCAGGGAAGATAGTTGTCCATTAGTTTGTCGCAGCCCCAAAGTCCGGATAAAATTGTTTAAACTGCTGTTCGGCCCAGTCCAGACTCTTGTCCTGGTGACAACCTCCATTCTGACAGGAGTTCGGCACACTGAGTGTTCGGGTTTCGGAGGGGGAAATGATCTTAAAACCGTGACTTCGGATGGTAAAGGCACCTGCATTTTTGACTGTGTACGGCATGTGGCAATCCTCGCAGCCGATCCTGGTTTCCGGGCATGGGAAATGCGGTTGCTGTGTCGGCGAGGGACAGGATTCATGTGAGATGTCATGGCAGGGCAGGCATCGCCTGGATTTTTCCTGGGTCGTCACAGAGGTGTAACTTCCATGCGGACTGTGGCAGACTGTACAGGTGATGCCGTAGCTTGCGGAGTGAAGATCCGGCCGGTCAGGTTCTTCGGACAGGATATAATCTGCGGAATGACAGCTCAGACACTGCCCGGTAATAGGACCTTTTTCTTCCACATACTGTTCCCGCATCATTTCCAGGGCAATGGCATGGTTTGATTTTTCCCATTCGGCAAACTCCTGGTGGCGCTGCCTGGCGATACCGTTTCCCCACCAGAATTTATTTTCCTTGTCGTTTTTCAGTGTGGTGGGGGTAAAGGTCGGACTTATTGTTTCTCCGGGTGCCATATTGACCGGAAAATTAAAGACGAACTGTTCACGGGCCGAGTCCGGGATATCCCTGCCGCGATTATGGCATTGACCGCAGACCGCACCACTGACACTGCGGACGATATCACCCTTGGTCACCCGCTCTTTCCGGTGGCAGAGGCGGCATGTGGAGGAGTCCTCAATGGTGCGGTTATGGACATGAATGGAGCCGGGTCCATGACAGGCCTCGCAGCCGATGCCGAATTCGTTGAATTCAAGGGTGTCGGATTGAAAGCCGGTGACATGACAGCCGTTGCATTTTTTTGACATGGGGGTATCACGCCAGGTCTCTGTCCGGTACTTTACCCAGCGCTTTTGATCAATCAGCCATTTTGCAGGCAATGGGTAATACTCGCCGTCGATCATTGTGACGTAGAGCTGCTCCCATTTAGTGCCTACAACAAAATCAATATCCTGCCTGGTAAAGGGGAGTTCAAAATCAACTTTACTGAAATCGGCCAGAATTTTTTTGTCGGCAACCGGATGAAACATCGTTGGATGCAGGGAGTCCTGCCATCCGTCATAATGAGATGGGTGGCATTCCCGGCACTGGGAAGAGGAGACATAATGCATTTTGTCATTATGGTGGGGATGTCTCCACCATACAAGAATGCAAATAATCAGCAGGATAAAAGAGATCAGGAGGTACAGCCTGCGGAAGGCTGGCGAAAGAAAATTCATTACATCAATGCCTCAGTGAATTGAATTTTATCAATCTTATCCCATTTTTAAAAAAAACACCAAATCGCTGGTTGAAATAGTGATGTTGTTTCCAACTACCCTGTACTGTTAGTCGGGAAGGAAACTCTGGTGGATGTAAATGCACATTACCTGGCCGGTGGCAGCCGGAGTGGAGGTGGTATTGCAGCCCTGGGAGAAATGTTACTGCGAATCCTTTTTTTTTCTTCAATGTTAATATTTAGGAAGGTAAAGTTTTGGTAACTAAATTCGTCAATAAGAAATGTCGGCCTGCCCTGGTTTGATATTTTTCAAGGTACCCTGTGGAGGATGCTTAAATGAAAGTTATCGTAACAGTTTTCTGCATGATGTCTCTGGTTTCAACTAGTTGCTGGGCTCAGAATATGACCGGCGGAGACATGGGGAAGATGATGGAGCTGGTGGAGAAGATGCAGCGGTGTATGGAAAAAATCGACAAAACGAGACTTACGGCAATTCAACAAGAGAGTGAACAGTTTCAAAATGAGCTCAAGGGGCTGTGCAAAGGCGGAAAACGTGACAAGGCTCAGGAGAAGGCGGTTGCCTACGGTGAAAAAATGATGAAGGATTCAACCGTCATCCAGATGCAGAAATGCGGGGAGCTGACCAGGGGGCTGATGTCCGAGTATGCTGCTCCCACCTTGGTGGAACAGCTTGATTATTCCAATCGACACGTATGTGACGAGTAGCGCAGCATAACCAGACAACGTCCTGAAATTGTTTGATTACAATGCACGTAACTATTCAGCAAGGGAGACAAATTGTTCTTTACGCTGAGCTGTAACTGTTCAGGGCAGAGCCTGACGACTCAGACAGTGTTGAAAAGATATTTTCTGCCGATATCGAGAAACCTCACCTTTTCCTTTTTGGAAATTGATTTCAACCTGTTCTCCGGTTCGCCAAGAGGTTCGTCGCTGAGATCAAAGGTCCCATAGTGCATGGGGATGAGAGTTCTTGCCTGGAGATCTTCAGCTGCCCGCAGCGCCTCCTCCGGGGTGATGTGGCTTGATTTCATGAACCATTGCGGGGAATAGGCGCCGATGGGCAGAATGGCCAGATCGATGGGGCCCAGCAGTTCGCCGATATCCTGAAAATGGCGCGAGTATCCGGAGTCGCCGCCGAAGTAAATGGTGGAGTTTGGGGTTTTGATCAGGTAGCTGCCCCAGAGGACCTTGTTGTAATCCAGCATTCCACGCCTGTGCCAGTGGTGAGCCGGCAGGAAAACGACCTGGAAATCTTCCGCCAGGTCGTATTGCTGGTACCAGCCGGCCTCCCGGCAGCTGATTTCGGGCTGGATATCCTTGATGAGGCCGCTCATGTTCAGCGGGATGAGGGCCGTTGCCCCGCCGAAATGTTTGAGACTGTCACTGTCGAGATGATCGTAGTGACCGTGGCTGATAAGGAGATAGTCCGGTTTGAGTTCTCTGACAGGGATCGGCAGTTTTGTCAACCGGTCCACAAAGGGCGGTGAGGTGAGGCAGGGGTCGGTGAGAATTCTCCTTCCCCCTGTCTGGATCAGATAGGATGCATGCCCCAGCCAGAGGATGAAGTCATCCTTTTCCCTGAGGGGGAAAGCATCGGTGTAAACCGGAAGACTGTATTTTTCCTGCTGCTTCTCTTCCTTTTGCGGGTTCTGTGAAAACCGCCACTTGATGACCCGCCAGAGTGATTTACCCCCGGCCTGGCCGTAGAGATTTTGAAAAGATCCGCCTTTTACGGAATTACCGTCAAATCCTTTGAGAATTGTGCTCAGCTCCGGGTTGTGAACCTTTTCTGTCCGGCCTGCGAGCCCGGAATCGGTCAAAAAGGGTATGGATATCAGGTTTGCAAGCATGGCTTTGAGTAACGTTCTTCGGTTCATCTGTCTGGTAGTTCAGGATTTATTTAGTCGGGGCAGCCCCGTTTTGCTTCATCCGGATCACGCCCTGGACCCGGTCCAGTTCTGCCAGCGACTGGACATAGACGACTCTGGCCCGGTATTCGGCGGTGAGCGTCTGGGAATAGGCCTCCTGGGCGGCCAGGACATCAAAGGTGGTGGCCTTGCCCACATCGAATTTGGTCTGCTCCGCCTCCATTCGCTTGGCAGTGGCCAGGCTGGTTTTGCGGGTGGCCTCGATGGACTTTTGGGCCAGCTCGATGTCACGGATTGTGGAGCGTACCTTGCGGCTGATTTCCTGGCGAATCTGCTCCGCACCAAGTTTTGCGCTTCTCAGTTCGGCCATGGAACGGAGGTGCTCCCCCTTGGCAAAACGATTTTCAAGGGGCAGGGAGAAGTTGAGTCCGACCTGCCAGGAGGAGTCGCTGTCATCGCTGAAGTTTCCGTAAGACTCTGAAGTGGACTCACCGCTGCCGCCGATGGCTGCCCGTCCATAGAGTGCCAGATTGGGAAGGGTATTGTTTTTCTTTTTCTGGCTGAGGATCTCTGCCGCCTCGATCTTCATTTCGGCAGCCAGCAGGTCGGGCCGGTTATTCAGTGCATTATCCATCACCTGTTTCGGATCAAAATCGCGCTGCTCCACCTCGGGCCTGTCCAGCGGCTCAATCGGCTGCTGCCAGTTGTTTGCGTTGATGAGAATCTTGAGGTTGTCCTCGGCGACGCCGATGGCTCTTTCTCCCGAGATGAGCAGCTGCTCACGCCGGGCAACTTCGGATTGGGGCTGGTAGATTTCAACAGGGGCCAGCCTGCCGGCCGTGATCTTTTCCCGGGTTTCCTCGAGCAGCTTGCGAGCCAGTTTGAGGGAGAGACGGTTCACCTCGATGGCCTGGTGACTGTAGACAAGCTCCCAGTAGCCGGCCTTGACGGCGGCGGCAAGATCAGCCGCGCCACTTTCCACAAGGTAGTCGGCCCCACTCAGTTGCCGTTTCGCCGCTTCAATGTTTGCTCTCTGCACATCAGCCCCCCTGCCTCGCAGCAGGGGCTGGCTGATGGAGACCGAGGCCGATGAGCGATGGGCCGGATCGATCTGGAGCAGGGTCGGTTCAGATGAAACTTTACTTGAGTCGAAGTTGAGACCAAGCTCGGTCCCGTAGTGCAGCTTTTTTTTCAGGCCAGCTTCGATCCGGCTGGATTCGATATTACTCTCTGCCCCGGTGAGCAGGGCTCCGGCCTGTTCTTCGGCCACAGATCCTTCACCCCCCAGCAGGGTGTCGAATTCACCCTCGGCGGCCAGGGCCTGCCCCCTGGCGCCAGAGACATTTTCCCGACTCAGTTTCAGGCTGAGGTTGTTGGCCAGGGCCTCACTCACTGCCCGATGAAGCGAGAGGGGCAGTGGGGCATCGGTCTCCGCCGAAAGAGCCTGGGGAAGCAGCAGGAGTAATCCTGTAAACAGTGAAATGTTGTATCGATTGATCATCTTCATGGCAGTCTTGTTGTGTCATTTTTACCGGTCAGGATCATATAGGGCTTCCAGTAGAGGCGCTGCAGCAGTGCTCTGAGGTTCTGCAGTCTCTCACCTGTCTGGGCAATGAGATAGTAGAGCGTAGGCACCACCAGCAGGGTGAGAAAGGTGGCCACCACCAGGCCGAAGATCACCACCACCGCCATTGACCGCCACCACTGGCTCGATTCCGAGACCCAGGAGATGGTAAAGCTGTGGAAGTCATAGGAGATGCCGGTGACCATGGGGATGAGGCCGAGGATGGTGGTGATTGCGGTGAGGATGACCGGCCGCAGCCGGGTGGCTCCCGCCGAGATCACCGCCTGCCGCAGTGCAAAGCCTCTTTCGCGAAGCTTATTGGTGTAATCGATGAGGACAATACCGTTGTTGACCACCACACCGGCAAGTGAAATAACCCCGACACCGGTCATGATGATGCCAAACGGCTGTTTAAAGAGCATCAGGCCGAGAAAGGCACCTCCCAGGGAGAGGATCACCGAGGTCATGATGATAAACGGCTGGCTCACCGAGTTGAACTGACTGACGAGGATCAGGAAGATAAGGAGCAGGGCGACGAGAAAGGCCTTGGAGAGAAAGTCCTCTGACTCCTGCTGAAATTCAAACTCGCCGGTAAATTTTGCGCTGTAGCCGGGCGGCAGGGGAAAGTCGGCGAGGAATTTTTCCGCCTGGGCTCTTGCCACCGGTCCCGGGATTTTTGTCTCATCGACATTGGCCTTGACCGTCACCACCCGCTGGTTGTTGATCCGCGTAATGTCGGCAATGGATCCGCCGAACTCGACAGTGGCAAGTGTTGACAGCGGCACCAGTTCACCGGAGGGTGCGGGGATCATCAGCTCGTGGAGAACGTCCACCACCTCCCGGTTCTGTTTGCCGAGCTGGACGGTGATGTCATAGTCGTCGTCGCCCTCCCGGTAAGTGGAGACCTCGAGGCCGTTATAGGCGGCCTTCAGTGAAAAGCCGATCATGTCGGTGGTGAGGCCGAAAAGGGCTGCCTTCTGGCGGTCTACCTTCACTCTCACCGTTGGTGTGCCCTGGGAGTAGTCGTCCCGGATATCCTTTACATGGGGGATCTTGGCGAGAACTGCTCTGGCCTTTTGGGCCAGCTCGCCAAGGACCGTAAAGTTGTCACCGGCGATCTCGATATTGATCGGCGCGCCGGTGGGCGGGCCCTCTTCTTCCATGGCAATGGTGATTTTGCCGCCGACGATATCGGCCACCCGTTTTCTGATCTCCTCGACGCTGAGATGGGAGGAGCGGGCGCGCTGCTCAAGGTCGATGAAGCGGATGCCGACGTTGTTCGGGCTGTTGGGATCAAAGGCCGAGCCGCCGCCGGCAGACTGGATGGCCCGCATGTAGATGGTCTTGATATTTTCCAAATCGCTCGGGCCATCTACAGTTAGCCCATCGGTCACCTCATGTTTTTTGAGAGCCATGGCCCGCTTGAGGTGTTCCGGGCCGCCCGGAGTTATAATTTTGTCCTGGTCTTCCCCGGCCACGGCAAGCTCTATGCGCTGGAGAATGGTGTCGATGTAGTCGAGATCAGCGCCTTCGGGGACTTCCAGGTTGACATACATTCCTTTTGGTTCAATGTCAGGGA
>JBDLID010000014.1:0-35009 GCA_039715055.1 Thermodesulfobacteriota bacterium | reverse complement strand
TACTCAGACGCTGCTTCCCGGTGCTAAGGAGGCGTACGGACAACTCCCCCTGCAGAACTTTAACCTGCTAGAACAACAGCCGATTACGGCATACGGACACAATACTAATTTAATGCCAATTGGTAAAAATGGAATTATACCACCGACAAACTTCCAAAAACAGTGCTGTGTCCGCAGGACCTTCACGTTCCTTGCCTACTATTTCACCGTGACTGTTTCTTAACTAATAGCTTGTTTTTAATAAGTATTAAAGCATCATCCGGTGTATCAAGTGGTAGTGGAATGAATCCAATTTCATTGCTCTGCAATAAGATAAACTCCTTCAATGTTATTAACTTTCCTTTAAATCCCCACTTAAGCACACCACTAGCCAGTTCGTTTTTAAAATGTATCCCTAACTCGTCTATTTCATAATGAAATACAGAGTCTTTAACATTTTTCATTCGTCGAATTGACAACTGTCTGCGGTATAAGTATATCCCGGTAAAGACAATAAGAGCTCCGGCAGCAATAGATGGAAGAACTAACTTAGCGTACCAATGTGATGTGAAGGTGGACAGAGGGAAGATAACGACGGCAACAGCCAGCACTGGCTTCATCGCTCTTTTGAACCACGCGTCTATGATAAAAGTGGGATTAGGACCAAAGTCAAATGTGTAGGCAAACTTGTTCACAGAGATATATTTTAGGACCGGGAAGGCTAAAGATCATTAACCCAGGTTAAGATTTAGACTTTTTTATCAATCTGCTGAGTGTAACGGGCGACATCCCAAGGTAAGAAGCTATTTGATGCTGCTTAACTCTTTTTATGAGTGAGGGATGCTGTTTAATGAAATCCTCATATTTTTGCGCAGCGTCAAAGAGCAGAAAAGCACGTTCCCTTGATTCTTTAAGCGTGAAGGCCTGTTGTAAAAAAACAAGCGAGATTTTATGAAATTCCAAATCGTCTTTCGTAAGTTCAACCCAATCCTCAAAGGCGAAATCCAATAAGACAGAATCCTCCAGAGCTTGAATAGTAAAGTAAGATTCTCTCCCTTCGATCAAGGCACTATAGGAAACGACCAGACTATTTTCCTCTGAAAAAAGTTTGGTAAACTCTTTTCCATCTTCTGTCGTATAATAGGAGCGTAGCAATCCGCGCAGAACAAACCCTAGAGAATCTGGAATATCACCCTCACGGATATACCTTTCCCCCCTTTCCATCGTTCTGATTGCTGCTGTTTGAACGAGCTTTTCAACTTTAGCAATGGATATGTCACTTATACTGTTTAAGGATTCATGTAGTTGCTTTATGATATCAATATGTTCCATTGGCCTCCACCCACACTCATTTTTTGCCGAATTTACAACTCTACTTCCGAGATTCCGGGAACATCTATACTAATTTAATGCAAATTGGTAAAAAATGGAATTATGCCACCGACAAACTTTCAATAACAGTAATGTGGCCCCGGAATCTCACGGAATCTTCTGACAAAGTATTGGGCCTGGAATTAATTCTGTGATATTGAAGACAAAAGGTAATTGCACCCACAAGTTTCACAGCTTCCTCCTTCCGTTACTGTCGGAACTGGTATACGATTCTGCCATAATGTTCGAATGTCACCACTGACCTTATTTCGCCATAACCCATCACCTATTGACTGTTATCATGACTGAACCCATCGATTCCCTCCTATTGGTAGAGCAAAAAGAGCACTGTGTTTACCTCACACTCAACCGTCCATCAGTTCTCAATGCCTTGAATCAGCCACTACTACAGGCTCTCAAGAAGGAACTGGAGAAAATCAAGGAAAATCCTGATATTCGGGCTGTCGTTATCACAGGCGCAGGAGACAAGGCCTTTTCAGCAGGAGCAGACATAGAATATCTTAACCAGGCAACTCCACTCCAAGTGCGTGAGTTGGCCCAGCTCGCAGTATCTGTTACAACCCTCATTGAGAACCTGAACAAGGTGTCCATTGCCTTGATTAACGGTTTCGCACTGGGTGGAGGTCTTGAAATAGCAGAATCCTGCATGCTGCGTATCGCTGTAAAATTCGCAAAACTTGGTCATCCTGAAGTGCGGATAGGTGCCGTCGCCGGCTGGGGTGGAACAACCCGTCTTCCACGCCTCATTGGAAAAAGCCGTGCTGCTGAGTTGCTTCTCACTGGAAAAATGATCAACGCCGAAGAGGCGCAGCGGCTGGGTTTGGTTAATCGAGTTACGGAACCTGAAAATCTCCATGGAGAGGGTGATCGCCTCCTCCATGAGATTATGGAAAATGCTCCAGTGGCTGTGAATTTAACCTGGGATGCAATTCACAGAGGGCTGGACATGACAAACAACGAGTCTGCCAAATTGGGAGCTGACTATTTCGGCCTGGCAGCGTCAACCGAAGACTTCAGGAGGGGGACGGGCGCGTTCCTGCAGAAAGGCAAAGGCTTGTTTGTGGGCAGGTAAGTTTCATGAATGTCGGTATATACATATACGAGCAGGCTGAAGTTCTCGATTTTTCCGGCCCCTTCGAGGTCTTTTCAACAGCCTCCAGATTTTTGCAAGAGGACGAAAAGTTCAACGTATTCCTGGTAAGCGAAGCCGGGAATACAGTAGCTGCCCGGGGTGGATTCAGTGTCAACCCGAAGTATGGTTTTCATAACCACCCGCAGTTAGATGTGCTGATCATCGCTGGTGGTGTGCACACAAAGGAACTGGAAAAAGAGTTGGTCATTGATTGGATCAGGAGCAAATCCAAAAATGCAAAACTTGTCGCTTCAGTTTGCACGGGAGTCTTTTTGCTGGCACAGGCCGGAATTGTGGTTGATCATAGTGTGACCACGCACTGGGAAGATATCCCTGATTTGCGACGCAGCTACCCCGGTCTGCATGTCAAGGAATCTAAACGGTGGGTTGCTGAGGCTAATATTGTAACTTCCGCAGGAATATCTGCTGGTATTGACATGAGCTTGTATTTAGTGAGCAAGTTGCACTCTCAGACACTGGCAGAAAAGACCGCAAGGCAGATGGAGTTTGATTGGGCAGGGGGCTAGGAGGCTGTCTGGGAAACTCTCTTTCCCTAAGCCGCTCTTTCATGTTTTTCGTTGTGAAAAAGGGTAAATCGACCTTTAAGATGACCAGCACATTTTCCACCAATATTTACTGTCTCTACCTGATTAAGCTGTCTAAGTGGTTGATGCTGATCATGCCCATTGTCGCTCTGTTCTACACCGATAACGGCCTGGATGATTTTGACATCTATATCCTCCAGGCTGTTTATTCAGTCAGTGTGGCGATTCTGGAGATTCCATCAGGGTATATGGCTGATGTGTTCGGCCGTAAAAAGTCATTGGTAATCGGCAGCCTGCTTGGCACTTTGGGCTATGGCATTTACTCTTTTTCCTCAGGATTTTACGGTTTTCTGTGGGCTGAAGTGATTTTAGGACTGGGGGGAAGTTTTATCTCCGGTTCAGACTCTGCAATGCTCTATGAAAGCCTGGCTGCGATGAAAAAAAAAGGGTGGTACTTCCGCCTGGAAGGGAGAATCACTTCACTGGGCCATTTTGCCGAGACCATAGCCGCACTCGGCGGTGGTCTCATCGCGGCTTCCCTGAGTTACCGGGCTGTCTATTTCTCGCAGACACTGATTGCAGGGCTGGCCATTCCTGCAGCCTTTTTGTTACTGGAGCCACCTCGTGAAAAGCATATCAGCAGACCTGGCTGGAGCCATATCCTAACAGTTTGCAAACAGAGCCTTGTTCACAATAGAAAGTTGAGTTCGGCTTTATTGTTTTCCTCGTTGATTGGCACATGCACTCTCTGCATGGCCTGGACCTCGCAAGTTTATTTCGTCAGCATGGGCCTTACTGAAAAATCGATTACTCCTCTCTGGGTTCTATTGAATTTGACAGTGGCTCTGGTTGCTGCCTTTGCTTCCAGGATCGTAGATAAAATCGGCCACATCCCGGCTATCCTGGTCATAATGATCGCGATTCCAGGCGGGTTTATTCTCCTTGGTGTTTTTTCCCTGCTGCCGGCCTTGATAGTGCTTTTTGTTTTTTATACCATTCGTGGTTTTGCCACGCCTTTATTAAAAGACCTGGTCAATTCCTATTGTGGTTCGGAAACCCGGGCAACTGTCCTTTCGATACGGAGTATGATTATCCGGATCAGTTTCGCGGTCCTGGGTCCGTTTATCGGCAGCCTGTCCTCTGGTTATAGCCTCCTTTTTGCCTTGAAGCTCAGTGGCACCATTCTTTTGATCCTTTCCCTGCTCGCTGGTTTTTTTCTCTTGGCAGTACTCAGCGATGACTTGAAAGGGTAATATTTACTCATACAATTTTAATGAATTGAACAGTCGGCATACCTCCTGTTGAGGGACAGGAAGGAAAAAACCTGAAAAATAATTCTTCTGGAAGAGGTCAGAATGAACACATTATTTGAAGAGACCACTATTAATGGAATGAGGTTGAATAATCGCCTGGTACGCTCTGCCACCTGGGAAGGGATGTGCGATAATAATGGCTGCCCGACCGATAAATTGGCAGACTTTTATCAGCAACTGGCACTGGGAGGGATAGGGCTGATAATAACCGGCTATACCTTTACCCGTCTTGATGGAAAACAGCTGCCGGGGAAAATGGGGATTCATACTGATAGCTTTGCAAGTGAATTTAAAAAAATGACTGGTTCTGTGCATGACGCCGGCGGCATCATTGCGATACAGCTTGTTCATGCTGGCGGACAGACTGATTCCGGTAACGCAGGCCGGCAGCCTCTTGCGCCCTCTGCTATTCAAGTTGCCCAGTTTCCAGAGATGCCTGCTGAATTAACAACCGATGAAATCAATGACATTATCGATTCGTTTGGAGCGGGAGCCCAAAGAGCAAAAGAGTGGGGTTTTGATGCAGTGCAACTGCACGGTGCACACGGCTACCTGATCAACCAGTTTCTCTCACCTCTGACGAACAGGCGCACAGATGTTTATGGAGGCAGCATTGAAAACCGGAGTCGTTTTGCCATTGAAGTTTACAGGAAAGTCAGGGAAACCGTTGGTGACAAATATCCTGTTCTCATAAAGCTCAACGGGTCTGATCACCTGGAGGGAGGGCTTTCTCCGGAGGATGCGATTTATGTAGCCGGGCAGCTGTCTGCGCTAGGTATTGATGGTATTGAGGTTTCAGCCGGTACACCAGCATCAGGAGACGAATCACCGGCTCGGGCAAAAATAAACAAACCGGAGAAAGAAGCATATCACCTGGGCCTGGCACAAGAGATAAAAAACGTTGTATCCTGTCCAGTCATGGTTGTTGGAGGCATCCGTTCGTATGAAGTCGCTGAGAATGCAGTGGCCGAAGGAGGAATGGATTACATTTCCATGGCCAGGCCCTTGATCCGCGAACCAGACCTGCCGCACAGATGGCAAAATGGAGACAGGAGTCCTGCAAAATGTATTTCCTGCAACAGATGTTTTATGCCGGGAATCAAGGAGGGCGGAATATATTGTGTTGCAGAGAAAAAAGAGAAAAACAAGGAGTCGTTGGTTAGCTGATTGGACTGGAAAAGAGTCATGAAAAGGAAAAGGTTATTTGGGGTCGAGTAGGTCTTGAGAGTGTCATCCACTCTGATGGCTGGAGAGGATACAATGGCCTTGTGTTATAAAAAGCATTTCAGGGCTCATCATGAGCAAAATGAGTTTGTCCGTGGTAAAACTCATTTTAATGAAATCGAGAGCTTCTGGGGCTATGCCAAAACCAGATTAAACCGATTCCTGGGTATTCATAAACAATCCTTTCTTTTGTACCTCAAAAATTGTGAGTTTAAGTTTATTACAGAGGCGGAAATTTCTACTTGTTAATCTTGAAAATTCTGAGAAGATTGCCTCTGCTCCAGTCATGATCCTAAATTTATAATGACAGATCTCTCTCAAAACCGGGTTCGGAGTGTTGCGGATTTTCTGGCTCTCAAGCGCTCAACACTCGGCATTCTGGCCATGGTTTGTCTCATCCTCCTTGGCGAGCGAATGGCGGAACGCTTCCTGCCCATTTACCTGATGGCGCTTGGCGGCGGGGCTGTGACCATAGGGCTTCTCAACGGCCTTGATAATTTTCTTTCTGCTGTCTACTCCTTTCTCGGCGGATATCTTTCCGATCGTTTCGGGACAAAGCGGGCTCTTCTGTTCTTTAACTTTGCCGCCATGTTCGGCTTTATCATCGTTATCCTGATTCCTGCCTGGCAGGCGGTGATCGTTGGTGCGATTTTTTTCCTTTCATGGAGCGCAATATCCCTGCCTGCCACCATGAAGCTTATTACAGAGGTTCTCCCCCTGGAAAAACGCACCATGGGGGTCTCCATGCTGGCTCTTGTCCGTCGTATTCCCATGGCACTGGGGCCACTTCTGGGCGGGGTATGTATCGGCCTATGGGGAGAAAAAGACGGTGTCAGGGCTGCTTTTGTCGTGGCCCTGCTGCTTGCCGTCGCTGCGACGATCATCCAACAGCGTTTTATCGACGACAAGCCATCTGCGTCATCAAAAGAAAGAGACAGGCTGGCTGCTGAAAAAAATCCATTCAAACTTCTCCACCACATGGGCCCGGATCTCAAACGGCTTCTTGTCTCAGATATCCTGATCCGCTACTGTGAACAGATCCCCTATGCCTTTGTTGTGGTCTGGTGCATGAAAACCATTGACCAGCCCGTCTCAGCTGTTCAGTTTGGTTTTTTGACGTCCATTGAAATGGTCACGGCCCTGCTGATCTATATCCCTGTAGCCTATCTGGCCGACAAGGGTGGGAAAAAAATATTTGTTCTGATCACATTCATCTTTTTTACTCTCTTTCCCCTGGCCCTGCTCTTCTGCCACTCCTTTGCCCTGCTGGTCCCGGCCTTTATCTTACGAGGCCTCAAGGAGTTCGGTGAACCCACCAGAAAGGCCTTGATTATGGACCTGGCTCCAGAGGAGCGCAAGGCTGCAGTATTTGGTCTCTACTATATGCTGCGCGATATGGTGGTCGCAGTTGCCGCCTTTGGCGGTGCCTTCCTGTGGCTGATAAGCCCTGCTGCCAACTTCCTGACAGCTTTTGTTTTTGGGGTAATAGGCAGTGTCGGCTATGCAGTCTGGGGTCGGGATGTCAACTCCTCTGTTTAATGCAGCTTGATACAGACCATCGCCAGCCCCCTCGTACCTGTTCTATTAATTTGTAGAGCAGAGTCTGCTTTTTCAGGGAGACTCAAAAACATCTAAACCACCACCCTCCCGTCGCATACCCGGCAAGACTTCAACTGAACCGGTTATGGTCGCTCAACCCTTGTAAGCAACTCTCGAAATTTATCGCTAACTCCACCTCCCACACTTAGTTCGCCGTCAAGCGCGAGAGAAATGAAAAAACAGTTGCAACTTAAATGGTATTGTGTCCCTGGAATATCAAACAAGTACCTGGGCTGATGGACCGTATTTCTTTTCAATCAACTTTTTTTTATGACAGCCCCCTAGTCATAACTGGTTCTTATTACTACCTATGCATTGTCTTGCAGGCGGTTGTTGGCATATTTCAAAACTACCGATCGCAATTTCCTGAAACTGGCGCTTGAAAAGAGTGTGAATTTATCATAAATTAACACGTTCCATTCACACTGATACCGGCATTAAAAATACGGAATAGGAAAAAAGTAAGATGAAGAAGCCAGGCCATCTGTTTCGTTGGACCACCATAACACTGTTCTGTCTGGGTGTTTTTCTCAGCACTGACCTTCAGGGGAAAAACCAGTCTACCGGCCAGGGGCAGGGAGAACAACGTGCTGATATTATAATAATTGACGGCATGACCTCTTGGGGCGAGCTTGAGAAGCCCTCTGTTGAATTTCCCCATGATGCGCACACAGAGGCGCTTGCCATAGAAAAAATATCCTGCGACAAGTGCCACCTGAAGAAAAATGAATCATTTTTCCCAAAATTCAAACGGCTTGAAGACAAAGACAGAGTGGAGGTGATGAATATCTACCATGACAACTGTATTGGTTGTCATGGTGAAATGAGACTGCAGGGCAAAAAAACCGGGCCCATTGAATGTGATGATTGTCACAGAGAACAAAAACTGTATGTCTCTTCCCGTCAGCCGGTAGGGTTTGACAACTCACTGCATTACCGCCACGTTGAGGTCCATGAGAAAAAGTGTGAGCAGTGTCATCACGAGTACGATGAAAAGACCAAAAAGCTCTTTCACGCCAAAGAAAAAGAGGGAACCTGCCGCTATTGCCACAAGGAGGAAACGCAGGAGAACCGACTGTCCATGCGTATCAGCTCCCACATCGCCTGCATAAACTGCCACCTCAAAAACCAGGAAAAGAACCCGCTCAACCTGCCGGTCAAATGTTCCCAGTGCCACGCCCCCTCTGCCTGGCAGAAAATTAAAAAACTCGATCCTGTGCCGAGGCTGGAGAGAAAGCAGCCGGACATGGTGATGATCAAGACCGGTGACGAGGAACTGGATGCGGTCGGCAAAAACAGAATGAACCTGGTTCCCTTTAATCACAAGGCCCACGAGGGATACAACAACACCTGCCGTGTCTGTCATCACCAGGAGATGAAAAAATGCAATGAGTGCCACACGCTGGGCGGCTCCGACGCCGGCAAGGGAGTAAACCTTGAGCTGGCCATGCATAAAAAGGATACCGACCACAGTTGTGTCGGCTGCCATGCCCAACAGTATAAAAAGAACAAAGACTGTGCCGGTTGCCACCAGTTCACCCCCGCCACCGCCAGAATGAGCAACAGGTCATGTGAGGTGTGTCATATCCCGCTGCCGGAGGGTGTTGAGCTCAATGACAAAACAGCCCAGCTCCTCCTTGACGGCCGTCCGCAAAAACCTGACACGTACAGGCAGGAGGAGATACCGGAGAAAATCGTTATCGACAAGCTGTCAAAGAAATATGAAGCTGTTGATTTTCCCCACAGGAAAATTGTCAACTCCATCGTTGAAAAAATGGGGGACAACAAGCTGGCCGCTCACTTCCATGCTGAAAAAGCCACGGTCTGCAGCGGCTGTCACCACAATGGTCCGCTGACAAAACAGCCATCCGGCTGCGCCAGTTGCCACACAAAAGCGTTCAATGACAAGGATATGCACAAGCCCGGCATTGTCGGCGCCTACCATATTCAATGCATGGAGTGCCACGCCACCATGAAGATCGACAAGGTTGGATGTGTTGACTGTCACAAGGAAAAGAGTCCGCAACTCTCATCACCGCGCAACAAGGGGAAAGAGTAAATGTCCATATCACGAAGAAAATTTCTCGGCTGGATGGGGGCCGCCGGCCTTGCCACCTCTTTTGGCGGTGACCGTGCCCAGGCTGCATCCACCAAAGAGTTCACCGGTCACCCCGGCAGCTTCGGGGTCCTCCATGACATCACCCGATGTGTGGGCTGCAGATCCTGTGAAGAGGCCTGCAATACGGTCAACTCGCTTCCCAGGTCTGCAAAACCGTATACAGATGAATCAGTTCTGAACAAGAAGCGCAGGCTGAATTCAAAAGAGTATACGGTTGTCAACAAATCAGTACAAAAAGGCAGCCCGCTCTTTTTAAAAATCCAGTGTAATCACTGCCTGGAGCCCGCCTGTGCCTCTGTCTGTTTTGTCGATGCCTTTGAAAAACTGCCAAACGGTGCCGTGGTCTATGATGCCTCCGTCTGCGTAGGCTGCAGATACTGCATGATGGCCTGCCCCTTTGAAGTACCGACTTACGAATATGATGATCCGTACACTCCCGAGGTTGTCAAATGTACCCTGTGTGCTCCGCGGCTTGAAAAAGGCCAGCTTCCCGGATGTGTTGAAAGCTGCCCTACGGAGTCGCTTATCTTCGGCAAACGGGATGATCTGTTAAAAGTTGCCCGGGCAAGAATAGAAAAATATCCCGAGCGCTATGTTGATCACATCTACGGCGAACATGAGATGGGCGGCACAAACTGGCTCTATCTTTCAGGGGTGCCCTTCAAGGACATAGGTATGCGGGAAGATCTCGGCAACATGCCGGCACCGGCACTGACCTCCGGCGCACTGCATGTAGTTCCCATGGTTGTTTCGCTGTGGCCGGTATTTCTTGCCGGGATGTACGGAATGGCCAAGCGGAGGAATAAAATTGCTGCTGAAGAAAAAGAAAAAGCGGTTGCCATAGCTGTAGAGCAGGCAGAGAGCAAGGCTGCTGAAACACTTTCCCAAGCCATGGAAAAAGCGAAAAAAGAAAAAGAAAACATTTTAAGAAGAATGGAACGGACCAGGAAAAAGGCTGCTGAAAAAGGTCTTGCCAAGAGCAGTGAGACAAAAAGTGAGGAGGGAGCCTGATGTCCGAACAAAAAAACAGCCCGGCCCAGGGAATGGCTGGTGTTGCCAGTCGTTTCATGAAAGATGACAACGATAAATTTTCACCGCTGGCCACCTTGACCGTCATCATTCTTGTTGTCGGCACCATTCTTACCATCCTTCGTTTTACACAAGGTCTCGGAGCGGTGACCAACCTGTCAGACACCCATCCCTGGGGAATGTGGATCGGTTTTGACCTGATGTGCGGTGTTGCCCTGGCTGCCGGCGGATACACCACATCTGCCGCCTGTTATCTTTTCGGCATGAAAAAGTACCACTCAGCAGTAAGACCTGCCATCCTCACCGCCTTTCTTGGATATGCCGTGGTCGTTGTATCTCTTCTTTACGATGTGGGCCGGCCCGATCGACTTATTCTGGCCTACCCCTTTATCGTCCAGCAGGGAACAACGTCTCTGCTGTTTGAAGTGGGCCTGTGCGTACTCTTGTATCTCACCGTTCTTTTCCTTGAATTCACCCCGATCCCCCTTGAGTGGCTGGGGCTCAGAAAAGCACGGAATATTGCCGTTAAACTGACCCTGGTGCTGACGATTTTCGGTGTTGTACTCTCCACCCTGCACCAGTCGTCCCTTGGTGCCCTGTTTCTCATTGCGCCCTCAAAGCTTCACCCGCTCTGGTATTCGCCATACCTTGCGGTGTTTTTCTTTGTCTCAAGTATTGCCGCCGGCCTTTCCATGGTGATATTCGAAGGCACTCTGTCGCATAAAGCACTCCACCACAGAATGGGCAAGGAATATCTTGAGGAGCACCCCCCTCTTGTTCTGGGCTATGCAAAGGCGGCGGCACTGGTGCTGTTTGGCTATTTCATGGTCAAAGTCGTGGGAATTACCGCGGACAACAACTGGCACCTGCTGCCCACCCCATACGGCATCTGGTTTCTGGTTGAACTCCTCGGTTTTGTTGCCCTGCCCTGTCTGCTGTTTGCCGTCGGGTCGAGAAACAACGATGTCGGTTTAATCAAATTCAGTGCTGTATGGACGATCATCGGCATCGTCCTCAACCGGCTGAATATATCCATGATCGCCTTCAACTACCACCTGCCGCTCGAAGAGCGCTATGTCCCGAGCTGGATGGAAATCGCCCTCTCGATCTTTATGGTGACCTGTCTCATTCTGGTGTTCAGGTTTATTGTGACACGTATGCCGGTTTTTGATGAGCATCCCGATTTCAGGGAAACCCACGAGTAAAACAGAGATTGAACAATGGATGACATGATACATACACTTCAAGACTTCATGCTGCATACGGAGAGCAACACCTACATCCTTATGGCAGTGTACCTGGTCTGTGTAGTCGGCTTCTGGATGTTTTTAACGCATAAAGATGAAGAGCAGGACTGATTGGGGAATGTGACAATATGGTTTATAAATTTATGGTCTATATCGCTCTATTGGTCTTTGGAATCGGACTGACCTACAATCTGTCCAACTGGTTCCGTTTCAGTATCGGTATCAATGGAGAAGGGACGACACCATGGACACGGGTAAGAGCCGCCTTCAAAGGTATCGGCGGACTCTTCACCAAAGAGCAGCTCTCTGTTATGGGCAATGCTTTCGTTCAGCAGATACTGCTCCAGAAACATATCCGCGAACAGGACAGGCTGCGCTGGATCATGCACATGCTGATTTTTACCGCTTTTACGTTTCTGCTCATTTTCCATGCCCTGGACAAGATCATCGTCACCCCGCTCTTTAACAGGTTTTACCTGGTGATGAACCCCTGGCTGATCACTGCCGGGCTCATCGTCCTTGCTGGCCTGTCCATCGCCCTCTGGAGAAGATACATCCTGAAGGTTCCGCGCCTGAAAACCAGCGGTATGGATCTGTACACCATTATCATCCTGTTTGTTATCATCCTCTCCGGTTTGTTCATGGAGATCACCAAGCTGTCGTCCTACGATTATTATCAGAAGATCTGGTGGGTGCATATCATTGCCTGCCTGTTCGGCCTGGCCTATCTGCCGTTTTCCAAGATGTTCCATATGATCACCACGCCGCTCAGTCTGCTGGCCAACGCGGTGATGGATGAAAACTCAGATCCGGCCAACATTGCCACCCGCCAGGTAATGGAACTCGACGCCTGCACCCACTGCAATACCTGCAGCAGACACTGCTCGGTCGGCGTAGCCCGTGACAATCTCGGCAACGACAATATTCTGCCGTCGGAACGGATGAAATTTCTCAAAGAGTATGTTGCGGACAAGAATATCAGCACCAGAAAGCTGAGAGGTATTCAACAGGGAATCACCCTCTGCACCAACTGCGATCGCTGTACCGTGGTCTGCCCTGCAGGAATTAACCTGCGGGAGCTCTGGTTTTCCGTACGGGAGGAAATGATCCGCAGAGAACAGCCCGTGGACCTGATGATGACCCCCTTTTCCTACTTCCGCGGGCTCAACCATCAACGAATCGATCAGGAACAGTATGATGTTCCGCTTGCGAGCATAAAAAACGTGTTAACAGCAGACTGCACCTCTGCACCAGAACTGGCCGATACTCCAATCGTTCTGGCTCAGGAGGATGATGCCCTCACAAAGGCTCTCGCCCATTCCGGACGGACCGAATCCTTTGCCTACTGTTTTTCATGTGAAAACTGCTCAACCGTATGCCCTGTGGTTGTCAATTATGCGGACTCGCAGCAGAACCTGGATCTCCTGCCGCACCAGATAATCCGCTCCGTGGCCCTTGGCCTCAAAGATCTTGCAACAGGATCGAGGATGTTGTGGAACTGTTTGACCTGTTACCAGTGCCAGGAACATTGTCCCCAGGGAGTAAAGGTGACGGATATTTTTAACAAACTCAAGACCGTCTCCGTAGAAGATCACAAGTAGCACAGGAATATGATGATGAAATACACACTATTTGTCGGGTGCAATATCCCGGCAAGGGTTCAGCAGTACGAACTGGCCGCAAGAAGTGTCGCAGCAGAGCTTGGCATCGAACTTGTCGACAACCCGGAGTTCAAGTGCTGCGGCTATCCCATGCAGACCAGTGATAACAAGACATTTCTCCTCATGGCTGCCCGCAACCTGGCCCTTGCGGAAAAAGAGGGCCTGGACCTGATGGTCCTGTGCAAGTGCTGTTTCGGCAGCCTCAAAAAAGCCGCCCACCAGATTCAGCTGGATTCCAGGCTGCGCGATGAGGTCAACACTTTTCTGGCGGATGAAGGGTTGAAATACTCGGGAACAGCTGAGATAAAGCACTTTCTCTCCGTCCTCTACCACGATGTTGGGTTGAAGGATATAAAGGAAAAAATCATTGACCCGTTTACAGATCTGAAAATCGCAACTCACTACGGATGCCATGCCCTGCGGCCAAGCGATGTCACCCGGTTTGATGACCCGGTGCGGCCCACTCTGTTTGACGAACTGGTGAAAGTGACCGGCGCGAAAAGTGTTGACTGGCCGCTGCAGCTTGAGTGCTGCGGCGCTCCCCTGATGGGCGTCAACGATAGCCTTTCAATGGATCTGGCAGAAAAAAAGCTGGCCGACTGCAACAGGGCCGGTGCCGACTATGTGTGTGTGGGCTGTCCCTATTGCCAGATGCAGTTTGACCGGGTTCAGCAGATGATGGTGTCTGAACGTGAACTTTCTTATAAAATTCCGAGCTTCGTTTATCCCCAGCTGCTGGGACTTGCCATGGGTATCCCTGGCCGGTCTCTTGGGCTGGAGATGAATATGCTCGATATTACTACCCTTGAATCCTTTATAGAGAAGGAGACAGAAAATTGAGTCAGGAAAAAATCGGCGCCGTAATGGTTGTTGGTGGCGGGATTGCCGGTATGCAGGCAGCACTGGATGCTGCGGATACCGGCTATTACGTTTATCTGGTTGAACGGTCACCCTCCATTGGCGGGTTGATGTCGCAGCTGGATAAAACGTTCCCCACCAACGACTGTGCAATGTGAGTAATCTCACCTAAACTGGTCGAGGTCGGCCGGCATATAAATATTGAGTTACTCACACTGTCAGAAGTGACGGATGTTTCCGGAGAGCATGGAAATTTCACTGTCTCGCTGACCCAGCACCCACGCTATGTGGACATGGACAAGTGCATCGCCTGTGGGGCGTGCAGCCAGAAGTGTCCCAAGAAGGTAGTGAACGAGTACGACGGCAGCCTGTCCAAGCGAAAGGCCATCTACGTCGACTACGCCCAGGCGGTTCCGCTGAAGTACGCCATTGACGACAGCCAGTGTTTTTACCTGACAAGAGGAAAATGCAGGAAGTGTGAAGAGGTCTGTCCCGCCGACGCCATCAACTATGAAGACAAGGCAAAGGATCTCGAATTTCAGGTAGGGGCGGTCATTTACGCCACTGGCTGTCAAACCTATGACCCGGCAACCCATGATGTGTATGGCTACAACCGGTCTAAAAACGTTATTACAAGCCTTGAGTTCGAGCGCATTCTCTCCTCATCGGGACCGTATGGCGGCCATATGGTTCGCCCATCTGACAATAAGGAACCGAAAAAGATCGCCTGGCTCCAGTGTGTAGGGTCGCGTGATGTTCATATCGGCGCCAAAGGCTACTGTTCCAGTGTCTGCTGCACCTATGCCGTCAAAGAGGCCATGCTTGCCGTTGATCATGCAAAAGACGGGCTGGACGCAGCCATCTTTTATATGGATATCCGGACCCATGGCAAGGACTTTGAACGATACTACAACCAGGCCCGGGATGACTTCGGTGTCCGTTTTGTCAAATCAAAAATCACCAATATTGTTCCCACGGAAGATGGCAATCAGCTTATCCGCTATATTGATGAGTCCGGTAAATTAGCTGAAGAAGCGTTTGATATTGTAGTTCTCTCCGTCGGCCTGGAAACAGCCAAACATGGCGCTCAGCTGGCCAACATGATGGATATAAAGCTGGACAAGTATGATTTTGTATCCACCACCAGTTTTGATCCGGTCACAACATCAACCCCCGGTGTTTATGTCTGTGGCGCCATCGAGGCACCCAAAGATATCCCCTCTTCGGTCATCGAGGCCAGTGCCTCGGCAGGAAGTGCGGGCAGCTCCCTGAGCGATTCCCGCTGGTCCCTGACCAGAACCAAAGAGCTTCCCTCAGAACTCGATATCAATGGTGAGCGGCCGCGCATCGGTGTTTTTGTCTGCTGCTGCGGCACCAATATTGCCGGCGTCGTGGACGTTCCGGCAGTGGTTGAATATTCAAAGGACCTGCCCTATGTCACTTTCTCCGACCAGGGACTGTTCAGCTGCTCCCAGGACGCGCTGAACAACCTGGCCGCCACCATCGAAAAGCAGAATTTGAACAGAGTGGTTGTTGCCGCCTGTACACCCAAGACCCATGAGCCGCTTTTTCAGGAAACCCTGACAACCACCGGCTTGAACAAATACGTCTTTGAGATGGTCAACATCAGGAACCAGTGTTCCTGGGTCCATAAAGACGATCACGATATGGCCACTGAAAAGGCCAAAGACCTGGTCCGCATGGCCGTGGACAAGATCGCCCTGATGGGACCACTGAAAGAGGTCGAGCTTGAGATCAACCAGTCGGCCCTTATCATTGGCGGCGGCATTGCCGGCATTCA
Organism: Thermodesulfobacteriota bacterium; assembly: GCA_039715055.1. GTDB lineage: Bacteria > Desulfobacterota > Desulfobulbia > Desulfobulbales > Desulfocapsaceae > JBDLID01. Next base: position 19,110 of record JBDLID010000014.1, on the reverse strand, counting down.
GGCCGCAAAAACCCTTTCCGAACAGGGGTATCATGCCCACCTTGTTGAACGGGATAACAGACTGGGCGGCAAGGGACTGGATATTCACCAGACCTGGCAGGGTGAAAATGTTGCCGAAAATGTCAGCCGGCTCATCGCTGATGTGGAAAATGATGAGAACATTGACATTCATACCGGCGCGCACATCAGCCATGTCGACGGTTTTGTCGGAAACTTTACAACCACTGTTCAGACTGAGGATTCAAAGGTTGACCTTGAGCATGGCGTCACCGTCATTGCCTCCGGGGCCAGCGAATTCAAACCCGAGCAGTATCTCTACGACGAAGATGACCGTGTCCTGACAGGCCTTGAGCTTGACCGTCAACTCATTGCTGATGACCCAGGCCTTGCGGAAAAGGATACGGCTGTTTTCATTCAATGTGTGGGGTCGAGAATTCCTGAGCGCCCTTACTGCTCCAAGGTGTGCTGCACCCACTCCATAAAAAATGCACTGACCCTTAAAGAGCGCAGGCCGGAGATGGATATCTATATCCTCTACAGGGATATGCGGCCATACGGGTTGCGTGAAGATCTCTACCGCGAGGCACGGGAAAAGGGAATCAGTTTTCTGCGCTACAATAACGAGACAGGAATCGATGTCGATTATGACGGGGATGACCTGCTCATCGAATTCACCGATACGGTTATGCGGCGAAAGATGGCGATCACCACCGACCTGCTGGTGCTTGCCACCGCCATTATTCCACCCGAGGACAACCCGCTTGCCCAGCAGTACAAAGTTACCCTGAACAACGATGGTTTCTTTATGGAGGCCCATGCAAAGCTGAGACCCGTTGACTGTTCAACGGACGGCGTTTTTCTCTGCGGCCTGGCCCATGGTCCCAAGCCCATTGACGAATCCGTTTCCCAGGCCATAGCGGCTGCCACAAGAGCCGTCACTCTGCTGGCCAAAAAGAGTATTTCCATCAGTGGCACGGTCGCTGAAGTCAGTCCTCAGGACTGTAGTGAATGTGGCGGCTGTGTTTCGGTCTGCCCATACTCCGCGCCCTCTATTATCGAAGAATCGGCAAGGTTCTTCCCCGGCAGAGCGCAGATCAACCCGGCCCTTTGTAAAGGATGCGGGTTGTGTGTAGCCTCCTGCCGCTCAGGTGCCATTCATCTGCACGGTTTTGATAATGATCAGATATTGTCGCAGATTGCTGCGATCAGTGAATAACGTAAAGGAGTCAATATGTCCGACTGGGAACCGAAAATAATCGCCTTTTTATGTAACTCCTGCAGTTACGGGGCAGCGGACCTGGCTGGTGTCGGCAGGATGCAGTACCCTTCCAATATCCGGGTCATCCGTATCCCCTGCGCCGGTCGAATGAGCCCCAAATTCGTTCTCTCCGCATTAAGGGAAGGGGCTGACGGTGTCTGGGTCTCCGGCTGACACCCCGGCGAATGCCATTACCTGGAAGGTAATTTTCACGCACGAAGAAAGTTCACCCTGTTCACCCGGATGCTGACCCATATCGGTATCGAGCCTGAGCGACTGCAGTTCTCCTGGATTTCATCAGCGGAGTCCACCAAGTTTATCGATGTGGTCACCGAGGTGACCGAAGCGGTAAGAAAAGTCGGCCCCAATACAAAACTTGTGAAGAATATGGTCAGGGAGCCGTAATATGCAGACTTATATTGAAAAAATAAGGGAAATCGCCGCCCGGCTCCTCAAAGAAGAAACGGTTGAGATGGTGATCGGCTTTCAGGAAGGCACCATCCCCATGATCAGCCCGCCAATGAGTGTTCGAACTGTTGAAGATGTCGAACAGCTCACCTGGTCCAGCCACTGTTGTATTAACCTCGCCAATTATCTGACCGACACAAAAGGCAAGGTCGCAGTATTTGCTAAAGGCTGCGACTGCAGGTCCATTGTCAATCACATTGCTGAGGGAAAGGTCCAGCGGGAAGATGTGGTCATCATCGGTGTCCCGTGTCACGGCATGATGGAACGACATACCATCATCAGCCTGTTTGGCGAAGAAATAGAAGAAGTGGTTGAAGAGGATGACGGGACAGTCACTGTCCGGGGAAAGGGCCGTGAGGAAAAGTATCAGCGGTCTGATCTCATGCGCCAGAACTGCCGGGTTTGCGTTCACAGAAATCCGGTTCTCTATGATGAGCTGGTTGGTGATCTGGTTGAAGTACCGGCCGATATCCGACGCCATGAAGAGGTGGAAAAGATCGAGGCCCTTGGAACAGACGAGCGGTGGGAATTTTTTGAAGACCTGATCGCCACCTGCATCCGCTGTTATGCCTGTCGGGACTCCTGTCCGACCTGCTACTGCCCGACCTGCTTTGTTGACGAGGCGCAGCCGCAATGGGTTGGCAAAGGCGACGAGGAACCCGATGTGATGACCTTTCATATCCTGCGGGCATTTCACACAGCAGGACGCTGCACCGATTGCGGAGCCTGTGTCTCCTCCTGCCCCATGGGAATCGATATGCGCGCCTTTACCAAGAAGCTGGAAAAAGACTGCCTTGACCTTTGGGACTGGGAGGCGGGACAGACAGCCGATGAACGCCCGGCTTTGGAGACTTTTCAACCCAGTGACCCGGAAGACAACTTCAAATAGGCAGAACAGATGAGGATTCTACAAATAGATAAAAAAGACTGGTCAGCAGGTCTTGAACAGTCACGAAAGGACTACACGCTGATCGGTCCTGTAAAAGAGGGCAACAACGTCAGTAAATTCCGGGAGCTTGCTGCAGATGAGGAACCGGATTTTTCCATCACCACCACAACCATGTCCCCCAAGTCGGTGGTGTTTCCCCAGTCGGAGGTGATGTTCACCTTTACAACAGACAGTGGATCTCCTGACTGCAATATCATGCAGGCTCCGGAGACAAACTACTCGCCCAGGGCGGTCATCGGCATCAGGCCCTTTGATGCCCTTGCCATGAACATTGTAAAGATGAATTTCGACACCCCCGAATACCGGGACCCTTATTGGTGTGATGCCTATGAGGCGTGTACCTTTGTCGGGCTGGCTGTGACTGATCCCGAGTCGTGTGATTTTTCAACAAGCACCGGTACCGGGCCTTTTGACAGACAAGGCCTTGATGTACTGCTGGTGGATAGCGGGGACAGCTTTCTGGCCGAGGTACTGACCGATAAGGGAGAGGCCTGGATGAACAGCGCAGGCTTTGACAGGGAGGCCGATACAGATGCGGAAAAGGTGATCACAGCCATGCGTGCAGATGCCGAAAAAAAGATCGCATCCACTGTCAAGTTTGCAAATATCGACAAAAAGGAAACCCTTGATCTTTACAACGAGGAGTACTGGGAGTCCATCTCCTTTCCCTGTCTCAACTGCGGCACCTGTACCTATGCCTGCCCCACCTGCTGGTGCTTTGATATCCAGGATGAAACGGCCCATAAAAAAGGGCGGCGTATGAAAAACTGGGATTCCTGCATGTTTCCCAATTTTACCATCCACACCACCGGCCATAATCCAAGGGACACTAAACTGATGCGCGTCCGCCAGCGATTTATGCATAAACTGAAATACCATCAGTCCAAGTATGGCAAGGGCATCATGTGTGTGGGCTGCGGCAGGTGCGTGACTTCATGCCCGGTTAATATTGATATTCGGGAAGTATGCAGGCAGATGAACAGCTAAAATTTGATATTTCGTCTGATTACTTCGTCACAGCGAAAACAAAAATGGTCATTTATGCCCTCGGGTACATATACTTATATGCTCCGCTTTTTGTTTTCACTGTTCCTCGAACTCAAACGAAATATCAAATTTTTCAAGGCACCTAAATGAAATAACTGTATGACAAAAGAAGGAAATGTCTGAATGATTAACCCATACCTTCCATATCCTGTCCGCATAGATGACATTATTGTTGAGTCCGAGGACAAGAGTTTAAAAACATTCAAGTTTGTTTTCCTTAACCCTGAAGACGAGGAAAAATTTGGATACCAGGCCGGTCAGTTTGCTGAGATTTCCATTCCCGGCCAGGGAGAAATCCCCATTGGAATCGCCTCATCTCCCGTTGAAAAGGGCTTTATCGCCTTTACTATCAACCGGGCAGGCAAAGTCACCACCCACCTCCACAACATGCAGGTCGGTGACATCATTGGGGTCCGGGGCCCCTTGGGCAACTCATTTCCCTGGGATACGATGAAGGGCAAGAATCTTCTGTTCATCGGCGGCGGTTTTGCCTTTACCACCCTTCGTTCTTCTGTGGTCTACCTGCTCCACCCTGATAACAGGGACCAATACGGCACCATTGATGTTGTGTATGGCGCAAGATCGCCAGGAATGCTCCTCTACCTGGATGAACTGAAGGAGTGGGAGGCACGGGATGACATCAACATGCATATCACAGTAGATAACACCGATGACCCGGACTGGAAGTACAATGTGGGCTTTGTCCCGCCCATTGCAGAGGAAAAAGCCCCGAAAAGTGAGGGAGACACCTATGCCATTGTCTGCGGGCCACCGATCATGATCAAATTCACCCTGCCTGTCCTGGAGAAACTGGGCTATGACCACGACCACATCATTTTATCCCTTGAAAACAGGATGAAGTGCGGAATCGGGATGTGCGGCAGGTGCGGTATTGGAGAGGAACTGGTCTGCAAAGACGGGCCCGTCTTCACTCTGGCGCAAGTCAACAATACTCCCAAGGAATTTTAGATGACAGGTTTGGCTCTGAAAACACACTAAAGTCAAGGTACCCTTCAGTAGAGGGGCTTAACTTTAGTGTGGTGAAAGGTTAGATGAATGAACACTCCCTCAAAAGGGTTCTTTGAAGAATTTGTATTTCAGGGCAAAGTCGAGGCACGAGAAAAATTTTACCACAGGCATATAATTAATATTCCGAGGATGAAATTTTTCTCGTAACGAAGAGTTTGCCCTGAAAGGCAATTTTTCAAGGTAGCCTCAAAAGACTATTGGTTCCTGAAGTATTATGACTGGGGAACAACTCCCCCCATTCCCACACACTCGATGCAGTATTCCTCCATTGTTTCTGGACTGTGACAATCTTCACAAAACTGTTTGTTACAACCTATACAAAGTGTGAGTTTGTCTCTAGTCGTCTCTTTACCGCATACTTCGCATTTTACCGTTTCTGCACTCATGCCATTCCTCTTGGTTTTGTTTAACGGTTTTTACTGTATTGTGGCTATGGAAACTGTAAGCCTTTTCCTTTATGATAAAAATTATCATTTCCATCTACCATAAGTCATCCGGCAAAATATGCAAATAAAATAATACCACGTCGTGACATTAGCCATGTCCGTTTACCATGGAATTAAACCTGAGGTAAGGCATCGTTCAATGGACAACTGTTGATATCTATGACCAGTGGACTAGTGGTTTGATGAATACAACACCAAACGACCCCATGGGGCTCTTGGTGGAATATTGCCAGCGAGATATGTGGAGCAATTAAAAGAAAAATAAAGAAAAGCTGCTTGAGAAAGAGAAAACCCTAACTTTCAAGCTGGTATAGAAATCCTGGGCTGATCGTACTGAGCTGGCCATATAAAAGTGGCCACAAAACCAGGAGCAGTTCATATTGCCATATCGAAAGTTCAATTTTATCAAAACCCTCAGGGAAACACTACTGCTGAGTGTCAGGTTTGATTACACTCTGGTGTCGAAAGGACCAGGTCAAGTCTGAACGACTGGATGTTACAGGCTACCTTGAAAAATTGCTCTTTCACTCGATTTCTTCGTCATGGCAAAAAGAAAAATACTCATCTATGCCCGGGACGGGTGCTTATTATTTTTTCACCATTCCTTGAACTCGAACGAAACCGCCAATTTCTCAAAGTAGTCTATATAATAAACAGCAGGCCCACTCCATTGATGAGCAGGAGCGGCAGAATCAATTTGAGGAGGCTGTCTTTCACCAGACTACCGCTTCTATATTCTGGAAAAATAATATCGACAACAATTCTCCAGTTAAATGCCACGACGAATAGATTGATGCCGAGCAATAAATTCAGAGGAAAGGGGACAACAAATCCAACCAGCAGAACAAAAGCCATTGTAACGACCCACAACAGCATAACCTTGATCAGAATATAGGCATAAAGCCTCTCGCCGGTGACCTCAAATGACTCATCTTCAAAATGGCTTCGTATCGATTCTCTCAACTCACGCAGAATCTCCGGCAACCGCTCTACTTCATCTTCTCCGGTTGGTTCTGAAGACTCATTTTTAGAACTGCTCTGCAGCGAACCCTGCAGCGACTCTTTCACCTTACGCACAATCCCCGCCAGCCGTCCTTCTTCACTTGTAGTGATTTCCGGCTCATCACCGCCTGCAGGTTCGGCAGCCCCGGCAGCTTTCTCTTCAACAGGAGGCGGTTTGACATCGGCAGCCGGGGGTACCTCTTGAGGTTCACGCTCCCCTTCCGGTTTGACTGGAGGGGCAAGGTGTTCATTGATTACAATCACACTCCCGCATTTCTTACACTTCGTACGTACAAGCTTGTCAGGAATTTTGGAGGCATCAATACGGTAAACGGCCTCACAACTCGTACATTTGATCTCTCGAACACTCATTTGGCTTTTCCTTCCATGTGAACACAAACCGGCGGTAACATCAATTTCCCTGACCAGACTCTTCTATTGGCTACCTAAAACAGCCCAAAATATCAATTTTTTCAAGGTGGCCATTATTATTAATCAGCACTCATCATAAATTCCACCCACTGCCTGTATTGAGATTGACAATCCGGCAGCCGCAGGCAGCTGGCGCATGAGTCCACCGGGACCTACGGGCCTTTTACTTTGTCAACAGCGCCTTTGATGGAAATAGCATAGGGATGATGCTCTCTCAGGAACCGAGGCATTGTATTGCGTGCATTTCGCGCATCGGCCATAGAGGCGTAGACACCGTAGTAGACAAGTACCAGGGGATCAACTGATGCGGTACGACGAAGAATATAGAGCTGATTGACAATATCGGCGTACGGTTTCTCGCTCAGCATTCGCTGCAGATTTTCCTCACCCTGTTCGGCGCTCAGGACCATCAGCTGGATCGTATATTTGCCCTGGGAGGCTCCGGTTACCCAGGTGGATCCGGCGGCAAGGCGGGCGACAAAGAGTCTCCTGGCATCGGAGACTGGAGCTGTTGTTTCCGTTTCCGCTGCTACCGTCTCCTGCTCGGCAGGTTCCTGGATGGCAGGCTCCTGGATGGCAGGCTCCTGGATGACAACAAGTTTCTTGGTATTGTTTTCATCGGTTAAAACAACTATATCAGGCTCTTTAGTTTCGGTTTCAACAGGTACGGGCTGGACATGTTCGACAGAGATCTCCGGAGCCTTTTCAATGACCTGCTCCTGAAGGGGTTCTTTAAAATCACTGGTCACCTCATCCGCAGTCTGCTCATTGTCACCGCCGCTGAACAGAATCAAGAGGAAGAGCAGGCACAGCACACCGCCGACGACCTGAACCCTTCGATCACGAAGCAGGGAAGCGACCGGATAGGGAAAGAGGCCGGATCCCGACTCCTCAAAGGTGTCGTCGTCATCATCACCTTCAACATTATCCAACAGGACCAGGAAAGAGGTATCTTTGCCCACTGATTTCAGGGCGTCTTCTGCAAAAATATTGATCCTGCGAATATTGCCTCTTCCCATCTGGAATATCTTTTGCGCCGCCTCGGCTGAAAAAACATCACTGCCCTCATATTCACTCAGATAACGACTGCAGTGGTTCAGGTAACTAAAAGTGTCCTGTTCATCCAGCGGATGAAGAATGAGATCCATCTTACTGACCGGTTCAAACTCAACCACATCGAGCTGGTCGAGGTTTTCCAGGAGACCTGTTCGGCCGGAAAACAGGACCTGCATTCTCAGCCTGTCCAGATTCTCCACCTCCAGTTGCCTTCGAATCCGCTCAAGTGTTGCCAGGTAGAGTTTTTCGGCCTCATCAAAGATAAGAAACAGGCGCCGTCCCGTAAGTTCCAGGGTATCAATCATTTCACGAAAGCAATCCGCGCCGTTTGCCTTGGTCACGCTGTCGATCTCTTTACCAAGATGACGGGCTGTTTCACGAACCACATCCTCAAAAGACTCCACCGGCTGTGGAAAATAAACAGGGACAATCTCCCCACCGGCTTCAGCCTCAAACCTTCGGCAGATCATAGATTTGCCGACCCCCTCGTCACCGACCAGGGTGAAAAGGACTGTGGCTTCTTCTGCACCGCGAATCAACTCATCAAGGATTTCCCGCCGTCCACCGCCGGAAAAAAACATTGAAATATCGGCTTGCTCCTGGAAGGGTGAATTTAGTATTCCGTCCTGCAGACCTTGCACCGGCTCACTCAACTGTTAAGGGGATGCTGAAAATTTTGTAAATGCTCAGCTATTGAATTATCGTATCAATCCTGGATACAATACATGTTTCTGAAATAAATCCAAGCTGTTCCCGGAAACCGGTTCAACAGCCGCTGCCAGGGTCGGACAAAATGAAAATTTTTGTAACTATTCAGCACCACTGCTAAACAGTAACAGACCGAGTTTTGACCGGTTTTTTCTACTCGCTGAATAGTTACATATTTTTAACGCTTCCATAAATTAATATAGAATAACACTTCTATACAAGAAAATAATCTCATGGCAAATCCGTTTCTCATTGGCGCAGTCTTTCTGTTAGCCGGTTTTGTTCAGGGAATGAGCGGCTTCGGCGCCGCCCTGGTGGCCATCCCGCTGCTCACCCTGCTCATAGATATCAAAGTCGGCGTACCGCTCTGCATCCTCAACTCCATCGTCATCACCACCTTTCTGACGCTGCGTCTGAAAAAACATCTGGACCGGGAAAGGATCCTGCCGCTATGCCTGGCCGCCATCCCCGGAGTGGGGCTTGGCACACTCCTCCTCAAGCATGCCGCCTCTGCATCCATCCAGACCGCAATGGGTGTTCTTCTCTGCAGTTACTGCATCTACAGTCTTTTTGTCCGCCCCGGACCACAAAATCTCCATCGGATCTGGGGTTATGTGGCCGGTTTTCTGACCGGTGCCATCAGCGCCGCTTTTTCCACCGGCGGACCACCGACAATCATCTATACCGCCCTCACCGGTTGGAAAAAGGATGAAATAAAGGCAACCCTCACCGGCTTTTTCCTTTTCAACTCCTGCCTGACGGCAACGGTTCACGTCATCGGCGGCATCACCACCGTTGAAGTTCTCGGCTATTTTCTGATTACAGCACCGCTTACCCTGCTCGGCACCCTGTTCGGCTCCCTGTATTATGACCGGATCAGCAGGCAAAGTTACCTGACTCTGATATTTACCTTTCTATTTCTAATGGGTATGATGATGATTATAACGGCCTGACAATAAGATAACATCACCCTAGCCCCTTACCACCCCTGGCGCCGGCAACTGAACTCAGTGGTGATTACTGTTTTTTCACCGATCCTGTCGGCCGCAACCACTTAAGGAGCCTGATATGAACGGTGCAGAGTTATTTGTCCAATCACTGCTCAACGAAGGCATTGAAGTCATTTTCGGTATTCCCGGAGAGGAAAACCTGGCCTTTCTTGAGGCCATAAGAAACTCTCCCATCCGGCTTGTCCTGACCAGACATGAGCAGGCAGCCGGTTTTATGGCCGCCACCTATGGCCGCCTGACCGGTAAACCGGGCGTCTGCCTCTCCACCCTGGGACCAGGGGCCACCAACCTTGTCACCGCCGTCTCCTATGCGCTGCTCGGCGGCATGCCCTCTCTTTATATTACCGGTCAGAAACCGATCCGCAAGTCCAAGCAGGGAAGGTTCCAGATCATCAATGTGGTGAGAATGATGGAGCCGCTCACCAAATATACCAGGCAAATCGTCTCCGCCGACACCATTCCGGCCATTGTCCGGGATGCATTCCGAATCGCCGTGATGGAAAAGCCCGGTCCGGTCCATATTGAACTTCCCGAGGACATTGCCGCCGACACCACCTCCAGTCGCCCTATTGCTGTTACCAACTGTACGCCTCCGGTTGCAGCATCCACAGCGATTGAAGAAGCCGCTTCACTGATCGACAGTGCAGAGGCCCCTCTGATTCTTCTCGGTGCAGCGACCAAGAGAAGGACCACCTGCAAAGCAGTCTACGATTTTGTAGAGAACAACGGTCTCTACTTCTTTACCACCCAGATGGGAAAAGGGGTCATCGACGAACATTCCCATTTCTGCCTGGGCACCGCCGCCCTTTCTGAACATGACTACCTGCACTGTGCCATCGACAGGGCGGATCTGATTGTCAATATTGGGCACGATGTGACTGAAAAGCCTCCATTTTTCATGAACAAGGGAAGTCGCAAGGTCATCCATGTCAACTGCCAGGCAGCCGATATCGACGAAGTCTACTTTCCGCAACATGAAGTCATCGGCGACATCACCCATTCCATCACCCGGCTCTCATCATTATTGGCCGAATCACCGAATAAAGAATACGACTATTTCAGGCGAATCCACCATGAAGTCAAGACCCAGGTCTTTTCCGAATACGGCCATGAGGATTTTCCCGACACCCCCCAGCGCATCGTCTCCGTCGTTCATAACCAAGTGAAGAAAAACTCCATTCTCTCACTGGATAATGGGATGTATAAAATCTGGTTTGGTCGTAATTACAAGGCGGCCCATGCCAACTCACTGCTCCTTGATAATGCCCTTGCCACCATGGGTGCCGGTTTCCCGGTAGCGATTGCGGCCAAGCTGCTTTACCCTGACAGGCAGGTCATTGGTATCTGCGGAGACGGCGGCTTTATGATGAACTCCCAGGAACTTGAAACGGCGGTAAGGTTGAAGCTTGACCTCATCATCATCATTCTTCGCGACGACGGTTACGGTATGATCAAGTGGAAACAGGCAGGAATGGGCTTTGCTGACTTTGGCCTTGATTTTAACAATCCCGATTTTATACAATACGCCAACAGTTACGGAGCAACCGGTCACCGAGTTGAAGGCTCGGGACAGTTCTCCGCTATCCTCAGTGAATGCCTCAGTCAATCGGGGGTCCATCTCATTGAGGTCCCGGTCGATTATTCGGAAAATGAAAAGGTCTTTCTTCGGGAACTGCAAACCAAAACCTGCCTTCTATAAAGAGATCCAGCACCTATTTCCATGACCGGACCGGACAGACGATACCAGTTGATCACCATTGCGATCTGGCTCCTGACTGTTGCCGTCTCTTACAGCTGGAACAATTACGACAACAAACAGGATCAAAGAGCCCTTGCCACTGAGGCGGCGAAGGCCTTTTTTGCGCAAATTGTTGCCACCAGGAATTGGAACTCAAATCACAGCGGCATCTTTGTCTACTCAACCACAGACACCCCCCCCAATCCCTATCTCCCCACTGAACAACAGACAATTTTCGACAGCAGCGGCCGCAGCCTGACACGGGTCAACCCGGCCTATATGACCCGACAGATTGCAGAAGTCCTCGCCAAACAGTCCAATGTCCGTTTTCATATCACCAGCCTCGCCCCCTTGCGCAAAGAGAACAAGGCCAGTGACTGGGAGACACGCTGGCTCCACGATTTTGAGGCGGGTGAACTCGAAAAGAGTCGTTTTGTCGACACCGAAGACGGTCGCTTCTTTCGCTACATGGCTCCACTTAAGGTCAACAAGTCATGCCTGCCCTGTCACGCAGAACAGGGATACATGGTGGGAAACATCCGCGGGGGCATCTCGATCACCATGCCTGCCCTGGCTGACAGATCCCCGCTGCCGCTACTGTTCAGCCATCTCCTTGCAGCAGTAATTGGTATCTTCATCATCCTCTTTTTTATCTCAAGGCTCAATCGCGAGCAAATCAAACTGAGAGAAATCAATGAACAGCTCAAAAACGAGATCAAGGAAAAGAAGAAAACAGAACTGAAATTGATCGAGATCAGAGAGGATCTGGAGTCCCGGGTGATCAGTCGCACATCGGAACTCAATAACACCAACCGCCTTCTTGATGCACGGATCAAGGAGCAACAGCAGGTCAAGGCCTCACTGGTCTCCATCAACGATGAGTTTGTTCAGCTCTTCAACAGTGCGCCGGACGGGATGCACGTCATCAACAAGCAGTTTACCATTATCCGCGCCAACAGGGCATTCTGCAAACTGACCAACATGGATGCCCATGACATTGTCGGCCAGAAATGTTTTGATATTTTCCCAGGCCACCCATGCCATACCCAGAACTGCCCACTCACCATGATCCTCAACGGCCAGGAGCATGTCGAAATCGAAATGCTTAAAACCAGGCAGAACGGTACTCGTTTCCCCTGCCAGGTCGTGGCTACCCCATTCAGGGAACCCAGTGGAAAGCTCATCGGCATCATCCAGGTAACCCGGGATATCAGCAACTGGAAAGCAATCAAAGACTCCCTGTCAATGGCAGCCGAAGACCTTCAGGTTCGCAACCAGGAACTCCAGGATTTCGCCCACGTTATCTCCCACGATCTGCAGGAACCGCTGATGCTGATCACTGCATTCTCTGACCGGCTGCGGAAGTCGATCAACGACTCCCTCGAAGATAAACCGAAATCATACCTTAAACGGATTATCAGCTCGACCAACCGGATGCAGAGCCTGATTAACGGACTTCTCCTCTACTCTCGAGTCAGCAGCAAGGGACAGCCTTTTGAAGCGGTTAACCTCAATGATGTCGTTCATTCGGTACTCGACGACCTTGCCATTCGTATTGAGGAAACCCACGGAAAGGTCACGGTGGGCAAATTGCCCGAGGTTGAAGCTGATCCTCTACAGATGCGGCAACTCTACCAGAATATTATCGGCAACAGCCTCAAGTACCATCATCCCGCCAGGAGGCCAAAGATAGAAATCGATGTCCGCCCATTTACCGACGACTATAATCGGGAGAATTACTGCCGGTTCTATATCAAGGATAATGGGATCGGGTTCAAAAATGAATACAGTGAAAGAATCTTTGAGATTTTTCAACGACTTCACACCCGTCAACAGTTTTCAGGGACCGGAATCGGTCTGTCGATCTGCAAAAAGATTGTTGACCGTCATCACGGCACCATCGTCGCCACCGGCATCTCCGATTCAGGATCTGAATTTATCATTACCCTGCCTCTCTCCCAAAGTCGAATCAACACAGGTGACCAAACCATGTTTGATGCCAAATTCATCTCCGCTGTCATCAATCGTCGATAATACTCCGCAGAAACACCTCACGGTCTGTTTTTCATCATTTCCCCCCCAAAAATAGGTATTTCTACCTATTGACCGCCCACGGTCCGACGTATACAATATTTTTAACTCATCATTTTTTTCTCATTTGAGAATGCGTTTTACATCCCTTTCTTTCCAACAAGAGATCTTAACCGGGAAAAGCTTCAATGGAAAACGAGGAACGTAGACTACATAAACGACATCGTCCCTTTGATGGTGCCCTGGCAATCAACCACCATACCCTGGGGCCGATCGTCGATATTTCAAAAGGTGGCCTCTCTTTCCGCTACCTTGAAGAAGAATCCCTCAGACAGGCTCTCCTCGGCCATCTCGGCATCTTTCTCAGCTCCAACGACTTTCTGATCGATCACATTGAAAGCAAAGTTGTTCGCGACACCCTTGTGGCCAATACCAGCTCATTTCTATCAACCCATACCAGGCAGTGCTCAATTCAATTTCTCAACCTTACCCACCACCAGACTGAACAACTTGGATATTTTCTTCAAAACATGACCAATGAACAATCCTGACAAAGTATAACGGAAGCCATTCCCACCTTTCCGCCCCCCGCCCCCTCATCTTTCCGCCACCCCTTAAAATATTGCCCTCGGCAAATATGACTGTTTGTTGTTTCGTTGATGCTCCATCACATGTTTGACATCCGGCTTTTGCCTTTGTAAAGTGACCCATGCCTCTCTTTCAGCTGACAGATGAGCATCGTTTCCCCCCATGCGACCTTGCCGAACCCAACGGTCTGCTTGCCATTGGAGGTGACCTGAGCCCTGAACGACTGGTTGTCGCCTATAGAAACGGTATTTTTCCATGGTTCAGTGAAGGGGACCCCATCTTATGGTGGTGTACCAGCCCGCGGCTTGTTCTCTTTCCTGAAGAGTTCAGGGTATCGAGAAGACTGGCGAGGGAACTGCGGTCCCCGCCCTTTGAGATCCGCTTCAACAGTGATTTTGAGCAAGTCATTGACCGATGCGCCCAAAACAGAACGGAACGGGGAGAAGATACATGGATTACAATCCAAATGAAGAACGCCTACTGCGCCCTTCACGAGCAGGGCTATTGTCACTCAGTTGAGAGCTGGCAGCAGGACAGGTTGGCCGGTGGACTCTACGGGCTCTACCTGGACCGTGTTTTTTTCGGAGAGTCGATGTTTTCCGACCTCAGCGGTGGATCAAAATTTGCTCTGGTGGCCCTGGTCAACCAGTTACAAAATAATCAATGCGGCTTGATCGACTGCCAGATGACTACCAGCCACCTTGTTTCTTTCGGGGCCCGGGAGGTAACTGGCATGGAGTTTCAGGGGCTGCTTAAACAATTTATCCAAACCACTTCACCCCACGGGAAATGGACATCTTATGAAGAATGAGCAGAGTGAGCAATGTGACGGCTGTGGAAAAATTGCAGAACTGGATGACTTACATGGAAACGAGTTCTGCAGGGAATGTCGCTCCATCGGAGAAACCCTGATCAAAAAACCGGAGCTGGTGAAACAGATATGTTCCCTGCTCAAATCGGATATCCACAATGACGGGTCAACACCTCACTGCAGTCACGACCCAATCGAGGAACTGCCCGAAGTCCTCGACGCTGTCCGCCACCGCACACGTGACCGGGAACTGAACACCTGGTATGTCTCGGTCAGTGAACTGAAAGGTGACCCGGTGGAAATTTTCGCATCCACAGCCTTTGACAGAGACCAGCACCTCCAGTCACGAATCTCCAACCTGACAACAATCACCCGCCTTATTTCACTCATTTTACGCCATATTTTTCTCGGCGAAGTTCTCACCCTGAACAAAACGATCAAACAGCTCAACAGGAGCTCAAGACAGAAAAACGATCTGCCCGACATGCTCACCGGGGTTCTCAAACAATACTCAAAAAATCAGCCGCAGCTCTCAGAGGAGGGCTGAGTATTTAAAAGCGGGACGAAGGCAAAATGTGCCTTTCTGATAAAAAAAGGACTGAGAGGATCAGCTCTCCAGTGCGAACTCGTAGACAATGCCTGACTTTTCAAAGTGCTTGAGCACCTTTCTCAGAGCGTGGAGATTGGGAACTGTAAAAGTTAACTCCCAGGCCGGAGTCGGGGTGGGGGCCTTGGAAAGGGCCATCAGATCGAGAATCTTCATCTCTTCGGGGGCTACGCCTGCCAGCATCATCATCCTGTGCCGGGTCGCCGCCATGACAACAAGTGCCTGTTCCTTGAGCACCAGGGTCTCCCTCCGCTTCCAGCGCAGTTCTACAATATCTTCACGCTGAAACTTTAACTTTTCCAGTTGCGGGCAGGAAAGGGAATGGACCGACAGATTACGTTCACTGAGCAGGGCGCAGAGTCGGGGGTCAGTGGGGGTTGGCTTACAGCAGTTGGACATTTTGATCGATACGGGATCCAGGGTGGTCAACTCGATCTTATTAAAAGCGCCGGTGGGCTCGGCCAGGGGGGACTGGCCGGAGTAAAGGTCGACCTTGACCTGCTCAATCAGCTCCGGAAGGCGGATCTTGCCTTTGCCCACCCGGACATAGAGCTCATCCAATTCCTCGAGGGAAAAATGGTTCAGCAGCTGCCCTGTATCCTTCTTGTAAAAAAGCTCAAAAGGAAGACCGTAGCGCCGCATTTCCTGACGGAGAATAGAAAAACCGACCTCACCGGCAACACTGTCCCAGCGGGCCCGGAAAGCCTTTGATAACTCTGCGCGAGCTCTTGCAGTCTTGCAGAGACCGAGCATTTTCTGTTCAAAGTGAACCGGGTGATCCGCCCTGAGGATACGAATCACATCACCGTCCTTCAGGGAGTATTCGGGAGGCTCCTTTTTTATTCCGATCATGGCGCCAATACAGCTGTGGCCAATTTCAGTATGCACCCGAAAAGCAAAATCAAGTACCGTAGAGTTCACCGGCAGGCAGATCAGATCACCCTGGGGGGTATAGGTATAAATTTCCTTTCTGCCGCTGTCGGCAATGACATCCCGGTATGAGACCGAATCGTCGTAGCCGATCACACCGAACAGTTCCTGAATCTCGCGGATAAACTTTCCCTGCTTGTGATTCTTGGAACTCCAGTTTTTAAAAAGGCCCCGCTGAGCCCGGCGGGCCATGTTTTTTGTCCTGATTTTAAACAGAAAACGCTCCCCCTTGACAATGGCCCGGGCATGGAGCCCCTGGTAACCGGTCGGCTTGGGATTGGCAATAAAATCCCTGATCGTCCGGGGAATCGGTGGGAAAATCTGGTTAACAATACCAAGTGCCCGGTAGCATGCCTGGCTGTCATCAACCAGCAGGAGGATCTCCAGCGGGTTGTCGATCTTTTTCCTCAGGATGCGGTTGTTGGCATCGTAGTAGGCCCAGAGTCCCTTGGTGCGAATGGAAATGGTGCAGCTGAGCCACACTTCCGCCGTCTTCTCATTGAGGACTTCAACAATCTCAACGGCAGTGGTGGATTTACTGAGCTGGCGAATTTGACCGCGCAGCTTGGTTGACTGCTTGGGAAATTTATAGGACAGGGCCAGATCGTACATCTCCCTTTTCAGATTGAAAAGACCCAGTACAGTGGCCAGCGGGGCGTAGATATCGAGGGTTTCATCGGCAATCTTCTGCCGCTTGTGCCGCGGCATGGCACTGAGCGTCCTGAGATTGTGAAGACGATCGGCAAGCTTGACCAGCATGACCTCCGGCCGGGAAGCGGCCCCGGAGAAGATCTTGCGATGGACCATCTTAGAGTGTGTCTGCTTGTCCTGTGCAGACGACTGAGTGACCTTGGTACAACCCTCAACAATGGCGGCGACATAACTGCCGAATTTAGCTCCGACAAGTTCAATGGTTACCTCTTCCACATCCTCCACGGTATCATGGAGCAGGGCGGCGGCAAGAATCTCCGGGTCGATCACATCCAGCTCATCGGCCATGATCAGGGCCACCGAACAGGGGTGCATGATATAGGCCTCACCGGAACGTCGCCACTGGTCCTCATGGGCATCGGCGGCAAAATCAAGAGCATCCCAGAATACAGCTGCGGCAGCCTCCTCTTCCAGCAGGGGCTGCATACGGCTTCTGTACAGCTCCAGATCAAATGGAATGCGTTGTCGACTCTTGGCCATGACGAATTACCGGTCCCCCCGGTCAAACAAAAATGATATACGCTTGCCTATTGGTGCCATCATCCTTATGATGCACACATAATTACTCAAAACTCCCGGGAAATGCGGTCATTTTACAACTCTTTACCTGAAACCATGTATTTTATTAGACTCTACCAATAAAGCTGACCAGGGAAAAGCAAAAACAACCATGGGAAAAAAAAGAAGAAAACGTTCTGCACGTAAATCACAACGCTACGATAGTCACCAGCGAAAGGGCGGGTCACATTCCAGGTCTTTAGGGTTTGTCCTGCGGGAAAAACTGCTCCGTCATCTCTGGCTGGCCAAAACCCCGCCGACCATCAATCATCTTGTCAAGGAACTGCAGCTGCCGCGGGGTGCCAAGTCTACCCTGACCCCACTGCTGGACGATCTTCTGGGTCAGAAAATTATCCGGCTGGCGGGGCGCAGGGGTTACGAGCTGAACCGCCAGTTATTGCTTTGCGAAGGTGTATTTGAACAGAATCCTAAAGGATTCGGCTTTATCAACCGGCTCGACTGCGGCGGCAAAAAACAAACCTTCAGCAGGGACCCGATGCTTTCTGCAAGCAGAGTCGGCTCAGCCCGCCAGGGCGACCGGGTTCTTATTCATATTTACAATGTGCGAAGAGACGGCCGTCCTGAAGCCCGGCTGCTCACCGTACTCGAGAGACAGCACAAAACCCTGGGCGGATTTGTCAAACTGTCAAAAGGACACTGCGATGTAACCCCGGAAGATCCCCGTTTTCCATTTACCATCCGTATCGATGGGCCCTGTGAAGGGAAGATGAAAAACGGTGATGCGGTAATCGTCAGGCTTGAAGAGGAAAACGACCACAGCCCCCTGCTGCAAGGCTCCATCATCGAATATCTCGGTGATCCGGAGCAGATCGATGTGCAGATGCGGCTGGTCATTGAAAAATTTAATCTGCCGGCTGTTTTTTCAGACGAAGCGCTTGCTGAATCCGAGCACCTCTCCACAAAAATTGAGCCGGAAGATGGAAGAGCCGATCTCCGTGATATTGGTCACGTCACCATTGACGGTGAAACTGCAAAAGATTTTGACGATGCCGTTGCAGTGATCAAAACCCGTAAAGGCTACCGGCTCTATGTCTCCATTGCCGATGTCTCCCACTATGTTCATCCCGGAAGCGGCCTCGACGAGGACGCCCATCAAAGAGGCACATCCATCTACTTCCCGGGCAGGGTTATTCCCATGCTGCCCGAGAAACTGTCAAACAACCTCTGCAGCCTGGTACCTGGCGAAGACCGGTTCACTGTCAGCGCTATTCTCGACTTTGACCGACAGGGCAACCGGCTGAAAAAACAGTTTACAAAATCAATCATCCACAGCCACCAGCGTTTCACCTACACCACGGTGCGCGAAATCCTCATCGACAAAAATCCGGAGGTGAGGAGGGCTCACAAGGAGTTTCTCACACCACTCAAGTGGGCCGAGGAACTGGCCCGCCAACTGACTCAAAAAAGGCGGGAGCGGGGCTCCATCGGCTTTACCCTGCCGGAGCCGGACATCCGCCTCGACGAAGAGGGAAAAATCGCCTCCATCACCCGGGCGGAACGAAATTTCGCCCATCAGTTGATCGAGGAGTTCATGCTCGCCGCCAACGAGGCGGTTGCCGAGACCTTCACCGAGGAAAAGAAAAAGGGTCTCTATCGAATCCATGAAAAACCGAACCAGGAAAAGATCAGGGAGTTTACTGCGTTTGGGGCAGGTCTCGGACTGCAGTTGCCGCCTCTTCGTCAGGATCCCGACTGGTTCGGCCAGGTTCT
>JBDLID010000013.1:0-39408 GCA_039715055.1 Thermodesulfobacteriota bacterium | reverse complement strand
CCGGCGAAAATCCGCGCGGGTTCCACTTTAGAGGAAAGAGAAAGATGCGAACGGTTTTCTGGCTGCAATGCGGTGCCTGCGGCGGCGACACCATGAGCCTGCTTGGCATGGAAGGGCTGGATCTGGTCGAACTCCTCAGGGAAAAGGGGTTGAAGCTGTTGTACCATCCTTCTCTGAGCGGAAACAGTCCGCGACAGCAGGAGGAACTTCTCGACAGCCTGCGTAAGGGGAAAGAGTCACTGGATATTCTCCTGGTGGAGGGTTTTGTCATCAGCGGTCCGGATGGGACCGGTATGTATGATACCTGTCTGGGGGAACCCAAGATGACTCTGATTACAGAACTGGCTGCGAGGGCGGGAGCAGTGGTTGGTGTCGGCACCTGTGCCAGTTTCGGTGGAATAGGTAATTCCGGTGAGATTTCGGCAAGCGGCCTCCAGTTTACTAAAGAGAGGGGAGGGGGAGTACTCGGAGAGAATTTTCGTACCCGCCGCGGCTGGCCTGTGATCAACCTGCCCGGCTGCCCTGTCCATCCTTCGATTCTGAAAGATACCCTCTATGCGCTCGCTGAAGGTAAATTGCCAACTCTTGATCAAATGCAGTGTCCGCAGGACTGGTACTCCATGCTTGTCCATCAGGGATGCACCCGCAACGAGTACCACGAATATCGGGTGGAGGAGATTGATTTTGGCGGAAGGGGCTGTATGTTTTTTCACCTGGGCTGCAGGGGACCGCTGACTTACGGGCCGTGCAACAAGGTACACTGGAACCAGCGCAATTCTAAAACCGATGCCGGGGTGCCATGTTTCGGCTGTACCCAGCCCGATTTTCCCCAGGATCACCCGTTTTTTACCACTCCCAATATTGTTGATGTACCGCTGGAGCTGCCCCGGGGGGTCAACCGGGCCCATTACCTGGCCTATAAGGGTATGGCGGCAGCTGCCGCCCCGGAGCGGTTGAAAAGTCGTAAGAGTCGGGTCTAATCATAGAGAGTGTCAAATATGTCTAAAACCATCCAAATGGGATTTAACCGGGTCGAAGGCGACCTGGAGGTGAAGGCCACCATAGATAACGGTGTGGTGACCGATGCCTGGATGATAGGAACCATGTACCGCGGTATCGAGAGAATGATGACCGGACGCGGCAGCCTCGATGGCCTGGTGATAACCCCAAGGGTCTGCGGAATCTGCAGTACCAGCCACCTGCTGGCAGCGGCCCGGGCTCTTGAAAACCTGTCAGGCGCAGCCGTGGCTCACAATGGACGTCTCATCCGCCACCTGGTGCTGGCGGTTGAAAAGTTGCAGAGTGACGTGCGCCATGTCTTTCTCATGTTTGCGGTTGATCTGGCAAATGAAAAATATAGTGACCAGCCGTTGTATGCTGAGGCTGTAAAACGTTTTCAGCCTTTTTCAGGCACCTCCGTCATTGAGGTGATCCAGGCAAGCAGGAAGCTGCCGGAGATCATCGCCATTCTTGGCGGCCAATGGCCGCATTCTTCATTTGTTGTTCCCGGAGGGATCACCTCGGAACCCAGTGAGTCAGATCTGCGCCAGTGTCTCATGCTCCTGAAGGAGTTTTACCGCTGGTATGAAAATCGTGTCCTCGGATGCTCTGTTGAGAGGTGGCAGCAGGTGTCCACACCAGCACAGCTCGATTCCTGGCTGGAGGAAAGCGACAGTCACCGTAACGGCGATCTCGGGTTTTTAATCCGCTGCTGTCGGGAATATGGGTTGACCACCATGGGGCAGGGGCACGGCAGTTTTCTTGCCGTACCCGAGCACGGCTCACTGGGAATCAAGTCGGCCGGAGCGGTGAGCGGCGGTTTTATCAGTAATGAGCAGAATACAGGATTTGCCGAGGAGCAGGTCAGTGAACAGCTGCGTTACTGTCACTATAATGAAAGCGTAAAAGACGGTCACCCCCTGGAGAACGGAGCCCCTCCCAGGTTCATCGATGATTCGGAAAAATATTCCTGGGCAAAGGCCCCCCGCTATAATGGCCAGCCGGCTGAAACAGGGCCCCTTGCGGAATTGATGGTTAATGGTGATCCCCTGTTCCAGGCCCTTGTCGAGGAGCAGGGCAGCTCGGTTCTTGTTCGTGAACTGGCCAGAATTACCCGGCCGGCAAGGCTGCTGCCGCTGATGGAACAGTGGTGCGGTGATGTCGATATGAAAGCCCCGTTTTATCAATCCGCGGGTGAAATTGTTGAAGGTGAGGGTGGGGGGCTGGTTCAGGCGCCGCGTGGCTTTTTAGGGCACTGGCTGCAGCTTTCCGGGGGCCGCATTGAACATTACCAGATTATCTCACCCACCACCTGGAACGGTTCCCCACGAGACGATCAATCTGTCCGGGGACCCATTGAAGAGGCCCTCATCGGCACACCGGTGGCGGACCCCGACAACCCTGTTGAAATCGGCCATGTGGTTCGCAGTTTTGACCTGTGCATGGTCTGTTCTGTCCACAGTGTCAGTAAAAACGGCCATACGCTCAGTCGGCTGCGTCTTGGGGCCTGATAATGATGAGGATCATCTGTGTGGGTAATCGCTTTTGCCGGGCAGACAGTCTCGGTCCTCTGGTCTATGATTACCTGGCGATGGAGGCTCTGCCGCAGGGGGTGGAACTGGTCGACGGCGGTCTGGCCGGTCTCAATCTGCTGAGCCTGTTCGAAGGGTGTCGTCGGATTGTGGTGGTTGACCGGGTTGACGGCTTCGGGCGTCCCGGGGAGGTGCTCAAGCTCGGCTGGGATGATTATGCACAGGGCAGTTATGTTGAGTATGGCCACTCGTCGGCATTACATTACCTCCTGCTCTGTCTCCCGTCACTGGGGATTGTCCCCGCAACAGAGGTCCTTCTGGTCGGGGCGGAAGACAGCGGGCAACCTTCTGTCATCGCCAAGGCGGCGGAAATTGTTCTGGAGGCAGTAAATGAGTGAAGGGCATAATCCCTGGATCATGAGGAAAAAGGCCCCCGTACTGATGAGTCGGGATGAGCTGCTTGAGGAAAATAAGCTGCTCTATGGAGAGGTCCTCGCAGCCCGGGACGCTGCATCCATCACGGCTGACCTTGTGGTTGAGCAGTTCGCCCGGATTGAAAAGATCAATCGGAGCCTGGAGAGTGTCAATCAGGAGCTGAAGAGAAAGACCAATCTGGATGGCTTGACTGGCGTTTTTAACCGGCGTTTTCATGACAGAATGCTTGGCCGTGAATGGCGTCGCTGCCGTCGCAGTCAGTACCCTCTTTCACTGGTTATGGTCGATATTGATCATTTCAAACTGTTCAATGACCATTATGGCCATCTGGCTGGTGATCATTGTCTGCAGCAGGTCGCAAGAACACTGGAGGGGATTGTCAAACGATCCTCTGATGCACTGGCAAGATACGGGGGCGAGGAGTTTGTTTTTATTCTGCCGGAAAATGATATCGTCGGTGCTCTGCATATCGCTGAGAATGCCCGGAGAGAGGTCGAGAAGCTGGAGATTCCCCATAAAGGATCGAACGTATCCCCCCGGGTGACGATCAGTCTCGGTGCAGCAAGTCTTGTCCCTGCCCAGGGTATGGGGCCGTCAGAGCTTATTCGACGTGCCGACCAGGCCCTCTACCAGGCCAAGGAAGAAGGGCGAAACCGGTCCCGGATGTATGGACAGGGGCTGAAAGGCAACTGCCGGGACTAATTTAGTCCAGCGGCTTGGCCTCGACCTTCCTGCCGGGCAGCACCAGGTTCAGCACCACACCGAGGATGCCTGCCAGACCGATTCCCTTGACCGTAAATCCTCCGGTGGAAAAACTCATACCACCGATTCCCATCACCAGAATCAGAGAAACAATGGCCAGGTTACGCGGTTCGGTGAGATCCTTGCCGCTGCGTACCAGGGTGTTGAGGCCGACCACGGTAATGGCCCCGAAGAGCAGGAGCATGATACCACCCATGACCGGTGACGGGATTGTCTGGAGCAGGGCACCGACTTTGCCGACAAAGGCAAGCGCAACGGCAAACAGTGCGGCCCAGGTCATAATGGCCGGGTTGAAGACCTTGATCAGGGTCACCGCGCCTGTTACCTCTGAGTATGTGGTATTGGGTGGTCCTCCGAGAAAGGCGGCAAAGCTTGTCGCCAGCCCGTCACCGAGCATGGTCTTGTGAATACCGGGATCCTTGACATAATCCTTTTCCGTTACCGAGCCGATGGCCAGGATATCGCCGAAATGTTCAATGGCCGGGGCAATGGCTACGGGTACGATAAATAAAATTGCCTCCAGGTTCCACTGAGGCAGGGTAAAGGAGGGCATGGCCAGCCAGGCCGCATCTTTTACCGGCTGCATGTTGACCAGGCCAAAGAGGATGGAGATCAGGTAACCGGCGGCGATACCACTGAGAATGGGGAGCAGACGCAACATTCCCTTGCCGAGCAGGGAGACAAAGAGGGTGACAGTGAGCGAAGTGATGGAGACGATCAGTGCGGTAGAGCGGGGGACCAGTTGCGCAGAGCCGTCTCCTGTCATGCCGGTGGCCATGAAAACAGCTACCGGGGCAAGAATCAGTCCAATAACCATGATGACCGGGCCGGTGACAATAGCGGGCAGCAGCCGGTGGAGGATTTCGCTGCCGTAGAAACGAATGAGAAAACTCAGGCCGATGTAGAAAAAACCGGCAAAGATCAGTCCGCACATGGTGGCCGGGATTCCCCAGGTCTGAACGCCGTAGATGATGGGAGCGATAAAGGCAAATGACGACGCCAGGAAGATGGGCACCTTGCCCCTGGTGACAATCTGGAAGAGCAGGGTGCCTGCCCCGGCGGTGAAAAGGGCCACACTGGGGTCAAGCCCGGTCAACAGGGGGACCAGAACCAGTGCACCAAGGGCGACAAAAAGCATCTGGGCGCCTATGATGCAGTCTTTGGGGTTGAATCGGTAATCGCTGTCGTATTTCTGACTCATTTTATTTCTCCTGCCACGTTGCTTTATTTGGTACCGAAAAGTTTGTCGCCTGCATCGCCGAGGCCGGGCAGGATATAACCGTTTTCATTGAGTCGTTCATCAAGGGCGGCCGTGTAGATTTCGATGTCCGGATGTCTGTCCATGACAGATTTGACCCCCTCCGGTGCCGAGACCAGGAAAAGGCCGAGAATTTTTTTACAGCCCGCCTCCTTCAAAAGATCAATGGTCGCGTTGAGGGTGCCGCCGGTGGCAAGCATTGGGTCAAGGATCATGGCGGTGCGCTGCTCTATATTATTGGCCAGTTTTTTATAGTACTGCACCGGCTGAAGGCTCTCTTCATCCCGGTAGAATCCGACAATGGAGACCTTGGCTGAGGGAATGAGGTCAAAAACACCGTCCATCATGCCAAGCCCTGCTCTTAGAATCGGAACAAAAGTCACTTTCTTACCCTTGATTTCATCAACCTCCACCGGACCGGCCCAGCACTCAATGGCCTTTTTTTCCGTGTCCAGTGTTTTGGTTGCCTCGTAGGTGAGGAGCCGGGCAATTTCAGAGGCAATGGCACGGAAATCCTTGGTTGAGATGTCTTTTTCGCGAAGCAGGCCGATTTTGTGGCGGACGAGTGGGTGGTCAACAAGGTGGAGTGCCATGATTATATTCTCCTTCGAAATTGGCTGAAAACAGGATAAATGAAAGGTACAAGGTTATAGGTGTAAGGTACAGGGTTAAAGGTATAGGGTGTAAGGTATAGGGTGTAAGGTATAGGGTATAGGACATAAGGTATAGGGTGTTTTGATTTTTTACCTTATACCCTATACCTATAACCCTGTACCTTTTTTTTAGACGGTTAGCACGATTACCGGGCCAAGAAGGGTCAGCAGGACATTGGCAATGGCATAGGGAACGGTATAGCCGAGTACCGGCATTTCACTTTCAGCTTCTGTCACCGAGGCATTGAGGGCCGGGGTACAGGTCAACAGGCCGGCAAGTGCGCCGGTGATGAGGACCGGGTTCATTTTCACCACATACTTTGCGTAAAGCATGGAGCTGATAAGTGAAATAGAGACGATGGTCACCGCCAGGACCGGCAGCAGCAGTCCCTGGTCCCGAATGACCTCAAGTGCCTGGGGGCCTGCGGCCAGTCCGATGCAGGCGATAAAGACTGACAGACCGAAATCCCTGAGATGGGCTGCGGTCTGGGAGGGCATGTTTCCAAAAGTCGGATGCCTGGCCCTGAACCAGCCGAAGACCAGGCCCGAGATGAGGCATCCGCCGCCCAGTCCCAACTCAATGGTGGAGCCACCAATGGTTGTCTCGATGGAACCAATGATGATTCCCGTAATAATGCCGAGGGCAAGGTAAATATAGTCCACACCTTCATTGGGTGAGAGGGTATGACCCAGTTCATCGGCCAGAGATTTTACGCCTTCCGGGATACCGATAAGTCGGACAACATCGCCGAGATGTACTTTGGTTCTTGCCATCAGAGGAATGTCGCGTTCCATGCGGGTGATTCTGACCGCATAGGCGCCGCGTCGTTTTTCCGGGTCGATCTCTTCCCGCAGTGTTGCCACACTCTTGTTGGCAATGGCTTTGTTGGTGATGACCACATCGCGGATTTCACCGACCAGCGTCGTTTCAACACTTTC
The DNA here is from genome assembly GCA_039715055.1 of Thermodesulfobacteriota bacterium. Lineage (GTDB taxonomy): Bacteria > Desulfobacterota > Desulfobulbia > Desulfobulbales > Desulfocapsaceae > JBDLID01. Next base: position 32,830 of record JBDLID010000013.1, on the reverse strand, counting down.
AAGGGACTCTTCCGTGCCCAGTATCTTACCTGCCTCAAGTACAAACTCGGGCAATCCGACCAGGGTGACAAGATCGTTGGGTTCCAGGACAAAATCAGGTGTTGGCTCATGGAGGGTTCCATCCCGGCTGATCTGTTCAAAAACGACGGTGTGGCTGTAGCGCTTTTTGAATTCATGGATTGGCAGACCGTCAGCAAAACCGTCCTCGACCCGGTAGATCCTGGCGATGATTTTTCGGATGAACTCAAACTGGCCCGCTTCCAGCCCGCTGTCTGCGCCGAGCTCTTTTTCAAGATCCTTTGCAGCACCCTTGAAGTCCTTTACCTTGAGAAGGCGCGGCGCAAATCTGGAGGTAAAAAAGACAGTGAGGGTCATGCCGAAGAGATAGGTTACGGCATAGGTTACCGCAATATTTGCCTGGAGCTTATTTATGGTTTCCTGGGGCAGGTCAATGCTTTTCAGGGCCTCGCCGGCAGTGCCGATGGAGGCGGATTCAGTAGTGGCACCGGCAAGCAGACCGGCTGCCGTGCCTTTATCCAGGTCTAAGATGAGGGCCAGAAGCCAGATAGTGGAAAATACGACAAAGGAGGAGAAGACAGCCAGATGGACCTGGCCCAGGGTCTCCCGACCCAGGCTTGTGAAAAACTGTGGACCGCTGACAAAACCCAGCGAGTAGATGAACAGGGCAAAAGCTATGGACTTGATGGCCTCATCGGTCTGAACGCCGTAAAGGCCGATAAAGATTGCGGCGATCAGGGTTCCGGCCAGGCCGCCCAGCTTGAGCTGGCCGATTTTTATCCTGCCCACACCGTAACCAATAGCAACAGCGAGGAAAATAGGTAAAATTACCGATTCGCCAAATAACGATTGCAGCAGTTCCATTGCAGTCCTTCTGTCCGTTGATTGTAAAGAGGAGGTTGGACGCTATTTCCTTTTTACTGCATTTGAGAATGGCAGGAATAGTCAATGTGACCTGAGGTAAAAGCCAAGCTCCTTTTCAAAGTCCTGGTGATCGGCAAATTCACTGCCGATATAGTCCCCGTTCACCGAGCGGACGATTACCTTTTTATTGAGTTGCGACTGTAACCTGTTGTCCAGGGTAAACTCCAGGTTGGCCTCCAGCCCTACCTGAAAATTATGGATTCCGGCAACCGTGAAACCGACACCGGTTTTTGAGATGTTGGTGACCTGGATTGGACCGTTGCCGCCAACCGGAGGGTCGATGAGGTAGTTGCCGGGCAGATCGGTTTTCTTTCGAAAATTTTTTCTGAAATCAAGAGAGATAAGATAGCAGTGCGAGCAGCTGCAGCGAACTTTGAGGGTGTGCTGTTTGAAGCGATAGCCACCGACCTCCACCTTCCTGGTGCTGTCGCATTCCGGACAGCGGATGGTGGCCGTGTCATTGGCCTTGACAAATACCTTTTGGGCAGGGGGCGTGGTCATATTAAAATCAGATATTGGTTACCTTGTTATTTATTGATGGACTCGTAAAAAGTCCATCACTGACTCAAAGATGGCTAAGTAAAATGTTTGATATACAAGGCGTGGATTTTCAACAGGACTTCGGCAATACATATGGTATGTCGAAGGTCTGTTGAAAACCCACAACACAGTAGATCGGACTTTTTACGACGCCATCATTTATTAATAGATCATCTTAAAAGAAGATATTATCAAAAAAATCTCTCAGGCCAAAGATAAATTAACCTGATGAGATCATTTCTACCCGGGGTAAACTGCTGAGTTGTTAAAGACTCTGTGTTTTCAGGCTACCCTTCACGTATGGTGAGAAGGAAATATCCCCTTTTTCAGTCATAGATGATGGTGGTGAAGTTCTCCAGTTTCTTTTCGGTTTCCGGATCCAGGTCGCCGGCAACTTCATGAATCTGGTACTCACGCTGGCAGCTGTCGCATTTGAGCCGGATACGGCGGCACATCCGCAGGACCTCAAGTTTTCCAGAGCAGTTTTTACACTTCATTGTTAATCACCGCTGAGAAGTTCTTCCCGGGTAAAGATCGACTCCAGCTTGTAACCAGCTTCAGCCAGAGTATCAACGCCGCCTTCCTGTCGCTCGACAACGGTAACCACCAGGCCGACTTTAAAGCCCTGGGCCTCGACTCTGTCGATAACCTTGAGCAGGGTACCGCCTGTGGTGACCACATCTTCGAGCAGGGCCACCCGGCCTCCCTCGGGTATGTTCTTCATCCCTTCGATATAGTTGCCGGTGCCGTGTCCCTTGGCTTCCTTGCGGACGATGAATGCAGGGATGGGACATTTCTCCAGGTGACTGACGACAGACACCGCAGTCACCAGCGGGTCCGCTCCCAGAGTCATTCCACCGACTGCGACAATGGGGTCCGCTTGCCGGTTAATCAGCTCAAGGATCAGTTTTCCGCAGAGATAGGCCCCTTCCGCGGACAGGATAGTCTGTTTACCGTCAATATAGAAATCCGAGGTTTTGCCGCTGGTCAGGGTAAAGGAGCCCTTACGGTATGATTTTTCCAGCAGTATCTCTTTGAGGCGCCTGCGGTCGTCCATTATTTCCTCCCGAATGGGTATGCGATTGTTGAGAGTTGGGTGACAGAGCCGAATCGCAATAACTTATTCAGCCCATTTCTATTCAGCAGAAAAGACTACCTGTTTTTCAAAAGGCTGAAAAGAAAAAACTCGCAATAGCTGAAAATGTCGTGTTAATTTCCCTGCTTGAAAGGTTGCATGATCGGCGTCCAGAAACCCTCAGCAAACGGAGCTTATATATGTGCGGTATTGTCGGCTACACCGGGCCGAAACGAATCGTCCCCATTGTTCTTAAAGGTCTCAAACGGCTGGAGTATCGAGGGTATGATTCCGCCGGAATTGTCTACCTTCAGGATGGCAGACTTGAGAAGTTTCGCAGCAAGGGCAAGCTGGTCAACCTGGAAGGTATTATCGGTGATGCGATCATCGCTCCTTCCCATATCGGTCTGGGCCATACCCGCTGGGCCACCCACGGGGCACCGACCACGGAAAATGCCCATCCCCACAGCGACTGCACAGGGGAGCTGGTGGTTGTCCATAACGGCATCATTGAAAATTATGAGTCGCTCCGCCAGGAATTGAAAACAAAAGGTCATGTCTTTAAATCCGAGACAGATACCGAAGTCCTCGCCCATCTGATCGAAGACTATCTTGACACCGACCTGGTGGCAGCTGTGCAGCAGGCACTTGCAAGAGTGGAAGGGTCGTATGCCCTGGGGGTTCTCTGGGCCAGGATGCCAGATACCCTGGTGGCGGCACGTAATCACAGCCCCCTGGTGATCGGTGTTCATGAGGAGGACGGTACTTTTCTCGCCTCGGATACTCCGGCCATTCTGCCCCACACCAAGCAGGTGATCTTTATCGAGGATCAGGAACTTGCCGTACTCACCCCTGATCAGTGCCGGGTACTTTCCCTTGTGGACGGACAACCCGTCAAAAAAGAGGTGCAGACCATTAACTGGGATGCAGGCCAGGCGGAAAAGGGAGGGTATAAACACTTTATGCTCAAGGAGATCTTTGAGCAGCCGCAGGCCATCATCAATACGGTTTCCGGCAGGATTCATCCGGAATCCGGCGAGGTGGAACTGCCGGAGATCAACCTCAGTCCTGACGAACTGGATAATATTGACCGCATTTTTCTTGTCGCCTGCGGTACCTCCTGGCATGCGGCACTGGTGGCCAAGTACTGGATTGAAAAGTGGGCGGGAATCCCGGTGGAGGTGGATATCGCCTCGGAGTTCCGTTACCGCACACTGCTCATCAATGAGCGGGTCCTGACCATTTCCATCTCCCAGTCCGGTGAAACTGCGGACACCCTGGCAGGCATCCGATTGGCTAAAAAGCTTGGTTCGAGGATCATCACCATCTGCAATGTGGTGGGGTCAACCATGACCCGCGAAGCTGACGGCACGGTCTATACCCACGCCGGGCCCGAGATCGGGGTGGCTTCCACCAAGGCATTTACCTCTCAGCTTGCAGCCCTTTTTCTGCTCACCCTCTATCTGGCCCGCCAGAAAAACAGAATTTCGCTTGAAACCAGCCGGGAACTGGGGCACGGGCTGGTAGGGATCGCCGAAATTATTGATCACGAACTGCCTCGACTGCAGGAGGAGATCGGTGAAATGGTAGACAGCTATTATGACTGCCGTGATTTTCTCTTTGTCGGCCGGGGGCTCAATTTTCCCATTGCCCTTGAAGGAGCACTCAAGCTCAAGGAGATTTCATATATTCATGCCGAGGGCTACGCCTCCGGAGAGCTCAAGCATGGTCCCATCGCCCTTGTCGACAAGGAGATGCCCATCCTCGCCATCACCCCGCGCGATGCGGTTTACCAGAAATCGATCTCCAATATTGAAGAGATCAAGGCCCGGCTGGGTCGTTTAATTCTCATCGGCAGCCACGGCGACGGTTACCTCAAGAATATCAGTGATGATGTGATCTATCTGCCCCAGATCCACGAGGAGCTCAACCCCATCCTCTATACCATCCCGGCGCAACTGCTCTCCTATGAGATCGCCACCCGCAGAGGCTGTGATGTGGATCAGCCGCGTAACCTCGCCAAAAGCGTAACCGTGGAGTAGAAAATGGTGCGTACCGGTCTTGAAAATCTTCTGGAGAACCAGTGGCAGCAGCTTGCCGGTAAACGGCTGGGACTCCTCTCCAACCAGGCCTCAACCGATCGCAACCTCACCCATAGCAGAGATTGTCTGCTGAAAACGTTTGGAGACCAGCTGACGTGCCTGTTCTCCCCCCAGCACGGCTTTTTCTCGGAGAAGCAGGATAACATGATCGAGTCAGCTCATCTCATCGACCCGATGAGCGGCTTGCCGCTCTACAGTCTCTATGCCGAGTCAAGGCGGCCGAGCCGGGAAATGTTTGAAAAAATCGATGTCCTGCTCATTGACCTGGTTGACGTGGGAACACGGGTCTACACCTTCCTCTACACCATGGCCTACTGTCTGGAGGCGGCAAAGGAGTTTGGTGTGTCGGTGCTGGTGCTGGACCGGCCCAATCCAATCGGCGGGATGGAAGTGGAAGGTAATATCCTTGAGGAGCAGTGTCTGTCATTTGTCGGTCTCTTTCCTATCCCCATGCGCCATGGCATGACATTTGGCGAACTGGCCCTGCTTGTCAATGACGGTTTTAAGACCGGAGCCGAGCTTGAGGTGGTCGAGATGAGCGGCTGGCAGCGTTCCATGGCCTTTGAGGAGTGCGGTCTTCCCTGGGTTTTTCCTTCTCCCAATATGCCCATGCCGGCAACCGCCTATGTTTATCCCGGCCAGGTCATCTGGGAGGGAACCAATATCTCTGAGGGAAGAGGCACGACCCTGCCCTTTGAGCTGGTCGGTGCCCCTTTCTGGCAGCATGAACCCATATTGGAACAGCTTGCCAAAAACGATCTGCCCGGCGTCTGTTTCCGGCCGCTGGTCTTTGAGCCGACCTCGGGAAAATGGGCCGGCCATCCCTGCACCGGCTTCCAGCTCCATGTCACCGACCGAAAACATTTTCGTCCCTATCGAACCAGCCTGGCCCTGCTTCAGGCTGCCATAGTTCTCTATCCTGACGACTTTCAATACAAAGAGCCGCCCTATGAGTATGAGTATGAGCGGCTGCCCATGGATCTCATCCTCGGCAGTCAGCAGGTGCGCAGGGATGTGGAGCAAGGCAGACCAATCAGTGAAATAGAGGCGGGTTGGCAGAAGGAGTTGGACAGTTTTATCAGCCTGCGGGAAAACCATCTGCTGTACCGCAATTGAAAACCTTTCTGCTCACGGTTTTCAACTTGCTTTCCACGACGATCCGACTATTCTGGTCCACAATCTAAGCTGATATTTACGTGCATTACTGACCCCTGCGAGGTCGAATATGGAGAAGAAAAAATTGACACTGCAGTCGCTTGCCGAACTAGTTGACGGCGAGCTGGCTGGTGACGGAAGTGTGGAGATCGACAACCTCAACACCATCGAGGACGCCACCCCATCCGAGATCTGTTTTGTCGTCAAGGCAGCCCAGGCCGATGGTCTTGAGAACTGTAACGCCGGGGCGGCGATTGTTCCCCGGGAGGTCGAGAGCGGCCCCATGCCGCTCATTCGGGTGCGCGACCCATATTTTGCATCGGCCATTATCCAAAACCATCTTCTGGCCCGGCCTTTTGTAGCAGAAGGAGTTCATGCCAGGGCCCATGTCGCTGAAAACTGCGAGCTCGGCCGGGAAATCTCCATCGGCCCCATGGCGGTTCTGGGAAAAGGGGTCAGGCTCGGTGAGCGGGTGCGGATTGATTCCGGATCGGTGATCGGTGACGGTGTGGAGATCGGCGATGACTGCTGGCTCAAGGCGAATGTCACCGTCGAGCACGGCTGCCGGATCGGTTCGCGGGTGACCATTCATCCCGGCACCGTTATCGGCAGTGACGGCTATGGCTATGCAACAGATTCCCGTGGCTTTCATGTCAAGCGACCCCAGCTGGGCATCGTCGTCATTGAAGACGATGTGGAGATCGGCGCCAACTGCTGTGTTGATCGGGCCACCTTTGGCGAGACCCGGATCAAGTCCGGGACGAAAATTGACAACCTGGTTCAGGTGGCCCATAACGTGGTCGTGGGCGAGAATTCCTTCCTGGTGGCCCAGGTGGGTATTGCCGGGTCCACAACGCTGGGACGTAATGTGGCCCTCGGCGGCCAGTCTGCAGTGGCCGGTCACCTCAAGATCGGCGATATGGTCATGGCTGCAGCCAAAAGCGGCATCCATAGCAACCTGGAGAGTGGAGCAAAGGTGGGCGGTATTCCGGCCATCCCGATGAAAAAATTTGCGCGGGTGGCGGCCGCCATACCGAGGCTGCCCGAGATAATCAAAGAGTTGAGAAGGCTGCGTAAAGATGTGGCAGCATTGAAGGAGGAGAACCAATGAGTGAGACGGTCAGGACGGATGAGCTGGATATCCTGAAGATAATGGAACTGATTCCCCACCGCTATCCGTTTATAATGGTCGACCGGGTGCTTTCGGTGGAGGGCGATTCCATTGTCGCCATCAAGAATGTGTCCATGAACGAACCCTTTTTTCAGGGCCATTTCCCGGAAAAGCCGATTATGCCGGGAGTGCTCATGCTTGAGGGAATGGCCCAGGCCGGCGGTATTCTTGCCTTTGTCATTGAGGAAAACCTGGTCGGTGAAAAACTGCTCTACTTTGCCGGCATCGACAAGGCCCGTTTCCGTAAACCGGTTATCCCCGGCGACCAGCTGACGTTCAAGGTTGAGGTTCTGAAAAAGAAACGCGGTATCTGGAAACTGGCCGGCAAGACATTTGTCGGTGATGATCTGGTCTGTGAGGCCGAGTTCATGGCTTCTTTCGTGTAGCGATCCGGCTGCACTGCATTTCCTGAGTCTTGCAGGCTTGCCTTACCTGAAGAGCCGGAGTTGTCCGGGAGGTCTTTGGCTGTACCTCACAGCCATGCCAGTTCAAATCTGCGGTACTTTTTAACTGTGCTCAGATGGGTTTCAATTATTTGTTGGAGAAAAAAATGACGATACATCCCACCGCTGTCATCGACAGCAAGGCGGAGCTTGATTCAACGGTCACTGTCGGTCCTTATGCGGTGGTTGATGCTCATGTGAAGGTCGGCGCGGAGAGTGTTATCTCACCCCATGCCACCATCTCAGGTCACACCACCATCGGCAAGGGCAATACAATCGGTTCCTTTACGTCCATCGGCACCCCGCCCCAGGACAAGAGTTATAACAATGAGCCAACCGAACTGATCATCGGCAACAATAACAATATCCGGGAATATGCCTCCATCAATCGTGGTACGGTCAACGGCGGCGGCAAGACGGTGATCGGTAACAACAACCTGCTCATGGCCTACATCCATATCGCCCATGACTGCCATCTGGCGGACCATGTGATCATGGCCAATGTGGCCACTCTCGGCGGTCATGTGGAGGTGGGAGATCATGCCTCGATCTCCAGTCTGGTCGGTGTTCATCAGTTTTGCCGGATCGGATGCTTCTCCTACATCGGCGGCATGTCGGGCATCGGCCTTGATGTCCCGCCCTATGTCCTCATCACCGGGACAAGAAACCGAATGCGCATCTCAGGCATCAATAAAATCGGTCTGCGCCGCAACGGCTTTTCCAAGGAGACCCTCGGCAACCTTGAACTGGCCTTTCGAATTCTGTTCCGTTCACCCAACCTCCTCCAGCAGGATGCCATTTCCAAGGTCCAGTCTGAGATCAGGGGCTGTCGTGCGGTGGATACATTAATTGAATTTTTCAACACCTCCAAACGGGGAGTGGCCAAGCGAACCGCCGACAGTTGAGATCGTGCACAATATAGATCCTGACAAAATCGGCATCGTTGCCGGCAGCGGTCAATTCCCGCTTCTCTTCATCCAGGCCGCCCATGAGGCGGGACGTAAAGTCTGCCTGGTCGCCCACAAGGAGGAAACCGCTGTAGAGGTGGCCGAGGCAGCCGATTCCGTGCAGTGGGTCAAGCTTGGCCAGCTGGGCAAAATTATCAGCTATTTCCATAAACAGGAAGTGGGTGAGACCGTTTTCCTCGGTGCCATCACCAAGACCAGGATGTTTCGTAATGTGATGCCCGATTTCAAGGGATTGAGTCTCTGGAACAAGATCGATACCCGCCAGGACGATGCAGTGCTCAGGGCCGTTGCCGGAGCACTTGAGGAGGAAAACGTCAGGGTTTTGGAATCCACCCTCTACCTCCAGGATCTCCTCTTTCCGCAGGGGGTCCTGACCAAAAAAAAACCCAGCAAAGACCAGGTCCTTGATATTGAGTTCGGCTGGAAAAATATTCGGGCCGTGGGCGCCCTTGACATCGGTCAATCCATTGTTGTCCGGGACCGCACCGTAGTGGCGGTGGAGGCCATTGAAGGGACCGACGCAGCCATCCTCCGAGGCGGTCAGCTGGCCAGGAAAAATGCGGTGGTGGTCAAGGTGAAAAAGCCCAACCAGGATTTTCGCTTCGACCTGCCGGCTACCGGAATCAAGACCATTGAAACTCTGGCCTCGGTGGGCGGCAAGGTCCTGGCCGTTGAAGCCGGACAATCGCTTCTCTTTGACCGGGAGGCGACTATTTCTGCTGCCAACAGGGCTGGAATTGTCCTGGTCGGTATTAAAGAACTGTCCGACGGTAGACTGGAGTACTGATCAAATGGTTCGCCTTTGCCACCTGTCTCCTGTTTCTTGAACCATGCAGGCAATGATCCTCGCCGCCGGCTTCGGCACCCGCCTTCTGCCATATACCAGGTACCGTCCCAAGCCTCTTTTCCCTGTTCTCAACCATCCCCTGCTTCTTCTGACCATACATCGCCTGCAGCGAGCAGGTTTTGACCGCATCGTTGTCAACTGTCATTATCTTGCAGAGCAGATTATCGAGGCAGTTACTGATATCGAGGGTGTCATTGTGCAGCATGAGATGAGCGTCCTTGGCACCGGCGGCGGGCTGCGGATGGCCTGTGAACATTTCAACGATGAGCCGCTGCTGGTGACAAACGGTGATATCTACCATACGGTTGATTATACAAAACTCTACGAGAGTCATACTCAAAACAGCAGCCCGGTCACCCTTGGTATGCATGACTATCCGCGTTTTAATTCGGTACGGGCTGATAAGGGGATGGTTGCCGGATTTGACCGGGAGGGTGATGAAAAGCTGCTCGCTTTCAGCGGACTCCATGTCCTTGAACCGCGAATTCTTACAGCAATCTCACCAGGCATTGAGAGCTGTATCATTGATTGTTACCGCAATCTGCTGCCTGATGAGTCCATCGATATCTTTCGCATGGATGACTGTTTCTGGACGGATATGGGAAGTCTTGACGACTACCTTGCTCTTCATGGAGGTCTTCTCACCGGCAACATCCCACTCTGGGATGAGCTTGAAAACGAGGCCCATGACCCTTTTTTAACCCGGGGACAGCTGGAGAAAGAGGTCCGGCTTGAGGATTGGGTCTGTATTGGAGATGCGCGGATCGGCAGGAGGAGTCATCTTCAGCGATCCGTTGTCTGGGATGGTGCTGAACTACCTGAAAATACTGATGTAATCGATCAGCTTGTTGCCCGGGCACCTCTCCGCCAAGACCCCTGTCAACCAAATGAAAATGATTAATCATTTCATTTTTTGCACGACTGTGATTAGATAGTGTCTGTCTAGAAATGAGGAATTTTCTTCTGAATCAAGGCGCATGATAAATTTTACCACAGGTATATGATTGATATCGGAGTCTCCCTGCGGTCGCTTACCTCCGAGGACAAAGTGCTCGGCTTATCTCTATTATTCCGGGTATAAAATTTCTCATGCAACGAAGAGTTAGGAGGAAAGGTCCTTTTATGGACAGGCACTGGATAAGTTTTGTTTTCCAATGCCAAACCACGATGGAAAAAAATCGTTCTGCTTTGTAAAATTTATACAGTGCAATCAGGCGACAGTCTTACGGAGAAATGATCATGCGTCCCCTTACGATCCTTATCCTTATTCTTTTACTGACACCCAGTGTCTTTGCCGGCGACTGGACCGGTTCGCCTCTGATATTTGATGCGATCTATTACGCAGACCATAATTCGGATGTTCAGCAGAGGATTGGCTACAACAAAGGTAAACTGCACGGTCACTGGAAGCGGTTCGGGCTCAAAGAGGGAAGGGTGGGCTCACCGGTCTTTGACGCCAGGTACTACCTGAAGAACAACCCGGATATTGCCAGGACCTACGGTGAGAAAAATTACGCCAAGGCGGCCCGGCACTGGATCTCCACCGGCAGCGCTGAGGGACGGGTCGCCCATCCTGACTTTAATGTCCATCGTTATATTGAGCAGAACCCTTCAGTATCACGGACCTATGGCATGAATAATTATTCCGGTGCCATCAGTCACTATCTGAAAAATGGATATAAGCAGGGCCAGTGATTTTTTCAGCCTTATAACCTTCAGCAGGCTGGTTTGCCTGAAGTTTCGCCTCGTCGCTTACCTCCCCACAAACAGACTGCTCAGTACAGGAGTGTCTAAAACTGTTTCATCCCTTTTCAGTAATTATTTGCTGAAATAATTCGCAGATTCATTGTTTTGTATTCAGGGACCTTCTCGTCACCGCAGCCGCAGCGAATCTGAAAGTTCTCTTTGTCCCCGGTTTTAATTTTCCTGGAAATATACTCATCACACTCAAAGACAAATTCACCTTTCTCATCAAACAGCTCGGCCTGAATGTTTATTGAGCCAACCTGTTTGGGCCCGTTATTGGCTACCACTCCCAGGATTAAAAGTCTGTTTCCCTGTCGCGATTCGCGCCGCTCAACAATTTCGACCTGATCTTTGAGATCCTGGTTGGCAAAATCGAAGGCAGTGTTGTCCTCCTGAACTTCTTCAACCTGCTCAAACGATTTCTTCACGATCAGCGGAGTGGCGGCAACGGAAATGACGAGGGTGACGATGGAGGCCAGGGTAAGGGGAATCATAAATCCGATCCCAAGCCAGAAGCCTGCTTTGATTTTTTGTGTTGGGGTCATGCCGTTCATCTCGTTTTCCATGGTCCTTTCAGTTTGTTTTGATGGAGATTAAATGTTGGTGACAGGCTCCGGAGAGGCATAGGGATGCCAATGGTGCCGGACTTGCAGGTGGTGTTACTCTCTCAATGAGATTTCAAGCCGGATTGCGGAAATACAAAGTGGGATCAGTTGATGTGAAAGATTGATTTTTTCATTTTACCAGCTATTTTTTCAATTTTACGCCAGTTGGAATTATCATTCATCGTGATCCAGCGGCGCTCCTCTGCCCTGTAAAACCAGTCCTTGTCATTTTGAAAGTAGACCTGCAGGCCGCCTGCCTCAAGGATGTTGATGATTTCATTACTGTGCGACTTGATCTCGTCGAAATCGGTGGTGGCTCTCTGCCCCATCTCGCTGTACAGTTCATTGAGCTCGAGTAGCAGTGAGTTGGCCCGCTTGTCCATGGCAGAGACATTAAGTCCGATCCTCACCGCTTCCCTGATGAGGATAGGGTAACTGTGTGAAGGGTATTTTGAATTGAGGGCATCGGCAATTGATTTGATCTTCTGACGGTCACTCATGTGGTACGACAGCAACTCTTCGCACAACATGACCGACAGGCTGTCAGCTCTGTCAATGGCACCGATGACAAGCGGGTGGACATATTGATAGAGTTCGTTGTAAGGATTGATGCTGTTGTCGCTGTTCTGATTATTCCAGAGCCGGATGACACGGTCGAGCTCATCCAGGCTGACCCCGACCTTGCGGTTGTTTCTTGTATCAATGGGTGACAGCTCATGGGTCAACGAGGTGTCAACGGCGCTAAGGTGAGCCATGGGGCCCATCTTGATTTCATTTGAACCGATGGCCATCATCGTTGCAGCCGAGGCACACTCCAACGGCACCAGGGCAATAACCTTTTTGCAATATTGCCTTACAAGGTTCATTATTCTCAATGACGCCTCGCCGTCTCCCCCGTCACTCTTGATAAACAGGTATATCTTTTTCTGTTTGCCGATCGTCTCCAGAAGCTCATAAAAGGCGACCACGTCATTGTCGCAGACAGACCCTTTGGGGCTGTTCCAGTAGGCGAGAAAAGGAGCGCCGAGCAGATCCTGAATCTCTCTGATGATGTTTTGGGTCTTGTTGAAAAGAACCGGCGGTTGCTTGATTTTGATTTGGTCCACCTTTGGGGACCTCTGTTGCTTCTGTGGCATCGTATGGACTTTTGAAAGGTGGATGGGTCACATCCGTAAGAGTTGGTCGACCCCGTTGTCAGGATGTGAGTGGCGGACTGTATAAAATGGAAACAGGGGTCAGACAATGATTGTCATGACCCCTGTTTATGGTCTCAGGCAGACTCTTGTACTCTAAAAGTAATAGCCGAGGTTGAGACCGACGTGGTACATGCTTGACTCAAGCTCTTCCTCGACCGAATGGTTGGGGATAACACCGTAGATATACTGATAGTAACTTTCAAACTCGGCACGCATCCGACCGTCAGCCTCCATGTAGCGATAGTCGAATGAGCCGGCCAGAAACCAGTATTTGGTCAAATGCAGCTTGGCCTCGAGGCTGGCCATATAGGCCCAGCCGTCCATATCACCATGGTTGGTTTTACCCCTGAGAAGGTGATGGTCGGTATCTTCGGCTGTCAGGAATGGCGAGTAGCTGAAACTGCCCCTGAGGTTGAACCGGTCATTAAATGAGAGTTCACCGCCGATGAGCAGGTAGGGGATATCATATTGCAGTTTATAACTGATTGCTGGAATGCCGTCTCCGGTGTAGTCCATATCTTTCATTCCGGAGGGAGAGTACTGATTAATCAGGGTGGCCTCATAGTTCCAGTGCTGGTAGAGGTAGCCGACTCCGCCGTACATTGAAAAGACCGGTTGATTGACAAACTGGTAGGCGACGGAGGCATCGATCTCGTACATGTCAAAATTTGTGATGCTTGAGTTGGAGTAGATGTCCACCTGGTCGGGCTTGTCTTCGGTCACCCAGTCGCGATCGATCAGTTCATCATCCGGATCGGTGATGGCGGCTTTCAGTGAACCGGCAATTCGCAGGTTGTTGGGAAAAACCGCGTTGCCGCCGACAACACCGAGGAAAATATCTGCAGGAAACTCAAGTTCACTGAACGGAAAGTAACCGTCTTCAATGGTACCGTCGAACCAGCGGACCGGATGACCGATCCGGTAGGTGTTGTCTCCATCCCATCTCTCGGTGCCGAGATAGACCTCTGCCCTGGCCTCGCCCTCAATAACAGTCAACGGTTCGACATCAATGTTCTCTGCGTTGGCAACGGAAACAGCGGCCAGGATAGCTAAAAATGGAAGGCCTTTCTTGATCATTGTTTTCGGCTTCATGACTCCATCCTCTGTATTGGATTATTTGGATATAAGTATCTTTTCACTAAATCAATATGTTAGCAGAAGGCGCAGGGGAAAAGCAAATGATTTTATGAAGATTGGGGAGGGTTGCTGTAGATGACCAGCCTGGCAGGCGATACGCAGCAGTTCGATGCAGGGGTAGAAATAAGATGGGGCTATTTATCAGCTTTCTCTGTATCCACCTGGTCGAGCTTGTGGTGATCTCTGCCGCAGAAATAGTTCAGCCACGAGGAACTGCCGGCAAAGGACCAGTCTTTGGGGGGCAGCAGAGCAGGGCCGCTTTCTGCAGTAATGGTCGTTGGGGGCTGTTCCTGTTCATACACCCGGACCCAGAAACATTTTCGGGCGTCGGGATAGACTTCACAGAACCCGTTTATTGAACCGCCGCAGGGGCCGTTGACCATTTTTTTCGGGCAGCCTGACTGGGGGCAGAGAAAGGATGATTCGGAAAGGGTGCAGTCACCGCACATTCGACAGCGAAAGAGCATTTTCTTTATGAAATGTTCAAACAGGGTATAGGCACCGGTGGCCTGTTTCTGTTTGTCCACAGCCCGACTCAGCCTTTGGGCCGGGGAAAAGAGAGGGCCGTCGGGTGAAAAAATCAGATTATGGCTGAGCCTGTTGAGACTTTTCAAGGGGTTCCAGCCCGGATGTTTTTCGGGGACCCTGGTCAGAGAACTCAGGTACCAGGTTTGTTTCACCGGGAAATGAACTTCGTTGTAAAATTCCCGCCATCTTGAGCTGTTTTTTTCGAGGTAGTCCAGCATGAAGGATGTTTTTGCAAAGTCCAGGTTGTTGCCGCCGATATGAACACCGGCATAGCCAAGACCCTTGAGGACACAGATCATTTTTGCCCCGCGGATGAGCCGGGCCTCCTTGCCCCTGTCAGCGGATATTACCTCCTGGCGCATCCGTTCAAGCAGAACAGGGGAAAACATGACACCCGGAACCTGGCCCCTGGCCATGATTTCCGCCACCGCCACGGTGGGGATAAAGATGTTTCCAAGGAGAGGCAGGGTAAGGCCTGACTGATCGCAGAAGTCTTTCAGCTCCCGATACTTATCCATGTCAAAGCCGAGCTGGCTGATGATAAACCTGGCACCGCAGGCCGCCTTGGCGAGCAGCTTCCAATACTGGTAGACCTGTTCAGCTTCGGTGGCCTTGAAAGGAGAGACCACACAGCCGGCAAGAAAATCCATGGCGGGCAGCGTCATCTGATCGCCGGCTGCTCCATTATCCGGGGTGGCTGGGTGGCGCAGTCTTGTGATCAGGGATAGGAGCTGCGTTGAGTCCAGGTCAAAAACGGGCAGGGCCTGACCGTGGTAACCGCTGCG
This sequence comes from Thermodesulfobacteriota bacterium, assembly GCA_039715055.1. Classification (GTDB taxonomy): domain Bacteria; phylum Desulfobacterota; class Desulfobulbia; order Desulfobulbales; family Desulfocapsaceae; genus JBDLID01. The sequence continues at coordinate 17,590 of JBDLID010000013.1, read as the reverse complement.
CGGGTAGTCACCGCCCAGCACCAGAATTGAGTTGAGGCCTAACCGGTGACACTCGAAGAGCTGGCTTTCGGCAAGATTTCTGTTTTTGTCCTTGAGTGAGAAGTGAAGCAGCGGCTCGATACCGATGGACTGAATGTCGATACCGAGGCCGGTGGGAGAAAGTGCCGGATGACCGCCGGGGTTATCTGTGATGGAGAGCGATTTGATGCGGCCGTCTTTTTTTGCCGCCTCTGCAAATCTCAGAATGCGGTCGAGTCTTTTGCCGCCTGAACCCCTCCCCGGCACCAGTTCGAAGGTGATGGTGAAGTCCTGATCATCAAAGAGGGATGACTGTAATGCGGAGCGAGGAGACATGGTAATAACCTTAAATGACAGTAGTCAATGACCTGCGTGACAAAGAAAAATAATTTCTGTATCCTGTTTTCAGGTTACCTGTCCACTTCATAAGCTGTCAATCTTTCTCTCTTTCAGGCGTAATCAATGACCACTGTCCAGCCCCCTGACCTCTCTGCTATAAAAAAACGCCTCCTTGACCTGCTTGTCGAGTCAGCTCTGGTCCCTGCCGCCAGAAGAGAATCGCCAGGTCACGGCCTTGAACTGAAAAATTTTGGCGGTGACGGTTCCAACCGGATTTTTATCCGTGTTCTGGAAAAGGGCAGGCCCATTTGTCTGGCCGTTGCTCCTGCCGGGTGCACCAAAGGGGAGCTGGCAGAGGCGCGATCGGCAAGAAAGATCGGCCTCCACCTCCACAGACAGGGGATAGCGGTTCCCGCACAGTTTGGCTGGGACAGTGAGTCGGGCCTTCTTCTTGTGGAGGATTTCGGCGACGAGAAGCTCCATGACCGGCTTAGCCAGTTAAAAGTCGATGACCACAGTGACGATGGTGAACGGGTGTTGGAGCTTTACACCCCGGTTCTGGAGGAACTTGTTAAAATGCAGGTTGTCGGCGGAAAAGGATTTTCTGCCGACTGGTGCTGGGACACCCCCTGCTATGACAAGACTCTGATGCTTGAGCGGGAATCGGGCTACTTTCTCAGTGCCTGCTGGCAGGGGCTTCTTGGCCAGAAGGATGTCGCCGGCCTCCGTGAGGAGTTTGAAGATATTGCCGACCAGGCAGGGATGGCCAATGACAGCTACTTGCTCCACCGTGATTTTCAGTCGAGAAATATTATGCTCCCTGGCTCAGGTATCGGGGTTATCGATTATCAGGGAGCCCGTTTCGGGCCACTGGCCTATGATCTTGCCTCACTGCTTATCGATCCCTATGCCGCACTTGGCTTCGAGCTCCAGGATGAACTGGTCAACCTCTATCTTCGTCTGCTTGAAGAGCGGACCGGAGTAAGGGAAAAAGATTTTAACAATCAGTACAGCTACCTTGCCTTGCAGCGCAATCTCCAGATTCTGGGAGCTTTTTCCTTTTTATCACGAGTCAGGAAAAAAGAGTTTTTTTCCCAGTTTATCCTGCCGTCGGTCAAACTCCTCAGACAACGTCTGGATGATCCCTGTTTGAGAGGTTATGGAAGACTGGCTGGTGTAGCCGATAAGGCCCTGGTTCTTCTCCAGGGGTAAGCCCCTGTTGCCTTTTTTTTCGAACTGTTTTTTGGGAGAGTAAAAACTGATCTGCCTGCGGAGCGGTGGCAATCAATCAAGTTGCCTGCTTGCGGCGATGTGCTGGAATATTTTTTTTATTACCGGCAGACGTTCAAAATCAGCGCCGCTGATTCGGCGTACAACGGTATCGGTGGATGCCCTGACCGTGGCGTTTCGTTTCTTTTCCTTTGAAAAATAGGCCATCTCACCAAAGATATCACCAACCCCAAGAGTGATGATGGTGCGTCCCCGGGCATCGATGGTCTCCACACTGCCGTTGACAATATAAAAAATGCCGTCTGCCTGTTCATTGATTTTGATGATTTCACTGCCCTGTTTGTGCCACTCCAGCTTGAAATATTTTTCCCAGTCCGTATTAACCACCAGCACGTCATAATATTCCCGGTTGATAGCCTTGAGAAATTCCTGGGACAGGTGGTAGAGGCGGGTGCCGATGGGGTTGCTCCGTTTACCCCGCAGCTGCATGCCTTTGAGATCAAACTCTTCATCGGGATAAGGATGTTCCCGGATATAAGAGAGGACTCGCTCTGAGGCCATATCCAGCTTGCCGGTCAGTTGGAGGTAGGTGTCCTGGGCCTGTTCGAGGAGATCGCAGGCCGTTGCAAAATTTGTTTCAATTGCCTTGAGACGGTTGCCGGAGAATATCTCCATGGCCTCATTTTTAAGCTTGATAAAGCGGCTGAGAAGGTCTGGGTCGCAGTCCGGGGTGAGATTGCCGAGGCCCGGCATATAGATAGTGTAGGCATGGATGGGGTGAGCAAAATTTTTAGGCGTCAGCTTACCGATTGCAACGATGTATTTGTTGAGATCCGACTGGCTGTTGGCTCCTGCTCTCCCCATGAGCATTGGCGTTTCGAAGTAGCCGCATAATTCTTCGAGCCGGCTGGCTGCTGAAAAGCTTGCTCCAAAACGAACGGTCTTGCCAGCCAGTTTTGCCTCCAGGATCTCTCCCACATAGATCCCGATACGAGTGGGAGCAAGTCTGCCGGCCTGAATCAATCTGGCCAGACGGATGGCCGCCTCAACACCATGGCACCACTTGACGTCCTGACTGGCGGTTTTATCTTCCCCGGATATGATGGTTACTGATCCGTCTCCTTCAGACGGTTCAGTTATGATATCCGGATCGTTGGAAGGATTGATCGCTTTCTGGAGTTTTGTGTGATAGTCGGTGATGAAGGCCTGGAGTTGACTGGGGCTCATCCCGGCAGTCCTGTTCGAATACATCACCATGTCGGTGAGCAGAATAGTGACGATGCGATGGGGGTCGGTCACGAAGGCCTCGCCGGTGGAAGTTATTGTCAGGGCTACCTTCTATGATATGTTTATCGTATTGTGATTGACAAGTTTTACTTGCAATTTGTCCGCAAAGCGGCCATCTTCTCCATCCTTTTCTTCTCAAGGAGGGGAAGGTATGCTATTTTCGTTGTCACTATACAGCTGCACCTCAGCTATGTGCAGGCACATCTGAATAGTGACATTGTGTTGATTCTGGTAGTATTACCTTTTTTGGCTGAACAGTTACTTTTCGTTAATGAGTGGTCGTCCATTCCGGACAGATACTTCTCAAAGAGAAGAGTTCAATATTCATAAATAAATACTGATTTCCCATGCCCGAACAAACTTACTCCATCGTTGCCCTTGTGGGGCGCCCCAATGTCGGTAAATCCACCCTGTTCAACCGGATAACCAAATCGAGAAAGGCCCTTGTCGACCCGACCCCCGGGGTGACCCGGGACCGTCACTATGAGCGGGTCGTATTAAACGACAAGCTTTTCATGCTGGTCGATACCGGCGGTATCGATGATAACCCGGAAGATGTCATGGTGGATCATATTCGTGATCAGGCCATGGTGGCTATTGAAGAGGCGGACATTATCCTCTTTCTGATGGATGGCCGACAGGGGTTGACTCCGGCAGACCATGAAGTGGTCAACCTTCTGCGGCGTACCGAAAAAAAGGTTTTTCATGTGGTCAATAAGATTGACGGTCCCCAGATGGAGACTGAGCTGCTGGGGCAATTTTATGAGTTGGGTATTGACCAGCTCTGGGCCCTTTCTGCCGAACACAAATACGGTTTCAGAACCCTGATGGATGACCTGGAGGCCAGTTTGTCCGTCAGCGAAACCTCTGCTGATCTCCCCGAAGGGACGATCAAGGTTGCCTTTTTCGGTCGCCCCAATGTGGGAAAATCATCTATGGTCAACCGTATCCTCGGTGAGGAACGTATGGTGGTGTCCGATGTGTCGGGGACGACACGGGACTCGGTGGATACACTACTGAGCCATGGCAAATACAACTACCTGCTCATTGATACAGCGGGCATCCGGCGCAAGGGTAAGACCAAGGAAAAGCTGGAAAAATTTTCCATCCTCAAGGCGCTTTCAGCCATGGAGCGCTGCGATATCGCTGTTGTCCTGCTTGATGCCGATGAGGGGATCACCGAACAGGACACCAAGGTCATCGGTTACACCCAGGACCAGGGCAGGGCGCTCATCATCCTCATCAACAAGTGGGATTTGATTCAAAACGATAAGAAGAGGCAGAATCAGCTCTTTGAAGAGATCGGCCGGGCAGTGCCCTTTGTCGGCTTTGCCCCGCTGCTCCATGTCTCGGCGCTGACCGGTTACGGTGTCAAGCGACTTTTTCCGGCCATTGGTGCAGTCTACAAGCAGTTTACCGCCAAGTTTCCCACCTCGGCACTCAACCGCCTCCTCCAGGATGCGGTGGATGATCATTCACCGCCCATCTACAAGAATAAGCGGCTCAAATTTTACTACACCTCCCAGGTGGGCAGTCGGCCGCCCTCGTTTGTGGTGATGAGCAACAGTTCCAAGGGGGTCCATTTTTCCTATAAACGATACCTGACCAATCGTTTCAGGGAGGGGTTGGGTCTGGACAAGGTGCCGGTTCAGGTGATTGTCCGGGATAAGAACCGGGACAGGAAGAAGTAGCGGGCCGGAATATTGACCCACGGAAACTGACCATCAATTCAAGACAGGGTCTGCTGTTATGGCTGTTCCAGTTTTTCTGACCGGGACAATAAGAAAAATTTCAGGGTTTTTTCTGCCCGGCGGACTGGTGTTTTTTCTCTCACTGGTGGCTGTCCGCAAGGAATTTGTCGATCCCTGGCTGCCTCAAATCCTCGAGTTTGGTCCCTATATTGTACTGATTATCGGTTTTCTGCTCGGCTTGCGATTTCACACCAGTCGCCAACTGTTTATGGTCTTTATCCTGATCTTTGGTGAAAGACTTCTCTACTACTTTGGGCCGGGCGGAGTCATAGGTTTTGCAGATGAAAAGCTGGTACTGAAGGTAACTTCCATACTTCTGCCAATCAACCTGGCCCTGTTTTATTTTTTCAGGGAGCGCGGGGTTTTTAACCTTCGCGGCCTGGTGAAGTTTTTTTTCATCCTTGTCCAACCGCTTGTTGTCTACTACTTGTTCACCCATCAGCCTGAGGTTTTTAAATACCTGGATCGTAATCTGGTCAGCAGCCCATATCTGGACAGTCTTGCTTTGCCCCAATCCGTGGTTCTTGTCAACGGAACTCTCATGGTTCTTTTTTTCATTGGAGCTCTTTTTTCCAGGAGGCCTGTCCTGAGTGGGAGCTTCTGGTCACTGCTTGCGGCAGCTGCCGCACTGTACGGCATCAATACAACTGCTCAGGCAGCACCTGTATATTTCAGTACAGCCGGGATAATTATTATCCTGTCAATGGTTGAGGCGGCCTATGCCATGGCCTACCGTGACGACTTGACAGGGCTGCCTGCCAGACGCGCCTTGAACAACACCCTGCAGGGACTTGGCCGGCGTTACTCGATCGCCATGCTGGATATCGATTTTTTTAAGAAATTCAATGACAGGTACGGACATGATGTGGGTGATCAGGTGCTTTGCATGGTCGCCTCGCACATCGGCCGGGTGGGGGGAGGTGGAAAGTCCTTTCGGTATGGCGGAGAGGAATTTACCGTGGTTTTTCCGGGGAAAAGCAAGTCCGATGTGATTGCCTATCTGGAACGACTTCGTGAGTCCATAGCCGGAGCCAAATTTGCACTGCGGGGTAAGGCGCGTCCTAAAAAACGACCCTCAAAAAAGAAAAGAACGAAGACACCGAAAAAGGTATCAGTGACCATCAGTATAGGCGTCGCCGAGTCAGGCCCCAAACTCAGCAAGCCCTCTCAGGTTATTAAAGCGGCAGACAAGGCGCTTTACAGGGCAAAAAAGAAAGGCCGCAATCGTGTTGCCGCCTGATGTCGCTGTTATTTCGATATTCGGGTTTGATGTGAGATGTGTCTTTAAAACGGGTGGCCGACCATGAGCCAGCCGTTGGTGGACTCGTCAGAGACGCCCAGATCAAAACGGATAATTGCGCCGGCCATCATGAAGCGAAGTCCCACACCGCCATCCACCTTCCAGTCGGAAAAGAGCTCGTCAAAGTCGTAGTCCGGGGCCACCCGGCCGCCTTCAACAAAGCCGACGATCTGCATCCAGTCAACTTTGAGAAAACTGAGAAGCTTCCACTGGCCAAGTGGATTCCAGCGGGGAGTGTAGCGATATTCGGCAGTTGAGTAGATGACCGAGCGGTCGTGGAAACGGTGGTTGGCGTAGCCGCGCATCCGGTAAAAACCGCCGAGCACTCCGCCGTCATAGTGGGGCGGGGCATCGTATCGTTCAATATAGCCATCCTCGTTGACCCCCTCGCTCCAGGAAAACGAATGACCGCTCCAGAAGTTAAAGGCAAAGACCCGCTGCCTGGCCCAGTCGGATGCTCCGAGAGATAAGTACTTGGAGGCTTCAAACTGGAGGAAATCCCACTCCCCTCTTGAGTCAAGCCAGCCAAAATCCTTGACGAAGGAGAAATACTGGTTGGAGCCGACAGAAGGGTTGGACGGGAAGTCCGTGTTGTTGTAACCGACTGCAAACTCCAGCGGATGGATGGTCTGGCTGTATTTTTTGTCCTTAAGGATCGCTGTCTGGTAGTGGTTATACTGGCGGATGGCAAGGGTGGTTATACCACTTTCCATCGGGTTCCACGAAGAGCCGCCGGATCCGCCCGATTCAAGGATGCCGCTTCGAAGGCTGTAGGCCGCCATGGAACTGTCTCTGGCTCCGCCCATGGGCAGAACCCACTCAAGCTTCATCTCCCACCAGTTGTCGGTCCCTTCCGATTCCATGTAGTTTTCAAAATCGGAATCGTTGGTGCCGGAGCGTGGGCCCTTGTCCTCGGTGTAGACAGGGTCGGCATAGGCGCGCTGTTTGGGGTAGTGGCCGACTGAGCCGATGATCGAAAAGAAAAACTGGTCGGCCCAGCGTGGTCGATAATCATAGAGCGCCAGAACAGCACCAACGGTCTCTTCGGTGCCGCCGTAGACAGCTCCGCCCATCAGCAGCTGATCCTGAATGTAGCCCTTGGAACCGCCGCCCACACCAAAAGTGGGCCCCATGGTTTCCGATGAAAAACCGAAAGGCAGGATGAGAAATTCCTTGCTCCCTTTAGGGTTTTCCGCACGGGTGACAGAGTATTTTACCGTGGCCTTCGGCCGAGAAAAGCCGGTGGCCGGCATGAATAAAAGAGAAATCAGGAGAGAGCTGAAGAAAAAAGTCAGGTAACGGTTCATCATGATTGTTCCTGGTTGAGAGGAGTGAGGTTTTTAATTTATTAAAATTACATGAAAGGAAGTGGAATAACAAGTATTATCAGTATTAAGCGGGCAGGAAATGAACACCCCTGATCTTGAGCTTTTGCCATTGTCCAAACATGGCAAATATGACTGCGGAAACAGCCCTGCTTATGGATTATTAAAAGGTGGACTGCACTCCGGACAGATACCTGCCGAATTTACGTCGTCGACAGGTTTTATAACTTTTGTAACCTGTCTTTCAGGATACGTGCAGAGATATAGCTGTTTTTTCCGCAACCCTGTCGTAGATGTCCTCCTGGGGATTATACTTTGGGTAATAGATATAAACCGGAGAAGTTGATCGCATGCTACTCATGGCCTTTTAAGGGGCCAATGGATGGCGTTCTCATTATGCGCTAACTGTACGGGAAGATCTTAACTTTTCCAAGTTAATCCAGGACGTCCCTGATTGCCTGTAAAAGTTCATCTTTAAGAATCGGTTTGGAGACATATCTTTTTATACCCAGGGTCAGGGCTTTTTCCTTGGTAACAATATCGCTGTGCCCGGTGCAGAGAATAATCGGTAACATGGGATTGATTTTCTGGACTTCTTTAGCAAGTTCTATACCGCTCAGTCCTGGCATGGTCTGATCGGTTATAATTAGATCAAACTGTTCTGGGTCGGTCTGGATTGTATGGAGAGCATCCCGACTGTCAGTTGTGCCTGTTACCCTGTAACCAAGCTGTCTCAGCTGCAGTTCATTGACTTTGACAAGCAGTGGTTCATCATCGACAACCAGAATCCGCTCTGTCCCTCTTAACGAGGTTTCATCATAAATTTCTTCTGTCGTAGCGGGTGCAATATCATCACTGCTTTCCTCTTTTACCAGCGGCAGGTAGACTGAAAAAGTGCTCCCTTTGCCCGGAAAACTCTCTACAGTGAGAAATCCCTTATAATCATGGACAATTCCATGTACAACGGATAATCCCATACCAGTACCTTTGCCTGCCTCTTTGGTGGTAAAAAAAGGCTCAAAAATCCGTTCCTTTACCTCCTCATCCATGCCGCAACCAGTATCGCTGATTGAAAGGACAATAAATGGGCCGGCTGTTACTTCAGCTTCATGTCTGATTTCATCAGCTGCTATTGCTTTCTGAGACAATTTTATGGTCAGTATTCCCTTTTCATTCTCCATTGCATGCAGCGCATTGGTGCACAGATTAATCAATATTTGATGAATATTGGTGGGATCGGCCAGGATTTTTCCACACCTTCTATCAATATCTTCAACTATTACAACAGTGCTTGGCAGTGAAGAATGCAGCATGTTCAGAACTTCTCTGACAATCAGATGAGGGCTGAGCTGTTGCAGTTGGTGTTCCGATTTACGGCTGAAGGTGAGAATCTGTTGAACAAGTTCAGCACCTCTTCTGCCGGCCTGAATAACTGCAGCTAACTTTTTCTCAGCACTGCTGTTTGCCGGTACATCCTGTCTGGCAAGATTGGCAAATGAGATAATGGCCGACAGTATATTGTTGAAATCATGAGCAATGCCACCTGCCATTGTACCGATTGCTTCCATTTTGTGGGATTGGAATACTTGCTCTTCCAGGCATTTTTGTTCTGTGATGTCTCTGGCGATGTGGACCAGGAATTCAATTTCACTATTTTGGTCTAACATAGGTGATGAGGAGATGTGGAATGTTGTCCCACGCCCTTTATGTTCTACTATCTGCGAGTGAGGTTTCAGCGTCTCTACGCTTATCGGCAGCGGGCAACCCGGGCACGGTTCAGTGGTACCGCTAAAAACAGTGTAACAATGGTTGCCAATCAATTCGTCGTCATCTTTTCCCAAATAAACGTGCGCGGCCCTATTGGCACGAATGATGTGCATGTCTTTGTCTTGAATGGTGACAATGTCATCTATTGCATCAAAGGTCTTCTCCCACTCCTCTTTGGCACGGCGGATCAGCTTTTGCGCCTGCAACTCTTTTTTTCTGCGCCTCCCTTCACTGAGATAAGCCTGTAGGGCAGGAGCAATTTGTACGAGTATTTCTTCGAGTTTTTCAATATCGTCATCTGTAAAATCTTCACTACGGTTGGCAAGGGCCATCTGGCCTATAAGTTTATCCCTGTAAAGGACCGGAAGAGCTATGGCATTGGCCAACTGCAGGTGACCCTTCGGTAATGTCAGGTCACGATTTTTGAACAACGATTTTTTCTGGATAAGAGATTCCCCCCAGATCCCTGACCACTCTTTCTTAGGAAAAACAACTTGTTTGCCAGGGATCTGGCATTGATCCCAGACACCGAAAACCATTGAAGGGCAGACTAAGTCCCCAGCCTCGTCAATAAAGCCAAAGTAGCCATACTCACAATCGACATATTTTAAAATATAGTCGAGAATATCATTATAGAGTGTGTCTTCAGTACTGGTCAGAAAGATGCGTTGGATCTCGCTTATCTGTTTCAGCCGGTGGTGTTGCTTCAAAAGCAACTCCTCTGTCTGTTTCCGCTCAGTGATGTCACTGGCCAGTCCCTCGACAACAGCACCTTGGCCACTGACTTGTATGTTGGTGTTACGGTCATGGAACCAATGATAGGTCCCCTGGGCATCCCGGATACGGTACTCTATGTCGAAATCCTTACCGTAAAAGAGGTCTGCAATGGCGGCATCTACCATTACCAGATCATCAGGGTGGATGCTGTCGTGCCAAAGCTGGGGATGCTCGAGGAGATACTCCGGTGTATAGCCAAGCAGCGCCTCTACCCTGGGTGAATAATAGGATCCGCCATGTTGATCAGAGTAACGATAGATGATATCCGGGGCTTTTTCCACCAGGCGGCGAAATTGCTCTTCACTCTTTGATAATAACTCTTCAGCTTGCTTCCGTTCGGTGTGATCTCGCACCATAACCCCCACACCTGTGATGATCTGCTCGGTATTATGGAAAGGATTGTAGGTAACAACCATGTACCTCATGCCCTGACCGGCATAGTCGAACCAGGACTCATATTGGACAGTATGACCGGCCAGGGCATGATCCAGGTGTTGTTTGACAGTCCGTTCAAATACATCCTGTCCCAGGATATCTGCAGCAGTTTTTCCGACAATATCCTCTCTTTTCAAGTCATGGTAACTGCAATAGGCATCATTAACAGCCCTATAGACATAGTTTTCATCGACAAAGGACATCAACTCCTGAGTAGCAGCTATGATGTTCTCGTACACATGCAGTTGTTCTTCAGCCTTTTTGCGTTCACTGACATCCCGGTCCACTCCTCTATAGCCGACGATCTTTCCAGACCCGTCAAAATATGGAACGCCACTGGTCTCAAGGGTAATGCGACTGCCGTCCCGGTGCAGGTTCACCTTTTCCAACTGAACAATTGGTTTATGCGATTTCATTAAATCGCTGAAAATCACAGCTAACCTGTCAGCCTCTTCTGGCGGCATCAGGTCAAACAGTGTTTTACCTATAACCTTTTCCGGTTTGTACCCCAGGATGGTCTCAACCTGCGGACTGGCATAGATGTAGGTACAGTCACTATCAACTGCCCATATCAAATCCGAACTCTGCTCAACCAGACTTCGAAACCGCTCTTCGCTGTTGGCCAGCTCTGCAGTACGTTCCTTTACCTTTTCTTCCAGTAAATCCCGTGCTGATTCCAGTGTTCTGCGGTGATGGACAAGGGTGAGATGGTTCTGTACTCGTGCAAGCACCTCTGTTTTCTGAAAAGGTTTGGTAATATAGTCGACCCCTCCAATTTCGAATGCCCTCAACTTGGAGTCAGGATCATCCAGTCCGCTGATGAAGATAATGGGGATTTTCTGGTATTCAGGCTGGCGATACAGCTCGGCGCACACTGAAAAGCCATCCATCTTCGGCATCTTGATGTCAAGCAGGATCAGGTCCGGTGTCAGCTGCTTAACTCCTTGAAGGGCAAGGTCGCCATCGCGGGCGCCACGCACTCGATATCCCTCGTTACGCAGCGTTTCGACCAGCAGTTGGAGACTTTCCTGATTATCTTCAACCACCAGTATTTTGGAAGCATGTATCGATGGCTCAAGAGATTTCATGAATGCTTTCTCCCGTTATGTCCAAGTAATTGTAAAATCTTGTCGAATTGGAATTCCCGCGCCAATGGAGCCAAACCCTCCGCCAGAGCCGGGTCAATTCTCTGCACCTGCTTCAATGCGGCGATAAACTTCAGATCATTCAAAGAACTGGCAGCCTCATACAGTGTTTTTTGAAGTTCAGGAGGGAGATTATCAATGGCCGTCCTGCTTATCCTGTCGGGCTGAGTCTCTGCTGTCCCGGCTGTTTCCTTATACTGGTAACCGATCCCTAGTTGCCTGGCCATAATATCGTATAGCGCATGGGCCTGGTAAGGCTTGCTCAGCGAGTCATCGCAACCGCAATCCAGGAGCTTTTCCTGTAGTTCCACGGAAAGGTGGGCACTGAGCGCTACAATTTTGACGGTCTCACCACCGGGAAGTTGACGAATCCTGGCCGTAGTCTCATAGCCATCCATTTCCGGCATGCGCAGGTCCATCCAGATGAAATGAGGCTGCCACTTTTCAAACAGGGATAGAGCCTCCCTGCCATTTTCTGCTTCCTGCACTTCAAAGCCCACCTTGTCCAGGTGGTTTCTCAGCAGGATCCTGTTTTCCACTTCATCGTCCACCACAAGAATCCGCCGTTTGGATTCACCTGGCAGCAACGCTTTTATTTCTGGAGTCGCAGTTTCATCACCTTTGAGTCCTGTCTCCTCCGACAAAGCCACCGGCAGATCGACCGTGAAGAGTGAACCCTCGCCAACCGTGGAGTGGACGCTTATCTCCCCTTCCATTAATTCTATGTATGATCTGGTGATCGTTAACCCCAGGCCGCTACCCCTCTTCGTACCAGATTTACTTTTAACCTGAGTAAAAGGCTCAAAAATCTGCTCCCTCTTTTCTTCAGGAATCCCAGGTCCGCTGTCCTCAACCTCCAGTTGCAGGGTAACCATTGTCGGATCATCGGCCTTATTTTGGGTTCGTGCACGGAGAGTGAATCCGCCTTCCTGGGTATAGTTAATCGCATTACCCAGTAGGTTGATTAGGATTTGAAGCAGCTTGCCTTCATCGGCTTTGATATTACGGGTAAGATCAGGGGCAACCTGCAGGTTGAAGTATAATCCCTCACTCCTGGCTCGGTTCATGAACATTTTATGAACATCTTGCAGCATCTGCCGCAGGTCAAAGGAGGCCAGGTTCAGGTCAACACGGCCTGCCTCGATCTTTGCGATATCCAGAACGTCATTGATTATGTTCAGCAGGTGGGTACCACTCCGATTGATGGCGTAGCATTTTTCCTGTTGATCACTTGTAGCATCACTGTCCATGGAGAGTAATTCAGAGTATCCGAGGATAACAGTAAGGGGAGTGCGAAGTTCATGGGACATGTGGGCCAGGAAGAGAGATTTGGCCTGGTCAGCTGCCTCAGCCTCCTCTTTTAAGGCAACCAGCTCCCTGGTTCGCCTGGCTACCAGCTGCTCCAATTCCTCTCTTTTGCGCCGCAGTGCAATCGTGCGGTATTGCATGAGAGACAATATCAAAAAAGTGATCATGCCAAAATAGAGCACGTAAGCCCACCATGCCGTCCACCATGGCGGTATGATTGTCACTTTGAGGGAATCCCCTTCATCATTCCACACTCCGTCATTGTTAGCGCCAGTCACCCGGAAAATGTACTCACCAGGGTCGAGATTCGTGTAGGTGACAAAGCGTCGATCGCTTCCTACTTCAGTCCATTTTTTGGTAAAGCCCTCCATGGTATATCTGTATCGGTTTTTATTAGAAGATTGATAGTTCAACGCAGTAAACTCAAACGAAAAAACCTGATCCAGGTAGGAAAGCGTGAGATGTTCGGTTTCAAGAATGGATTTCTTCAGTGGTGACTCATCCCCGGGAGAGACAGGTTGATTTGCCAACAGGAAGTTGGTGATTACAACTGGCGGAGGGCTGGGGTTATCTGTAACCTGTTCCGGATAAAAAACGGTCAAACCACTGGGCCCACCAAATACCATCAGGCCATCATCACTTTGGCCACTGGCGGCAAGGTTAAACTGGTTTCCCTGCAGTCCGTCACTTTTGTCATAGTTTTTGAACTCTTCTGATCGAGGGTTGAACCGTGACAGCCCCTGATTGGTGCTCAGCCAGAGATTTGCCCGGTTATCTCCCAGTATTCCGTAGACCACATCGTTTGGAAGTCCGTCTTTTACTGTATAGTGCGTGAATCGCTCCTGTTTACTGTCGAGTTTGTTAAGTCCCCCACCTGTAGCAAACCAGAGAGAGCCGGTCTTGTCCTCATAGATTGAGAAGACAAGATTGTTGCTCAGGCTGCCCGGATCGTCCGGATCGTGTTGGTAGCGTTGGAAGGTGCTGCTCTCTCGATTAAATCGATTCAGACCACCACCATACGTCCCAACCCACAGCACCCCTGAACTGTCTTCATGCAGTGCGACAATACCGTTGTGGCTGATACTCTCCGGGTTGTCCGGCTGGTGTTGAAAATGGCTGAACGTGCCGGTCTCTCGGTCAAACATATCCAGTCCTTCAGTCCAGGTGCCGAACCACAGCTTTCCTGACCGGTCCTCCAGGATTGAATACACCTGGTCCCCACCCAGGCTTTGCGGGTCCTGCGGATCATGGTGGTACCGGGTAAATGTCTCTGTCTCTCGGTTAAAACGGTTAAGCCCGTCTTCTGTGCCGACCCATATCGTCCCTGTCTGATCTTCGTAAATGGCAAGTACTGAATCGTAACTCAGGCTGCGAGGATCATTGGAATCGTGGTAATAACGTTTGAATGTACCCTTCTTTTGATCAAAATGGTTCAAACCGTAATCTGTGCCGATCCAGATCTTTCCTGAGCGACCTTTATAGATGCCATTTATGGCATTATGACTCAGACTGGTCGAATCTTCAGGAATGTGCTGGTAAGGCCTGAAATTTTTAGCGTTATTATCGAGATAGGTAACACCGCCACCATAGGTTCCCATCCATAAATTACCCTCCCGGTCCAGGTAACTGGTAAAAATCTTGTTATGCCCCATACTGGCTGGATCGGCAGGGTCATGCTCAAAGCGGGTGAACGTTTCATTTTCACGGTCAAAATGATTCAGCCCACAGCCGTAGGTGAAAACCCAGAAATTATCCAAACGATCCTCCAGCACCGAGGCTATGAAGTTACACCCCATGCTGACTGGATTATCGGGATCGTGTTTATAGGAAGAAAAGGTTTCTGTTTGGTGGTTGAAACGATTCAAACCATTTTCACTGGCAATCCAGAGCACTCCGGCATGATCTTCATAAAGGCCAAACGTAGCATTATTACTCAGGCTGTGAGGAGAGGCAGGATCGTGTCGATAACGGGTAAAAGTTCCACTTGCAATATTCAGTTTATTGAGCCCCCCGTATGTGCTCACCCAGAGGTCTCCTCGCCTGTCTTCGAGGACAGCCATCACAAAATCATGGGACAGGCTGCTCGGATCGTCCGGATTATGTCGATAATGAGTGAACTTTCCTGTTGCTGGATCAAAACGGTTCAGACCACCTCCGCGAGTGCCAATCCAAAATACTCCTGCCCGATCTTCCAGCATTCCACTGATAGCATTATGGCTCAAGCTGTCTGGATTGTCCGGATCGTGTTGATAGTGAAGAAAAGTCTCTGTTTCGGGAAGGTATTTATTGAGTCCATCACTCCAGGTTGCTACCCAGAGATAGCCGGACTTGTCCCTGTACAATTTTCGCAGCTGGTTGCCGCTCAGGCTGAGGGGATCGTCAGGATCATGCCGGAATACCTTGAAATCATACCCGTCATAGCGGTTCAATCCGTCAAGGGTGGCAAACCACATAAATCCGAGGTCGTCCTGGACAATTCCCTGCACATTGTCATTGGAAAGTCCACTCTCAGTAGTGAGACGGCTGAAACGGATAGATGAATCACGTTTAGCCGGTGAATCTTCAGTACCACTGAAAGCGATAGGTACGGGAAGTAATAGAAAAATCATCAGCACCATGACTAAAGTGGGTACGTCTCTTTGAAATTTCATATGATACACACTCCCTTTGAAAAAAATCATACCCTTACAATAATTTTATAAAGAACGTGGTAGGATGACAAGGGTATTATCTTGATTCAAGGTTGCCAACAGCGGTGGTAAAAAAGGATAAGGCTGCAATGATTGCATATTGTAAGCATAGCACGAGGACCGGGGACATCTTACTGATTTCCGGATTGAGTTTGCCATTTCTATTATTTCATTATGTTCACGGTAGTAATAAGTTACCTTCCTACACCTACACCTACACCTATACCTGTGGCACAATTATCCTGCCAAAATAGAGCATTATGTGTTTTTTAAATTTCTCCACGTTGTCTTTACAATTTGTTGAAGGAATGAAAAAAGTGGAAAAACAGAAGATTCTTTTTCTCTGCACCGGGAATTCCTGCCGTTCCCAGATGGCGGAGGGGTTCGGTCGCCAGCTTTTGGGGGACACCTGTGAGGTCTACTCGGCTGGTATTGAGGCCCACGGCCTCAACCCGTATGCCATTAAAGTTATGGCAGAAGCCGGTGTCGACATCTCGACCCACAACTCTACTCTTCTCGATGAGTTCAAGGGCATTGAGTTTGACCTGGTCATCACCGTCTGCGGTCACGCCGACGAACAGTGCCCCCTTTTTTCCGGCAAGACCGTCAAAATTCACCACGGCTTTCCCGATCCTCCCAGGCTTGCCAAAGGGCTTGCAGATGAAGAGCGGGTCCTTGACTGCTACCGCCAGGTTAGAGATAATATAAGAGCCTACATTGTTGAGTTGAAAGCTGGAGGGCTGAAGGAAAACAGTTAAGGAATCGCCATAAGGCAGTCGCCGAATCCATTATCAGGGAGACGAGTATGAGAGACCATGCAAAAGCTGCCGCCATTGTCTGTAATCATATGCCATGGCGGGAGAAGTGGCGGGCGGCTGTGCTCTTAGGCCTGTTGATCATGGCAGGCATCACAACTCCGTGGTGTATTGCGACAGCAGCCGAACCGTCGGTCAAGTCATCTGTCTTTGATGATTCACCCGAACATCTGGCTATCACTCAGATGCTGCAGGCAGAGGGCCGCGATGTCATCCTCGAGACGGCTTCAAGGGTTTCAGTGCATCAGCTGGAAGACTTTGCGACCGTGACCATTTCCCATACCGAGGTAGATGGGACGACGAAGAGTAAAATCTACCTGCTCCGCGAAAACGACAACTGGTCTGCTTTTTACAACCTGCCACTTAAGAAAGACCATGCCGGGGTCTTTTTTATACTTGCCAGGAGTCACTGCACTTCCAGATTTCAGCATCTCAAGGGGATGTCCTACATTGATGACAGCCGGCAGAGTAAGGATCCGGAAAAACGGACCATCAATTTCAACTGCATGGAACTGATTGACAACAAGTGGCATGATCACCGCTTGAGTCTTGTATTCAAATACAGGGTTGACCTGGGCTGGGCAGTGGTCAAATCCTACCCTTACAAGAGTGTCCAGCCAGCGCCTGCAACAGCGGCTAAACCCTCAAAAAAGAAAAAGACTACTCAAGTAAAGGCTCCGGCATCCCTGCAGGAGGCCATGAAAATGTCTGATCTTCAGACCGCAATCTCTATCAGCTACTCTCAAGGTGAGGCCAGGCCACTCCAACTGATCAGGGAGGGGGCCGATCTTGAGCACAGGGATCGCCTTGGATACACGCCACTTCACACCGCCGTGACAAACAAACACAGTTCTCTGAAAATTATCCGTGTACTCATTGCAGCAGGTGCCGATGTCAACGCCGCAGACAAATACGGCTACACCGCTCTCCATCTGGTGGCAGGCAGGGGGCGCAACAGTGATGCCCCACTGGTGAAACTGCTTATTGACGCGGGAGCTGACGTCAACCGTCAGGATAAGTCCGGGGGAACCCCCCTCCATCATATGACAGTCCGCGGCTCAGGCTGCAAGGCCCTGCAGGTGGTGGAAATCCTGAGGCAGGCGGGTGCCGATATCACAATCAGAAACAAATACGATCAGACCGTCATCGATTCCGCAGGAGAGTACAATTGCCACGACCTGGTAAAATACCTTCAGGACAACAGCGATGAAGTAAGGGTGCAAGGTAAAAGGTAAAAGGGGCAGGGTAAAAGGTATAAGGTATAAGGTATAAGGTATAAGGTGTGAAAATAATTGGTTAAGGTGTGAGGTGCACCCTCGACCCTGCACCCTCGACCCTGCACCCTCGACCCTGCACCCTCGACCCTGCACCCTCGACCCTGCACCCTCGACCCTGCACCCTCG